>JAAEOI010000376.1 GCA_024244665.1 Bacteroidota bacterium | reverse complement strand
GACGTGCGTATCCAGCTGGCCGACGGCGAAATCGGATATGGCGAGTGGGGCGATTCAAAACACTTTGAAACAAGGTCTATTCAGCATCCTCAGGGGTAATCCACCCTCCTCCAAGTGCCTGTAGTGTAGCGAGATCGGCACTGACCAGTCAAAGGGCCCTGGTAATGATGAATGAAGGGAAGCGCATGGCCTGTGCACACCAATGCATGCTGTCTCGACATAACAAAGCTATTCGGCCTGCAATATATCTGGACGGCGCTGTACGAGTTCAGACGGAACCTGAGTCGGGCCGACTCCACAATGCTCATACCTTCATCAAATTTCAACTTGGGAAACTTTACAATCAGGATTGTATTTCTTGCAGTCAAGGCGATCAGCATTACCAGGGATATCTGTGTAAATACATTGTTTTCAAAGGTCTTGCAAAAGAATCGGACCACCAGAAAAAACAACATGGTTCCAAAGACAGCAAATGTGTTCCCAGAAAAATGCTTAAGCGAAACTAAATAACCCCTTCACCTCTCCTTTTGTCTCTCCGCAGTCCGATGTAGATTACCACCCCGCCGGTGAAGAACATCAGCAGGCTGTATATGGCCGGGGCGATGGCAAATTCAGTGCTCCCCAGAAGGACAACAGCAATAGTAATGGCCAGCGTACCGTTCTGGATGCCCGATTCAATGGATATGGAGATGGCTCTTTTATCTTTGATCCTGAACAGTCGGGCCGAGAAATACCCTACAGTCATAGTTGTTACATTGAGCAACAGGGCCACTATACCTGCCTGCTGAAAATAGTTGACGAAATTCTCCTTCTCCTTGATCACAATGCCGATGATCACCATCGCCAGAACAATCCCCGAGGCAATCCTCACCGGCTTCGCCATCTTCATTGCAAAACCGCTAGCATATCGCCTGATCAGCATACCGATGATGATAGGAATGATGATGATGATAAAGATGTTTTTGATGGCATCGATCACATCCAACCTGATCATCTGTCCATGGTCCAGGAAATGCTCCAGGGCAAAATTGACTATGAAAGGGATGGTGAGAATGGTGATAAAACTACTCAGGGCAGTCAGGGTCACTGACAATGCCGTATCTCCTTTGGCCAGATGGGCAATCAGGTTGGAGGTCGGGCCACCTGGACAGGCTGCAAGGATCATGATGCCAATGGCAATTTCAGGTGAAAGGGGAAAAACAACCACAATTGCAAAACCAATCAGGGGAAGGAGAATCAATTGATTCACCAGTCCAACCAGGATGGCTTTGGGATATACAACAATTCTTTTGAAATCATCAATTACCAGGGATAAACCCATCCCAAGCATAATGATAATCAGGGAGGAGGCGAGAACAATGGTTGAAGCTTTGTCCATTAGGCTAAGTTTTAGTCAGATCTGAAATATATGACTATTTTCTTGCATACCTTTATAAATTCTACGGATAAATTTTTTAACCTGACTGATTAACATAATTATAGGGCATGAAAACAGGACCCATACTCCTTCTTCTGACTCTGGTATTTCTGCATGGTGCCTGCAGTTCCAAAGAAGAACCAGGGTTTAATCCAGGTCAGGAACCGGTAAGGCTAACACTGATCCAGGCAAACAGTCTGGCCGAATTGCCCCTGGCCTGCATGCAAACCGAGTATCCCAATAAGCTTGGGCAGACATTGGGGAGTGAAGCTGACCTGGGGGAGCCACACGGCCTTCACCCGGCCTTTTACGGCTGCTTTGACTGGCATTCGGCGGTTCACGGGCACTGGTCACTTGTCCGGCTGCTAAAATCATTTCCTGAACTGGAAAAAGAGGAAGTGATCCGGAAAAAACTGCAGGAAAACCTGTCGGCCGGGAACATCCTGGCCGAGCTAGCCTACTTCAAGGGTGAACACAGCACCACCTTCGAGAGGACCTACGGGTGGGGATGGTTGCTGAAGCTAGCTGAAGAGTTGCACAACTGGAACGACCCCCTGGGAAAGAAGCTTGAGGTGAACCTTCAGCCGCTCACCGATTTGATCGTAGAGCGATATATTGAATTTCTCCCCAAACTGAATTACCCCATCCGGGTGGGCGAACATACCAATACGGCCTTCGGATTGTGTTTTGCATGGGATTATGCAAATAGCCTGGAGAATGTTGACTTGCTTTCAGCAATCGAATCCCGTTCCAGGGAATTCTACATGGCTGATTCAGGATGCCCCATAGATTGGGAACCCAGCGGGTATGACTTCCTCTCCCCCTGCCTGGAGGAGATTGACCTGATGCACAGGATCCTTAATGAGGATGAATTCATGGAGTGGATGGAAAACTTCCTTCCTCAACTTAAATCATACAATTTCAAACTGGAGCCGGGCGTGGTTTCTGACCGGACCGACGGGAAGCTGGTCCACCTCGACGGACTGAACTTCAGCAGGGCCTGGGTGCTGTATGCTCTGGCAGCCCAATACCCCGAATACAGCCACCTGGCAGAACTGGCAAATGAACATGTGAAGCATTCCCTTCCCAACCTGGTGGGTGATGATTATGAAGGTGGTCACTGGCTGGGATCATTCGCCATTTACGCTTTAAACTGATAATACGAAATAGCTATGGAGAAGGAGGAGGTCCGTCAGAATATTCTGAAGGAGATTGAAAAGGTTGAAAGAAGAATCGTAGAGTATAAAGAATTAACTCAGCCTGTAGAACCCGATTGTGCCATCGGGCGAATCTCCAGGATGGATGCGATCAATAATAAAAGTGTGACCGAAGCATCTTTGCGACAGGCAGAGGAAAAAATGAGAAACCTGCAACGGGTTTTATCACAGGTGGGAACCAAGGATTTCGGTATTTGCATTAAATGTGGCAAAGAAATTCCGGCAGGAAGAATACTCTACAGGCCCGAGAGCTTAACCTGTGTGAATTGCGCAAAATAATTGTACCTTTGCACCCTTTTTAACATGGCATAATTCTATTTATCATATGATCACAGTTGCAGGTTTAAGAATTCAGTTTGGGAAAAGGGTACTGTTCCAGGAAGTAAACATGAAGTTTACACAGGGGAACTGTTATGGAGTTATCGGGGCCAACGGCGCAGGAAAATCGACCTTCCTGAAGGCCATTTCGGGAGAACTGGATACCACCGCCGGACACATTTCGCTGGGGCCCGGCGAAAGGCTTTCGGTACTGAGCCAGGATCACTTTGCCTTTGATGAATACACGGTACTGAATGCCGTGTTAAAAGGACATTCCCGGCTATGGGAAGTGATGCAGGAGAAGGAAACGCTCTATGCCAAAGAGGACTTCTCCAATGAGGATGGGATCAAGTCATCGGAACTGGAGGAGGAATTTGCAGATATGGATGGCTGGAACGCCGAAAGCGATGCCGCCACCCTGCTGAGCAACCTGGGAATCAAAGAGGCGCTCCATCATACCCTGATGAAGGATCTGAGCGGAAAAAAGAAAGTCAGGGTACTGCTTGCCCAGGCTCTTTTCGGGAAGCCCGATAACCTTTTGCTGGATGAGCCCACCAACGATCTGGACCTGGATACGGTAAGCTGGCTGGAGGACTACCTCGCCAATTACGAAAACACCGTCCTGGTGGTCTCCCACGACAGGCACTTCCTGGATGCCATCAGTACCCACACGGTGGACATCGATTTTGGTAAGATTCAGATGTTTGCAGGGAACTACTCATACTGGTACCAGAGCAGCCAGCTTGCCCTGAGGCAGCAGCAGATGCAGAACAAAAAGGCTGAGGAGAAGAAAAAGGAGCTCCAGGAGTTCATTAGACGTTTCAGTGCCAATGTGGCCAAGTCGAAACAGACCACCAGCCGCAAAAAGATGATTGAAAAGCTGAACATTGAGGACATACAGCCCTCCACCAGGAAATATCCCGGTATTATTTTCACACCCGAACGGAAAGTAGGCGACCGGATACTGGATGTAAGCGGATTAAGCGCCAGTGTGGATGGGGAAGTTCTCTTCAGGGATGTGGAGTTCCAGGCCGCCAGGGGTGAGAAAATTATTTTCCTCTCCAGGGATCCCAGGGCCATGTCTACACTTTTCGAGATCATCAACGGTCACCAAGAGGCCGATGCAGGAACTTATCAATGGGGACAAACCATAACCTCCGCCTACCTTCCCCTTGACAACTCGGCATTCTTTAAAAATGAAATGATCCTTGCAGACTGGATGGGTCAGTTTACTGCCGATACACTTGAAGCTACCATTCGTGGTTCTCTTGGAAAGATGCTCTTTTCGGGCGATGAAATCTACAAAAAGGTTGAGGTACTGTCTGGTGGTGAGAAAATGCGCTGCATGATCTCCAGGCTTATGCTGGCCAATGCCAACGCTCTGATGCTGGATACGCCCACCAACCACCTGGACCTGGAGTCCATCCAGGCCTTTAATAATGGTTTGCTTAAGTACCCGGGGAACCTGTTCATGTCCTCGCACGACCACGCCTTCATCCAGTCCACCTGTAAGCGAATCATTGAATTGACCCCCAATGGAACCATCGACAAGCTGATGGATTACGACGACTACATTGAGGATGAAGCGATCAAGGCCCTCAAGGATAAGATGTACAACACCGGGAGTTAACTGATCTCCTTCTGTGAGTGGGAGTTGACAAATAGGATGTTTCCCATCTCCTCAAAGCCGTCGAAGATTTTTGCTCCCTGATGCCGGAGACGTTCAGCCCGGAAACCGACGATGGAGAGGCCGGCCTGGCTGGAGTGTTCCCTGACCAGGTTGCGGGGATCTGAATTGGGAACTTCACAGATGACCTGGATATTCTTTGATGTGATTGGCAGTCGGCCCGTCTGTACAAGTTCCTCAAGACTTTTACGTGTCTCCTCCTCTTTCTCTTTACTGCATACATCAAAAATCAGGATTTCGCTTCTTTTCCATGTCGGATGGCCCTGTATGATGAAACTGAGCAGGATCATAAGGTGAGAATTCTCATAGTCACTGCTCCTGATCCATACGTGAATCCCGTTTCTGTAGTTGATGGTTCGCTCAGAACTTCCGAATATGCATACATCAAAATTCCCAGCATTGACAAGGGAGAAATTGTCAATGATCGCGGCAAGTCCATCCGGTTTGTCCCGGTTAAACTCAAAAATCACCATATTGTTCTCCATTCCCGAGATCCCGGGAAGCTGAATGGCCTGGGCCACAGCCGATGTGTAGGAAGGTGAAATCATGGTATCTACAAAAACATGGCTCCCTTTTCCGATGAAGCTTTTTATGAGTCGGTCAAGCTCCAGAACCGATTTCTCCCGGCTCGACTTTGAATAATAATCCTCTATCAGGTGAATGTAGGTCCCGAATCCATACTTATGGCTGATCCAGTTCAGCAACTGGAATGCCTTGTTTCTTTCGAACGAATCCTTTGAAATACAGATTGCGCTGGGCCTCCACTCCTTGTTTCCCCTCGATTTCCTGGTTTGCTGAAGATAGACCTGCAGGCTCCGGTTGAGCTGAAAGAGGGCATTGGTGAAGATCGATACCAGCCCTTTCCTGTTGCTGTGATACCTGTTAACAAAGAGATATAGCAGGACCATGATCAGGTAGGCACCCAGGGCAAAGAGGGTATCAATTTTAAACATGACCCAGACCGAGGCAACAAATCCCAGCAGGGAAAGAAACCAGCGGGAGCGGAATGAGGGCCTGTAGGAAGGGGCCGAACCGAAATGGTGCAAAAATGAGATCAGGCAGAGGGATCCGTAGGTGACCATAAAAAACATACTGATAATCCCGGCCACCTGGTTCACATCCCCCATAATTACGAAGACCAGTGCAATGACAACGGTTACCAGGGTGGCATTGAACGGTTCACGGCTCTCTCCCCTTCCCCTTGCCAGGAAGCTATTGACCCGCCTTGAAGGAAATGAACGATCCGCAGCCAGCGCCTGTAGTGTCCTGGGGGCAACCAGGATGGACCCGATGGCCGATGAAAAGGTGGATGCGGCCAGTCCAAGCGGTATCACCAGTCCACCCATGATAGCGATATCGGACATGACCAGCTGGTTTTCCGGATCCCTCAGGGTTTCAAGACTGGCCGAAGATGTGAGTTTCCAGACAATGAAAAAATAGACAATCATTCCTGTCACCGTAGCCAGGATGGTACCCAGCGGAATCGACTTACCGGGCTTCTTCAGGTCGCCCGACAGCCCAACCCCGGCGGTCATGCCGGTGAAGGCAGGAAAGATAATGGCGAAGACTACGAAAAACTGATCCATATCCCCTTTCCCCGGGGAGAGGAGCGAAAATGTTTGGGTCTGACTGTGCTCAGTGGTTCCCAGGAAAAACATTACCAGTGAGATCAGTAGGATGACCACTACCACGTAGAGGGTCTTCATTCCTACCGATGCGCCTTTCTTCAGGATAAGCATCGAGAGCCCGATCATGGCAGGGATGCTGATTACCTGCCGGGGCATGGAGAGCCCGAACCGGTTGCCCACCCAGTTGAAGAAAAACTCAAAGGCCTCAGTAAATGCAATGATGTAGAATGCCACAGAGATGGCCTGGGAGATAAACAGGGCAAATCCGATGGTTGCCCCGATATTGAGTCCGAAGGAGCGGGAGATTATGAAGTACTCCCCTCCTCCCTCCACCCTCTTATTGGTAGCTATCTCGGAGATGGCCAGGGCTGTTGGCATGGTCACCAAATGCCCCAGCAGGATTACACCGATTACCCCCCAGAAGCCCAGAGTCCCCACAGCAAATCCAAAGCGCAGGAAGAGTACGGCTCCCAGGATGGTGGCTATCGCTGTAAAAAAAACCGCAGAGGTTCCGAAGGATTTTTGTGATGTACTGGCCATAATTTGATTTAGTTCCCGTAAATATAGAAACTTCGGCCAACTAAAAGTAGAGATCCCGCTCTCCCTGTTTCACCTTTTCGAGTCGCTCTTCAAGCTTTACTTTAAATTTATCTCCGTTCATCTCATCCAGATTCTTCCTGATCAGCCTGTATCCCTTCTCTTTAGTTCCGTTCTGCGCATAATCCTCAAGGTACTCGGCAAGGGTAAGCATGGCATTAGGAGTACAATATCGCTTGATGAAGCCGGGGACTGAAAACTCCATGAAATGCTCCCCGGTACGTCCGGTGCGGTAACATGCGGTACAGAAGGAGGGCAGATATTCATTCTCGATAAGATCTTCCATCACTTTGGAGAGCGGACGGTTGTCGCTGATTTCAAACTGCTCCGCGTCCAGGTCCTGCTCCTTCTCCTTTTCAGAATACCCTTTCATCTCAATTTTTGTCCCCCCGTCGATCTGTGAAACTCCGAACTCAAGGATCTCATTGCGGATATCGGCTGGCTCTCTGGCAGTCAGAATCAGCCCCGTATAGGGAACGGCCAGCCTCAGGATGGCCACCATCTTTGTGAAATCTTCATCACTCACCTCCCACTTGGTATCGTACTTCATGTTGGAAGCCCTTTTCAGGCGGGGAAATGAGAGGGTGTGAGGGCCCACATTGTAGACCGCTTCAAAATGGTTTACATGCCTGATGAGCCCGAGGACCTCGAATCGCCAGTCATATAATCCGAACAACGCACCAATCCCCACATCGTCTATCCCCGCTTCCTGAGCCCTGTCCAGTGCAGAAATGCGCCAGTCGTAGTCCTTCTTTACACCTCCTGTGTGATATTTGGCATAAGCGCCACGATGGTAGGTCTCCTGGAAGACCTGGTAGGTACCGATGCCTGCCTCCTTTACCGTTCTGAATCCGTTGATATCCAGTGGCGCTGCGTTGATATTCACACGTCGGATCTCACCACTCCCTTTTTTTACCTTGTAAACCGTTCGTACTGTATCTGCAATATACTCAGGATTGTATTTGGGGTGCTCACCATAGACAAGGATCAGCCGCTTCTGCCCCATATCCTCAAGTATCTCCACCTCATTAATCAGCTCGGGATGTGTAAGGGTGGTACGTTTCTGGCCCTTGTTTGAATTCCGGAAACCGCAGTACTCACAGTTATTAATGCAGAGGTTCCCCACGTAGAGAGGTGCAAACAGGACAATCCGTTTTCCGTATACTTTCTCCTTGAGTGTACGGGCTCCCTGCTTGATCTCCTCTACCAGTGCGGGATCGGTGGTATTGACCAGGATGGCTGTCTCCTGCATGCTCAGCCGCTTTTTTTCCAGCGATTTGGCGATTATCTTTCTGACTGTTATAGCATCGGGCCTTGCCTGTTGCAATATATTCTCTATCTCGCTTTTCGAGATAAAAGGGACCATCGCTTTGTCTTCAATGGCATAAACCTGTGGATCGTAGATCATTTCTCTTTCGATTTACGAGCCGTCGGAAGTAAAAACAGAAGTAATTCAGCTTTAGCTCTTTACCTTCAGGACCTCCTTCGGATCAGATGAATTTCAGATACCTTGAAGCCGGGACAACCAGCTTCGCAGTGACACAAAAGTATACATTGTTATTTGAATAACAAATCTTTTATCTCTTTTATTACTATTTTTATCCGCCCAATGAAAAACACAGGTTTAATCTTCGCTTTTCTGCTGCTGGTAATCAATCCGCAGGCCTCCTTTTCACAGGATGCCAGGTTGTCCTATAATTTGCTGCCCGGGAACCATTACTTCCTTGAAATTGAGATGCAGCAAAACACCAGTTCAGAATCATTGAACAGCGAGGAGATCAGCATGTACAGCCAGATGGTCCTGGAATTCAGGGTAGATTCCCTCTCCCCTGCCGGGCATTATCACATGTCGGTTCGTTACGCCAGGCTTTTGCTCTCAATGCTGGCTATGGACATGGGCATTGACATTAATTCGAAAACCGGAAATAATCCCATTCTGACGGAGCTGGTGGACAGCCTTCAGGGGGAGTGGTTCCGGGTGATCATGAGTGAATCCGGTGAAATACTATCCACTGAGGGTCTGCCTGAAATTTTCGGAAAGCTGGCCTCATATCCCCAGGAGGACCAGCAGCAACTGGAAGTGAGCCTTGGTACCCTGCATGAAGCCTATGGTTCCGATGCCTTTCAGAGCCTCTTCAATCTTTTCGTAAGCATCTACCCCAAAGTTCAGCCCATCAGGAACTGGACACGGGACCTCACCTATTATTTCAACACCAAACCTGTCCATATTACAAACAGGTACTACCTGACAAAAACAACCGGAGAGGTGGTCACAATCCAGGGCATGGGCATGATCAACTCCCTGAAAAAGTATTCCGAAACCGTCCCCCTTGGAGAGGTAACCTCCACAGTATCAGGAACCCAGACTTATGACTTCCATACAGATGCCACTTCAGGATGGCTAAAAAAATGCCTCTCCCGACAGCGACTGGTAATCGAGACAACCATCGTTAAAAGCAAGCAGCTTCCAGTGGGCTTAAAGATTCCCTCCTACACAGAGACTGTATTTGAACTGAAGGGATTCATTCAATAAGCAAAGTAGTTATGAAACCTTATCTTTTCCCATTGGTCATAGGAATTCTGCTGTTGCCAGCTTCTATGCAGGCACAACCCTATGAACACGCAGGCGGAGTAAGGGCCGGTTACACCAGCGGCCTGAACTATAAAGGATTCTTCCTGCACAGCATGAATGCCATTGAGGTTGATGTGGGTTATAACAGGTATGGGCTAAACATTTCCGGCCTGTTCGAATTTCATTTAGAACCCTTTCGCAGCAGCCAGTGGCTGGCCTATTTCGGGGGCGGTATTTTTGGAGGTGAGTGGGAAGAGGAACTTTCACTGGGTTTAAAAGCCGTGGGGGGGATTGAATACACCCTTCGTAAAACACCTCTGAATTTCGGCTTTGACTGGAGGCCAATGGTCAATGTTTATCGCAGTTTCGGCTACGATTTTTTGGATTTCGGACTTACAGTCAGGTACAGATTCGGGCATTAGCCTTTACTTTTTGGATTGATAGCCCTATATTTAGGAATATACTAATCCCGAAATATCATGATACCTACCCTGAAGGATGTAAAGGCAGCTGTAGAGAGGATCTCTCCCTATGTACACAATACCCCGGTGCTCACCTCTTCCACTATCAACAGGATGCTTGAAGCCTCCATATTCTTTAAATGTGAAAATTTTCAACGCATGGGAGCCTTCAAGTTTCGCGGGGCCACCAATGCTATCCTTCAACTATCTGAAGATGAAAGGGCAAGGGGTGTAATCACACACTCTTCCGGGAACTTTGCCGCTGCACTTGCATTGTCGGCCCGATCATTGGAAACCAAAGCTTACATAGTGATGCCTTCAGATGCTCACCGGATCAAACGGGAAGCAGTTGAGGGTTATGGAGCCCATGTAATTGAGTGCGCTCCCGGACTTAAAAGCCGGGAGACCACCATGGCAGCCCAACAGAAGAAGACCGGGGCCACATTTATCCACCCCTCCAATGACATCAATGTTATTTTGGGGAATTCAACTGCGGTAATGGAGATGGCCGGGCAGGTGGAAACCATGGATGTTGTGATCGCTCCTGTGGGCGGCGGCGGCTTGATTGCTGGTACTGCAATAGCTACCAACCATCTCAGTTACTACATTGAAACCATTGGGGCTGAACCTTTTGGAGCAGATGATGCGTACCTGTCGCTTAAGACCGGAAAAGTTCAGCCAAGCATCAACCCCAAAACAATTGCAGATGGACTGAAGACACAGCTTGGAGATCTGAATTTTCCAATCATTCAGAAATTTGTCAGCAAGATCATCAGGGTTGAGGAATCGGAGATCATTGAAAGCATGAAATTCATATGGGAGAGAATGAAGATCGTAATCGAACCCTCCAGCGCAGTAGCGGTTGCCGCTCTTTTCAGAAACAGTTCAGAGTTTAAGAACCGCCGGGTAGGCGTCATTCTTTCAGGAGGGAATGTGGACTTTTCCAAGCTCCCCTTTTAAAAAATATGATGCCGACACGCTGATAAGGGCACTGCTGAATACATTAAGCCTAAGAATATGTCCTATTGCATTTGGGAAAGGTATATTACTTTTCTACTTGCTAAATAATACTATCACTATCCGGGCAGGTTATGTTTGATCACATGCCTTTTTTTTATCTTTTTTAATGAAGGAAGCATACTCAGAAACAGGTCTTATCAACGGAATCAGAAATCATGATTCTGCCATACTGGAGTATGTTTATGATGCCTATTTCCCAATGATTGAGGGCTTCGTAATACATAACAGCGGGAGTAGAGATGAGGCGCAGGATGTCTTCCAGGAAGCGATGCTTATTGCTTACAAAAAGATAAGGGAGGGGGAGCTGGAACTAACGTGCAGGTTTGGGACCTACCTCTATGCCATCTGCAAAAAAGTCTGGATACAGGATAGAAGAAAATACCTGCTGCATGCTGAGAAACTCAGGCAGCAGCCTCTGATGGTCAATGATCCGGGACTGGAAGAGGACCCCTTGCTTCAGCAACATCTGAAGGAAATATTTGACAAACACTTCAGGGAGCTCAGTAAAGACTGCCAGAAGATCCTCTCCATGTTTTTCACCAACCATACCGTGGATGAGATCCGTGATGAGATGAATTACAAAGACCTGCACCATGCGGCTGACCGTAAATACAGGTGTAAAAAAAGCCTGATTAAAAGGATGATGAGCGACCCCCTGTTTAAAACTTTAAAAGATGAAGTCCGTTGACCATATGATTAAATACCTCTCCGGGGATTTGTCCCAGGAAGAATCCCGCTCATTTGTAAGGGAGCTGGCCGGGGATCCTCAACTTGAGAAGGAGTTCTCACAGGTCTCTTCGGCTTTCAGGATGATCGGGGCTCAGTTGAGGAGAAGAGACGAGGAGGCATTCAGTTCAGCGCTGAGTACGGCCATGGAGAAATCCCGTCCCGGGGAGACTCCCGGAAAGCACAGGTCGGGAAGCTGGTGGTATATACTCCTGGCTTTGGCTGCATCTGTGACGGTCCTTGTCACCATTATGGAAACCGGGCGCAGTACTGAGAGAATGTACGCCTTCTGTTACAAACCCTCAGAAGATCCTGTTTTAGAAACAATCAGGGAGGAGACCCGTGGTGAAGCGGATCATATTGCCGCTGCACTTTGGCAGGAAGGAGATTATGAACAGTGCAGGAGAGTGACCGCGGATCAGCTTTCAGAGAATCCCGGGGACCGTTATGCAATGCTATTTAACCTGCTTTCCTCCATGGAGATGGACGAAACAGGGACTCTTCCAAAGTGGGTGGAAACAGCCGGAACAGGCACTGGAACCACGCTGGACCGGGCAATCTCATGGTATGGTGCCCTTGCCCTGGTAAAAGCAGGTGAAACATCCGGGGCGCTTGCCCTGCTGACTCACCTGGAAGAACTTCCGGGTCCTTATCAGGAGGATGCTCATAAATTGAAAAAAAAATTGAAAAAATATTTCTTACTTTAGGAGGCATAAGCGATCCTGCATATGTCTTCGTTCCCCTTTTTCAAACAGCTTGACTCAATGGATTGCGGCCCTACCTGTATAAGGATGGTGGCCCGCCATTATGGAAAACACTTCACCCTCCAGACCCTGAGGGAGAAGTCCCACCTCAACAAGGAGGGGGTCTCCCTGCTGGGTCTTTCCCGTGCGGCAGAGGCCATCGGCCTGCAAACGATGGGGGTTTCTCTTACCTGGGAACGACTTAGATCTGAAGCACCACTACCGGTAATCGTGCACTGGAAACAGAACCACTTCATCGTGGTTTACAGGATCAGGAAAGATAAGGTCCATGTATCGGATCCCGCATTCGGTCAGACGGTATACTCCAAAGAGGAGTTCCTTAAAGGATGGATCAGCACAAGGACTGAGGGTGAATCAAAGGGATCGGTGCTGTTGATACAGCCCACCCCTGATTTCCTGAACCAGGATGATGAACCTGTTAAGAAGACTGGATTCAGGTACCTCTACCGTTACCTTGCCCCCTACAGGAAATATGTTTACCACCTCCTGCTGGGGCTGCTCCTGGGAAGCACCATCCAGTTCCTGCTGCCCTTTCTGTTCCAGTCCATTGTCGATTTCGGGATTACCAACCAGGACCTTTCGTTCATATACCTTATCCTGCTGTTCCAGTTCATTCTGATCCTCTCTCAGATGGGGATCGATTTCATACGCCGGTGGATCCTTCTTCACCTGAGTACAAGGGTCAATATCTCCCTGATTTCCGACTTCCTGGTGAAAATGATGCGACTGCCTGTGGGCTTTTTCGACACCAAAATGACCGGAGATATCCTCCAGCGTGTGGGCGATCACAGGCGAATCGAATCATTTATTACCACTTCGTCGCTGACCATCCTTTTCTCCATGTTCAACCTCCTGGTATTTGCCATAATCATGGCCATCTACAGTATGAAAATCCTGCTGATCTTCCTGGGCGGAGCTGCCCTTTATTTCCTATGGATCACCCTTTTTATGAAGAAACGTCGCTCCCTGGATCATAAATTTTTTTCCCGGCAGGCCGAAAACCAGAGCAAACTTATCCAGATCATTCATGGTATCAAGGAGATTAAACTGAACAATGCAGAGAGCACAAAACAGTGGGAATGGAAAGAGATCCAGGCCGGACTGTTTCGGGTGAATATGAAGACCCTTTCGCTGAACCAGAACCAGGAGGCTGGTGGGGTATTTATTAATGAAACCAAGAATATCCTTATCAATGTTACTGCTGCCATAGCCGTACTTAACGGAAGCATGACCCTGGGTATGCTTCTGGCAGTCAGTTATATTCTTGGACAACTAAACGGACCAATCGAACAGATGATCTCCTTCTTTCACCGTGCCCAGGATGCAAGGATCAGCCTTGAAAGACTCGGAGAAATCCATGACTTGGAGGATGAATTCCAAAAACAGACCGGCATAGCAGTGCTTCCTTCAATCGACAGGGTGAGCGTGAACAAGCTCAGTTTCAGCTACCCTGGAGCCATAAACAGAAATGTGCTGGAGGATATCAGCATGAACCTTCAAAAGGATACAGTTACTGCCGTTGTGGGGGTTAGCGGCAGCGGAAAAACCACACTCCTGAAACTCTTGCTCGGATTCTACCCTCCCGCTTCAGGCGAAATCCGGGTAGGAGATATGAATCTCGGGATGATGTCGCCTGATCTCTGGAGAGATCAATGCGGCGTAGTAATGCAGGACGGATTCCTGTTTTCAGATACCATTGCAAGTAATATCGCCCTGGGTGAAGAGACCATCAAACCTGATCAGCTTCTATATGCGGCCCGGATGGCCTGCATAGATGATTTCATCGACCGGCTGCCCCTGGGATACAACACCCGGATCGGACAGGAAGGGCTCACACTCAGCGGAGGAGAGCAGCAGCGTATCCTGATTGCCCGTGCCGTCTATAAGAATCCAGGATTCCTCTTCCTGGATGAAGGTACCAGTGCATTGGATGCCAATAACGAAAAGAGGATCATGGAGAACATGGAACTGGTCTTCCAGGGTAAAACTGTTATGATCATCGCACACAGACTGAGTACTGTGAAAAATGCGGACCAGATCATCGTACTGGACCAGGGACGGATTGTGGAAGAGGGCAAACACAATACCCTGATTGCCAAAAAGGGTTACTATTTCAACCTGGTCAGGAATCAGCTGGAATTGGGGAATTAGCAGAACAAAAGGCTTCAAGAATGGATAACGATTGGAAAAAGAGGCTGGGGGTGGTTTACTCCACCAATCAGGAGTTTAAATATGAGGGAGAGGAAAATGCGCAACGGGAAACCCTTCCCCCCGGGCAGCAGAAGCTTTATGTCTCCCTGGATAAAAAGAACAGGAAGGGCAAGGCTGTCACACTGGTGGAAGGTTTCACCGGAAGTGAAGAGGAGCTGAAAAGCCTGGGAAAAGAGCTGAAAAGCAAATGCGGTTCAGGGGGTACAGCCAAAAAAGGGGAGATCATCATACAGGGCGACTTCAGGGACCGGGTCGCAACAATGTTGAAGGATAAAGGATACGGAGTCAAACGAAAAGGTGAATAGAAAAATCAGAATCGAATATATCCCGGCACTGCTGACAAGCCTGGCACTCCTGCTCGCAGGGAATTCAAACCTCAAAGCGCAGTCCGACAGCCTGGATATCCTCACCGACACCTCCTATTTCAGGATTGGTCAGGATGACTGGAACCTTGTGGAATCTGTCAAAAGGAATCAGCCGGCCAGTGTATTGTTCCTTTTGGAGAGGGGGGCTGATCCGGATGCTGCTGCAGAGGGCGGCATAACTGCACTCATGTATGCCGCTGAAATGGGTGATACCCTCCTGGTGAAACTCCTGGTGCTGAACGGTGCGGATACCGAACTTACCCTGGTGGAGGAGACCACCCCCCTTATGGTGGCTGTTCTGAATCAGCACTTTGGCGCTTCCCATATCCTCTTGAAAAAGGGGGCCAATCCAGACCACTGTGATCAGTACGGGGGCACTCCACTGATCTATGCAGCAGCCCTGAACGACTACTCCATGGCAGACCTGCTTCTCTTTTTCAACGCATCAGACAGTCTGAAGGACCGGGCCGGAAATGATGCCATGATGACCGCAGTCTGCATGGAACACCTGGAGTGTGCCGATGTTATGTTACAGACCGGGATCAGACCCGATTCCAGGGATATAAAACTGAACACTCCACTGATGGTTGCTGCCCAGCATGGAAACATGGAGATGATCAAGCTGCTACTGGAGTACGGGGCAGGTATGGAGCTTGTAAACAGCAGTAACTACACGCCACTTGCACATGCAGTTATGACAGGTGAGACTAAGGCCGCCAGGGTGCTTGTGGACAGCGGGGCTAATATTCATCACGTCATCAGGAAAAACCAGAACCTCTACGACTTGTCGATAAGGCAAAAGGAGGATGATATAAGAAAGCTCCTGAAAGCAAAAGGGGCCACCCCCTCTCCCAGTCCCGATTTTTCAGAATTCGGCGTTGGATGGGGAAATAGTTTTGGCTCTCAGGAATATATGATGCAGGGAAGAATCTGGTGGCAGGATCGAAAATTCGGATTTTTTGCCGAAACCGGTTATGATATCCGCACGGTTATCCAAACGCGTCAGGTGGAGATCAATGATACCCTGATCCACCAGTACAGTGAAAAACGCTCGGCATGGACCAGCGGAGCTGGAAAATACTTTACTCTGGTCAGGGATCCAAATGGTTTGGAGTATGGCATTTATGCAGGAATCTATGGAATGCTCTCATTCCCCGGATACAAGGGAATTGCACAACGGCCGCCTGCAGAGTTTAACCTGGTTCCGTCGGCAGGCCTCTTTTTAAGGGGCCAATGGGCCGGGCTGAAAACCGGCGTTGAAAGATACACCTTTGGAACCCTTTATGAAAACCGATGGAAAATAAATATCACCATCTATGTGAGAATCCCCTATAAAAACAGTGCCTATGAATATAAGGAGATCAGTTATGCCCCGTAAAAACAGGCCCTTCCTGTTCACGTCAATGGCCATTTTCCTGCTTTTACTGGCAGGAAACTTTGCTGGCTGTGAGCCGGAGAACTGGATCGGGACCGTGGATTGTTATGAATGTATTGATTTCAAACCCGACAGCGCAAAACTGATTGTATACGTAAGCATCAGGCCTGAACAGGATTCGGTGCCCCTGACCTTTTATCGGGGAGACTCCCGGGGTGAGATCGACTGGCAGGATACAGCCACCACCGAAGAATTCAACCTGTATTCAGAAGTTGGCGCCAGCTATACGGTAAGGGCCGAGTATAAAACCGGGCCGCTTACTATCATTGCCTGGGATGCCGATAAGATGATCCTTAAGGACTACTCGGAGGAGTGCGGGGATCCCTGCTACATCATTAAAGGGGGTATCTTTGACTTGAGACTAATAAGTGACCAATGAGACCACACGGAGCGTTGTTCCACTCTCCACGTTCCTGAGAAGGTAAATGCCAGGTTTTATCGTCCATGAGGGTATCATGCAAAAGGACTCACCCTTTTTCACAATAAACCTTCCTTCCATTTGTCCGGAAATACTCCACAGCTCAAAAATAAGTTCTTCTGTTGCAGGCTGATCCAGGTATATATAGAAAGTGCCACTTGAAGGATTGGGAAATACCATCCAGGAGAGAGTTTCCCGGACCTTCCCGATACTTTCCGGATACCAGGTCAGCACCCCGGATAGTTCATTGTTGTGCTGGATGCTGTCTGTTGTAAGCATCCTGACCAGGTACTCATGGGTGCCTGAGATGATCTGGTCTCCGGGCTCAGCGAGCATGAATATCTCCTCAACAATCCCGCCCGGTGCCAATCCAAGGTAGCGTGTACCGGATTTATGCAGCTCCTGATCAAGCCACACCCCGAATTCCATAGAATCGACCCGGATATTACCCGTATTTTCAATGGTAATTACTACATCGGGGTAGCCATTGCTATTCTGCACTATACGGGCAGCTGCTAAAGAGATATCCGGGAAGGAATACCTCAGCAGTTCCTTTTCAAGCCTGTTATTACCGGAGTAGCCCGAAGAGTCAATAAGCTCTGCCGAAAGCATATAGACTCCTGTACCGGGAAGTGACAAACCCGAAGCAGGTGAGAATATCACCTCTTCCCCGGGCATTAAAACCTCTCTGCTGCTCTCTTCGGAAAAGGGGATCCCGTCCAGAAAAAACCGGGCAAAAAATCCCTCCAGGGTATCTGCCGAGGTGTTACCCACCCTGATCTCCACTTGCTCAACACTCTTTTCCCATGGAGCAGCATCCCGGTTCTCAATCGCCATCAGTGACAGGTCTCCTTTTCTGAAAGCCGATACCGGGAATGAGATATCATCGATCCAGGCAGCATCCTCTCCCATACTTACATTCTTGTCCTTTCGATAGGTCCAGGAAATCTCATGAAAACCGCCATCCAGGATCACCTCATAATGGTCCCACACATTCTCGCCGGACCAGCTCTTCACAATAGCAGAGTCTACAGACAATTCCAGGAAATCATAGTATTTCTCAGAAGATACCCGGTAATAAAAACTCAGTGTATCCACTTCTGAGGTAGTAAACTGAAGGGAGATGGAAGAGACCTGGCTGTGAGAAACTCTCCCTGACCTTAATGCTTTGTCTTGTGAATGTGCACTGCCCTGCTCCACCTGCCACCCGATGGGTGATCTGTTCTCGAAAGGGTAGCTGTCGGCAACTCCCCGGCTGAAATCTTCAAAATGGCGACCGATACTCAGCATCAGGCTATCCTCAACAAGAGAATAGATGTCTCCCGCACTTAGATATCCGCTCAGACAGTCTCCTTCTCCAGAATCAGCCACCTGAAAGGAGAATTGCAGATCCGCTTCCTCTCCGGGGTGGATAAGCGGGATATGATCAAAATGGATCTGTGAAAATAGGGACTGTTCCGAATTGTATTCCCTGCCAGTGATCTCCCCTGTTTTGAAGTGCCCGTTGTTTTGCAGTCTCCATCTGCAAAGAAGCCGCTCGCCCGGCTCTACGATACCATTTCCGTTCCCCAGGGGCCTGTCGTCCCAAAGAATTCCATTTGAAACCAGTTTGGGAGCACTTACAACTTCCGGGATAAAGAGGCGGGGGCCTCCGCCCGAAAGCCCGACCCCCAGAACCAGGCTGGACTGATCGGCCGTGTAGTGACCGGCTTGAAAACGAAATACTTCCGATAGCACAAGGGTATCACCGGCTGCAAGCAGGTCTATAGGGTAGAGGGAATCTGAAACGATAAGACTGTTTTGATCCCAGGTAAGCAACAGGGTATCCCCCACTATTGCCTCTACTCCCCTGTTCATCAACTCAAGGGATAGTGATACCTCCTCTCCAGGTGTAAGCAGCCCGTCCTCTTCATGGGATTCGCCTGCAAATTTGTGGCCCAGCAAATCCAGATAGGATCCGCTTCTATTGCCCAGTTCAACCTGACTGGAATATGGCTGATGCGCATCACCTGTAACCATCAGATCCAGTGCTCCGGAAGAGATCGTATCGAACCACAGCGTGACAAATCCACCAGGGTCAGCATGTCTTGCGTCAAGGAGGCGGCCCTCATGCGAGAGTGCCACATAACTGTATGGATCACACCGAACATCCACCCTTTGCACACCTGCAGGGATCGCTGAAGGATGGATTACCTGCTGCTTTGCCGGCTGACTGAACCAGGGTACGATTGAGGGATCCCCTGCAAGCTGGTAGATCTCCCAGTAAAACTGTTTCCGATGTGTTGAACTCTGCTGGACAGCCATATTTCCACCGAAGATCATTTCACCCAGTGAGGGTGTCCAGAGCTCATGAGCTTCGCCGTGGGTGTGAAATACTTTATCGAAATAACCCTGGGTAGTCACTTCATAACCAGGATTTGAAGATATGGCCCCGAGCCCGACAGACCAGTAATAATCCTCATCCCAGTATGAGTCATTGGTGCACCCGATGTAGGCAAGGGCTCCTTTTCCCGGTGCCCTCACCAGTGCCTCAGCGAAACACTCCCCGACGGAAAACCGGTTGGTTTCGCACCCGTTGCCGATCATCACAGGGTACATCCCCTGGTTCTGCAACTGATCAATATGTCCGGTGGTGAAGGCAGGATCCTCCCACCTGTCGGTCAGGCCATGACCCGTGTAGTTGACAAAACCAACCCCGCCCGAAATCAGCCCTATGATCTCCCCTCCGCTCGTATGCGACTCCGGATACGGGAAAAGATAAGCTTCACGGCCCATGCCGGCATTCAGATAGTATGCCCCTGCATAGTTGATTTGCCCGTTACCATAGGTGCCCGCATAGACACCATCTACTCCGGCAATCAGCACCGAACGCTCCAGGAATGAGGGATCGGGAAAGAGGTGCTGCTCATACTCCAGTATCTTTTCCACCACACCCTCAAGCTGCTTGGGAGAGGCAACAGATATCCTTCCGTAAAAAAGGTCAGGGATATAATCTCCCTCACCGTCGTATGTGGCATAATAAAGGTCTGTAACCTGGCCAGAATATTGTGAAAGCGGAATATGTTCCACATCGCCCACAATCAGCAGATAGGTGGGTGGAGCAATCCCATCCGGCGGATAATGGTACAGGGTTTCCAGGTATGCTTTCATGGTCTTACGTGTTCCTCCGGCCAGACTGTCGTGCCGGTAAGCCTCCACCACCCGGAAGCCCTTTCGTGACTTCCACTCCACCAGGGGCTGCAAGGCCTCCCTGAAGATGGTGTCTGAAAGGATCACCAGGGTCATGGGCCGCTCCGCCTCCACTGCCTTCTGAACAGTAATGTTATCCTGGCGCACCACCCGCCCGAATAGATTTGAGAATGCCCCGTCAGCCAGTCCCGGAACAGCTTGAACCCGACCACTCTCAATGATACAGCGAACCCTGCTGTAGACTTTAAGCTGCTTGCGTACCGGATTGTATTGGACCGGGCTGAAATGAAGGTTGCACATCTCAAGGCCCCTCATCCTGCCCTCATACTCCACCCTGATGACTGGTCCACCCAGCCATTCATCAAGGAGATAAACGGCACTGTCGATCAATAATCCCGGATTGGGACTTCCCTTCCTGGTCTCCTGGTGCACAGGTGAAATGATTCCTGTGACTCCCATCTCTTCCAGGTCGAAAACCACGGAATCCAGGAGTTCAACCCGGATATGCCGCCTCTTAAGATCAGGTGCTTCAAAAAGAAGAGAGCTAAGAGGAAGTGCCGGGGATCCGGGCTCACCATTCAGGTAAAAACCCGTAATTTCGATGGAACTGAACTGATATCCGAACTCCTGATTGGTAAGAATGACCTGATCTATAGCTGCTTCAAAGTGAAAATCTCTTCCATCAAACACAAGTTTTGTAAAGCCTTTCTCCGCTGAGGTTGAGAGCTTCACCGGGCGCTCCTCTCCCCAAAGTTTTCCAGGTGTAATCAGAAAACTGAACAGCAAAATCCATATGGTCAGATAAGGCCTCATTTGCAGATCCGTTGGGAGGTCCGGATAGTTAATTGACCAATATAGAGGTTTTAGGTTGCAGATTGGTGATAAAAAAGAGTATTTCCTGCACATAGAACCACATATTTTCAATATTTTAGAATGTTTTAAATCACCTTTATGAGGTATCGATTCATTCCTGTACTGTATGTCATCTGGCTTTTGCCTGCTCTCTCTATTCAGGCACAGCCCAATAAATATGGCGTTCCCATCATTACAAATTATCCCTATCATGAAACGGGCGGAAATGAACAGAACTGGTGCATTACACAGGATCACCGTGGTGTGGTCTACGTAGGGAACCATGAAAAGGGCGTCCTGGAGTATGACGGGGTATCGTGGCGAAGTATCCCCATACCCAATAACGTTCCCGTTTATTCACTGGCAACTGGAGATGATGGAACTGTATATGTGGGAGCTGAGGGTGATTTCGGTCTGCTCGAACCTGATCAAACCGGTAATCTCCAGTTCCGCTCACTTTACGACTCCACCCTTAGAAACAGAGTTCCCAGTATGGTGGTATGGAAAACCTATTTTATTGAAGGAAGGACCTGGTTCTGTGCCCATGCAGCACTTTTCGTTTATGACCCTCATCTTGGAGAAGTTACAGTTATTGACACCCCAGAGGACCCATATCACAGCTTTTTTGTGGAAAACACACTCTATAACCTGGATTGGGGAAAAGGCTTAATGGTCTATGAAGGAGAGCATTTTGAAACAATTCCGGGGGGGGATTTCTTCCGGGAGAAATCGATTTCAGGTCTCTTTCGGTTCGATAATGATCACTTCCTGGTCAGTACCATGGTAAGTGGTGTTTTTCTGCTGAATACTGTGAGCGGGGAGGTAAATGACAGATTCCTGAGCCCTGAACTGATGGATGAACTGCGCTTGAACGGGGTTACCTACATGCAGCTCCTGGATCAGAATATCCTGGTGTGTACTTACTCCAACGGACTCTACATCCTGGACATGGATGGAAAGGTAAAAGAGATCATCTCCGATTCGGAAGGTCTGATCGAGAACACCATTGCACATGTCTATTCCGATGATCAGCTCAATGGAACCGGTCCTGTCTGGATCGCACACTGGGAAGGGATCAGCAAGATTGAGGCCAACAATCCCTTCAGGGTATTTAAGGAGAGTTCCGGTTTTAAAAACCTGATTAACGATATTGTCCATTTCAACGGACAGCTCTTCATCTCAACCATGAGCGGACTATATTTCAAAACTTCATCATCATCAAATACTGAATTCCAGAAACTGACAGATATTCCCTCCGAAGTTCATGACCTGCAGCTATTTGAGCCCACTCCGGGCAGAACGATGCTGCTGGCCTCAACTTTCACTGATATTTTTATTATCGACAACAAGCTGCAGGTGACTAATCTTAAGGACCAACTGTCCGATCCGTCTGAGGATCCGGTGGACCTGGCGGACATTGCAGGCCGCTACATCCTTTCAGACCCGGAAAGACCCGATGTGATCTATACCGGTTATTTGCAAGTGGTGGCACTGCAGTATTCCCAGGGGAAATGGAAGGAGATCTACCGCTATCGTGATGTGCATGACGAGATATATCACATGGCCAGGGACCGCTACGGATATCTCTGGGTTTCCACACCTCTTAAAGTAATTCAGATTGATATAGCACTTTCACAGGAGGCCACGGTGAAAACCTTTTCGGGCGGTAACGGGCTCCCGGCCAAGGAGGACAATATCGTTTTCCTCAACCCGGAGAAGAGAGATCTCCTGGTCGGTACCAGAAACGGTTTTTACCGATTCAACTATTTCCTTGAGAAGTTTGTTCCCGATTCACTCTTTAACACCGTGCTGCCCCCGGGGTCCAATATCATACGGACTTTCCACCGGGATCATGACGGGGACTACTGGTTCTCCTTTGAAAACGAATTCCGGGGATGGACCGAGATGAGGACCCGGAAAAAGGGAGACCATTTCGAGGTAATCAGCGAGAAGCCCTTCCAGAGGCTTTCGTCTGCCGCCTCTGCCGAAGTGTTTTTCAGTGATCCCGAAAACGGGGTCTGGTTCAGCAAATCGGACGAGCTCTACCATTTTGACAAGTCCTTCTCCAGAAATGACTCACTTCCCTTCCAGACCCTGATACGAAAGGTGGTGATCGAAAATGATTCGGTCCTTTTCAACGGGGCAAACTTCACGGTGAACATGCTGGGGGAACGATCTATCGAACTCTTCCAGGAGGAGGATACACAACCTTTTATCAAATTCAGGTACAACAATATAGAATTCCACTGGGCAGCACCCTATTTTGAGCAGGAGGACAAGCTGCAGTACAGTTACTTGCTGACGGGCTTCAGTAAATCATGGTCCGAGTGGCACAGAGTCTCCTTCAAGGAGTTCACCAATCTTAAATACGGGAGATATACCCTGCAGGTCAAGGCAAAAAACGTGTACGGCAAGGAAAGTGAGTCTGCCAGCTATTCCTTTGTGATCAACAGGCCATGGTATGCCACCATTGTAGCCATTATCGGCTATATCCTGCTGTCTGGACTGCTGGTATATGTCATCATCAGGCTCTATACCCAACGGCTCACCCAGGAAAACCTGAGGCTGGAAGGGGTAATCCAGGAGCGGACCGCAGAGATCCGGAAACAGAAGGAGGAACTTACAGATAGCATTGAATATGCCAGCCGGATTCAGCGTGCCCTGCTGCCGTCCGACCGCCTGATGAAGGAGCACAACATTGATCATTTCATCCTTTTCCGGCCCAGAGATATCGTAAGCGGTGATTTCTACTGGATGGGAGAAAGAGATAACAAAATGCTGATCGTTGCTGCCGATTGCACCGGCCATGGTGTGCCGGGAGCTTTTATGAGTATGCTCGGTATGACCTTCCTGGATGAAATTGTGATCAAATCGGAGATTTCCAGTACCGATGAGATCATGGAGGCCCTCCGCGAACATGTGATTTCATCCCTGGAGCGGTCGGGAGGAAGTAAGATGGATACAATCAAGGACGGAATGGACCTGGCCATGATCTCGATTGATATGAAGAATCAGAAGATCCAGTATTCCGGTGCCTATAACCCCCTTTACGTGGTCAGGAAACTAAAACGTAGTGAGAAGACAAAACTAAATAAGGGAGAGGAACTTGATCTGCCCAGGGGTTCCATTCATGACGAAGAGAACATGCTGATACAGTTCAGGGCCGACCAGATGCCCATCGGGGTCTCCGAAAAGAAAATGCAATTCAACGCCACCACCTTCAAGGATGAAGGCTATAACATCTATATGTTCTCGGATGGATTCCTGGACCAGTTCGGAGGGCCGAAGGGTAAGAAATTTATGTCCAGGAACTTTAAGAAGTTATTATTGGATCTGCAATCTGTTCCCATTAACGAACAGGGGGCAGCACTTGAAAGGGTATTAATTGAATGGATGGGTGAAATCAGCCAGATTGACGATATCCTTGTTATGGGACTAAGAATCAATCCGCAGTGAAAGAGAAAGAGCTAAGCAGAGAGACACTGCTGGAACAGCGAAGAGAGCTGCTTGCCAGCCTGAAATATGCCAGCTTTATTCAAGAGGCTATCCTGCCCAGTCAACGCTATCTGCAAAACATTCTTTCAGATTACTTCCTGTTTTTCAAGCCCAGGGATATCGTAAGTGGTGATTTCTACTACTGTACAAGGAAAGATGAGCTGATTATCATCGCAGCCGGTGATTGTACAGGACACGGTGTACCCGGTGCCCTTCTCAGTATAATGGGGGTCTCTTTCCTGAATGAAATTCTTAGTGCCAAGGGGTCCTGCAAACCCGCCACCATCCTCAACCTGCTCAGGGAGAGAGTCATGAATGCCCTTCACCAGCAGGGCAAGGATATGGAGAATAAGGATGCTATGGATATGGCACTGCTTGTATACAATACTGAAACCCGCGAGTTGCAATACTCCGGGGCCAATAATCCGCTCTACCACATACGGAAGAAAGTACTCACCGAAATTAAAGCGAATAAGATGCCAGTGGGTATCAATGCCATAGAAGAGGAGTCATTCAGTAACCATACATTGCAACTAAAACAGGATGATATTGTATATATTTTTTCTGATGGATACGCAGATCAGTTTGGCGGTCACCTGAATAAAAAGTTCAAGTACGGACCGATGAAAGAGTTGCTGATCAGTATATCGGACAAAAGCATGGTGCAACAGAAGAAGGTCTTGGAGCAAACCATGAAATCCTGGATGGGAGATGAATCCCAGATCGATGATATCCTGGTTTTCGGAGTAAAATTTGTCTAATTACACAAACATGCAATTAATAGGCTTTCGGATTCAGAATTTCAGATCCATTGTGGACACAGGTTGGCAACAACTGGCTCATGACAACATCACAAGCCTGATCGGCCAGAACGAATCGGGGAAAACATCGATCCTGGAAGGATTGAAGGCATTTCACGACGGACAGCTCATCGAGGACATGCTGCGGAGCGACCTCTCCCTTCCAAAGATAACCTGCCAGTTCAAATTCTCTCTGAAGGAGATGAATCACCGCATCGAGATAAAAAAACTCAATCCCAAGGTCAGGCAGGTACTGGGAAGCCTGGAGAACATCTCTATAAGCAGAGTATGGGAAGATGATATGGATTCTTTCCTGAAGATGGAGGCAGAACTCAAGGATATCTTCGATGAAACCCTGGAGCACATCAGAGAGCGGGAAAACGAGACCCTGAGAAAGCTTGAAGAGATGAACAGGGAGGTGGCTAATGCGTCTGCTGCAGTTGACAAAGCATCGGATGAACATGGACTGACCCTGGAGAAGGTTGACTCTGTGAAACAGAGGATCAGCGAACTTAAACGCGGGAGCAGGAAGTTCTCTTCCCGGGAAAAGCGGGAGGAGACCAAAGAAGAGCTGGATTTGGAGGAGGAGATGCTTATTAAGCTGAATGAGGCCCTCACCCTGAAAAAAAAGCATCTTGATGGAAAACGGGCAATCCTGAAAGGCCTGAAATTAAAGACAGATGCCAGCCGGAACCTGGAGGAACTGAATCTGCAAATTGATGAACAAAGCAAGGAACTGACCACATGTCAGGAGACGTTGAGAGATATCCTTCAGTTGACCGGGATGTACTCCAGTGACAAGGAGCAGAGAGCTGCCGAGATCAGGGAGGAGATTAATCGTGCCGATATTGAAAGACTGAAGGATGACATACAAACCCTGAAACGGTCCTATGATACCCACCTTCTGGGTCTGGAATTTGTGTTTGACGGTATGAACTTCGAAAGTGCAATGAAATCGGCCGAAAAAGAGATTGAATTACGCAACAAATACCTGGATTCAAAGGATCTGGCCAACGAGTTATTCAAGGTCCTCCCCGAGTTTGAGCTCTTCGAAGACTTCAGTTCATTGCTTCCCAACCGAATCGACCTGGAGGATATTATCAGGGCAAACAAACGGGCAGAAGGCTATAAGGCTGCCATCAACTTCCTGACTATTACCGGATTGGAATACTCTTTCTTTCAACAACCATCCAGCAGAATCCTGAAGCAGAAGATCGAGAACCTGAACGGAGAACTTACCCTGAATTTCCAGGATTTCTGGCGACAGAATGTGGGGAAGAAGAATAAAATCAAGATCAATTTTGAACTGTCCCACTACGACCACACCAATCCTGAGAAGAGCGGGAAACCATTCATCGAGTTTTGGATCAAGGATGAGAGAGAACGCTTATATCCAAAACAAAGAAGCAGGGGTGTAAGGTGGTTTCTCTCATTTTTCCTTGAGCTGAAGGCAACAGCCATGAATGAATACATGAAAAATAAAGTCCTGCTCATCGATGAGCCGGGTGTAAGCCTTCATGCTCGGGCACAGGAGGATGTTCTCAAAGTTTTCGATGATATCCGACAACAGATGCAGATCGTCTACACCACCCATTCACCCCATCTGATTGACGTCAACAAACTATACCGCATCCTTGCCGTTCAGAGGGCCATCGAGGATGACATGAGAAGTGAGACCCTGGTTTTCAGTGCCAGCACCCTGAAAGCTGCCACGGCCGATACCCTCTCCCCCATTTACTCAACCATGGGGGCCAGGCTAAGCCAGCAGGAGATAGTCAAATCATTCAACAATGTTATTGTCAAGGACCTGGCCACCTACTATTTTCTGAAGGCCATCAACACCCTCACCGGTTTTAAAAAGGATTGCTACTTCCTTCCGGCCTCGGGAGCCGACAGTATTCCGATGATGGTCAACATCCTCATCGGATGGGGGCTTGATTACATCATTCTTAATTTCGGGAACACTGAAGAGCAGTCGATTCATGACCGCCTGATGAAAGATCTGTTTGATAATAAGATTGACCTTGGAAAGGAGCAAATGATCTTCATGGAGAATTTCCCTGATCCGGAGGATCTCTTCTCAACCATCGATTTCAAGAAACACATCGTCAAGGTTCGTGAAGGAATTACTGTGAATAACTCCGAATACCTGAAAGTCAACAACTTCTCCCGTGCGATCCTGGGTTCCAAATTCCTTGAGGAGGTAAATAGCGGGAATATCAAAGCCGAGAAACTGGATGAGGAGACCATGGAGAATCTGAATAGGTTTACCAAAAACCTCGCTGCCAAGTTAAGATGAGAATACATACCATTCTATTCGCACTCCTCTCCTGTTGTGTTGCCACCCTTCAGGCGCAGGACACCCTTCTTCTTTTTCATCCCACTGCTTATAACCTTGATATTATTGAGAACCTTTCCCGGGAAGGAATGTTGAACCTGGAAGGGTACCATGTGCTGGGGGTCTACCACTCACGGGAGGCATACATATATGAATCTGCCATTCAGAAAGCAGCTGAGAATCCTGATGGCATCGTTTCCCTTATGGAGATTTCAGGGAAACTGGTGCCCGGAAATCTTTTCGGTGTCAATGATTGCACACCCCTGTTCAAAGAGCTGTTTGACCGTTCCAGGGGGGCACTCTTTATGGGAGGACCAGACATACCCCCGATCCTTTACAAGGAACCGGTTCACCTCTTAACCAATGTTACAGATCCATTCAGGCACTATATGGAAGCATCATTCCTGTTCCACCTTCTTGGCGGAAATCAGAATCCACAATGGATACCCTGCCTGGAAAGGAACGATAAGTACCTTGTGAGCGGGATATGCCTGGGCATGCAAACCATGAATGTGGCCACAGGAGGCACCATGATCCAGGATATACCCACTGAGGTATACAGTGTGTGGACAGCGGAAGAGGTTTTGGAGATGCCATCCGACCAGATGCACCGAAACTACCTCGGCATGGTCCACACAGATTGCGATGAGCCCACCTCCTACCACTTTCACCAGCTTAGCCTGAATAAAAAATCATTCCTCCGCAAGGGCCTGAAATTCAAGAAACCTATAGCTCCGCTGGTATTGAGCAGCCATCACCAGGCAATTGAGGCACCAGGCAAAGGGTGGGTAGTTGCAGCCACGTCTATTGATGGCAAGATCATTGAAGCCATTGAACATGAGAGATTTCCCCATGTATTCGGAGTTCAGTTCCATCCCGAGAAACCAGGTCTGTTCGATCCTTCAATTATTCACCCGATATCGTGCCATGACCGGATCAATTTCCGGGACGTGATCAGGGAAACCGACTCATACCCCTTTCACCAGGCATACTGGAACTATATCGGAAGAATACTTCAAAAAAGGGAAAAAGAGTGATGCTGAAATGATTATTCGATCTCGATGAAGTTGATCTTCAGATCCAGAATGGAGGCATAATACTCTCCCCTCTCGAGGATATCATCATCGCCCTCCTCATATATCCAATTGATTACCAGGCCGTAACCATCATTATCAACTTCCTTCAGCTTCTTCAGGAGTCGAAGCATATACTTGGAAGTGCCGCTGTTGAGGTACTCCATTTCAATATCAACTTCGGTGCATGATGGCGGTGAGGATGCGAACGCAATTATCCAATCCAGAATGTCCTCATAAAAGAGCGAAACATCCTCTGGAATAGACCGACCTTTGAATCTAATTTTGCCGGAAGGATCCAGCAATACGTATGGTGTTTTCTGAGTAGGCTGAAACTCTAGTTTGTCCATCCTGGATTAATAATATAATTCCAATATAATAATTTTTTACGGCATCAAGCCCCAATTTAATTTCATTTTATCACCAAGATTTGAATGAGATCAGAAATGCATCCTGGCCATTGGAGCTATCTCATCGGAAGCAAACTCGCCTGAAAGATATTTGTAGTAGCCGGTGATGCCAATCATTGCCGCATTATCCGTGGTAAACCGAAAGGGTGGCAGGTGGAGATTCCACCTTCGTAGTACAGCCTCTTCTGTCATTGCAGAGCGCAATCCGGAATTAGCCGAAACCCCTCCTGCCAGGGCGATTTCCCGAACTCCGGTTTTCTTAGCCGCTCTTCTGAGTTTGTTCATCAGAATAGCAACAATGGTATGCTGAAGTGATGCTGCAAGATCGTTCCGGTTTTGCTCAATGAAACCCGGATCCTCTTTCAGCTGATCCCTGAGAAAATAGAGAAACGAGGTTTTTAATCCGCTGAATGAGTAGTTAAAACCTTCCAGTCCAGGTCTGCTGAAAGTGAATCTGTGAGGATCTCCGTCAGCTGCCAGGCGATCCACATGGGGTCCACCCGGATAAGGAAGGTCAAGCAACTTCGCGCATTTATCGAATGCCTCACCGGCTGCATCATCGATGGTGCGGCCGAGAATTTCCATGTTATGATGGTCTTTAACCATCACCAGTTGGGTGTGGCCTCCCGATACCAGAAGACATAAAAATGGGAAAGATGGAGCATGATCCTGACCATCCTGCTCAACAATAAAATGAACCAGGATGTGGGCCTGGAGGTGATTAATCTCGATCAAAGGAATCCCCAGGGCCGCTGTAAATCCTTTTGCAAAAGAGGTCCCAACCAGCAGGGAACCCAGTAATCCGGGTCCGCGTGTAAATGCAACTGCATCAATATCACCCCGTTGAAGGCCTGACTGCCTGATCGCGGTATCCACTACCGGAACTATATTCTGCTGATGTGCCCGCGATGCCAGCTCAGGGACCACACCCCCGTACTTCTTATGTACTTCCTGCCCTGCTATCACATTGGATAGTAATACCCTGTCCCTCAATACAGCAGCAGATGTATCATCACAGGAAGATTCAATACCCAGAATGGTCGTGCCCATGACAACTTTTTTTTACTTTTGTAAGGTTCAGCTTACTGGAGAAGACAAAGATATCAAAAAGATAGCGAAAATAGGATTGATAGTGGTACTGGTGGTTTTGGCCATCCCGGCCCTTTCTCTCCTGTTTCTGCAAAACCGCCAGGTTCAGACCAGGGTCGCTAAATATCTGACCGAGCAACTTGCAGAAGAACTGAACGTTCCGGTATCCTTATCATCGGTCAGCTACTCCTTCTTCCGCAGGGTCCAGATCAGGGATCTTTACATTGAAGATCTCTATGGAGATACCCTGGTATATATTGGCCTGACAAAACTCCGGATCAAGCAATTCAGACCCGATCCCAAAGGGCTTACCATCAAAAAGATAACCGCTGAGTATGTCTTTGTGAACCTGGTAATCGACAGTGCAAATGTGGTCAATATCAAGTATTTCACTGATAATCTGAAAAATCCTCACAACCCTCCTGAACACAAGGCCCGGGTTCATATAGCCTCGATTGATCTGGTGGATTCAAGGTTCTCTCTTTCGAGAATGGAAAAAAACTCCCCCAGAACCCCAATTACTTTTGGTGATTTTCACCTTATGGATTTGAAAACCACAGTGAATAACCTTGAGGTATACCGCGATACAGTGAGGATGGAGGTGGAATCACTTTTTGGAATTGAAAACTCTGGTTTTGTTTTTCAGAATATCACCACAGATATGTCCATCAGCAGGGACCTCCTCCATTTTTATGATCTGTCGGTGGAGACAGGTGAAACTGACCTTAATATTCCTTTACTGACATTCGATTTTGAGAGCTTCCAGGGTTTTAAAAAATTCTCTTCCCAGGTGGATCTGAAATTCAGTTCTGTCCACTCCCGTCTTCAGTTGGAACATTTTGCATATTTCGTTCCCGGGATTCCTGAATTGCTTGACGAAATCAACATTGATGGAGAGGTGAGCGGCAGGCTGAATGATATGAAGGGTGACAACCTGACGATCACCTTTGACGATCAAAGCTCGCTGGCTTTTGACTTTATGATGATCGGGCTCCCCGATTTCAACAATACTTTTCTGGATTTCCATTTTAAGAAGTTGAATACTTCAGTAGGAGCCATCCTTGAGATCATGGGGCTCCCCGGAGATTCAGTCTCTTCTGTATATCCATGGAGCAACCTGGGTGCACTGGGCTTTGCGGGTCAATTCACCGGCTACCCCGATCATTTTGTGGCAAACGGACTGCTTGCCACCGATATGGGCAGTATGGTCATGGACCTCTCCTTTAAACCGGATAGCATCCGGGGCGTGGATTTCCTGGGCCGGCTGCGTACCAACGACTTTAAGCTTGGACACTTCATAGCCCATGAGGAGAAACTGAATGAACTGGATATGGATGTATATACCAGCGGGACCCTCTATAAGGGCCAGATTCGGGCAGATCTGGAAGGCACCATCGATACCCTGGAACTATTCAACTATGCATACAGTAACATCACCCTTGATGGCGCCTTCACCAACCGGACATTCGATGGTGGTTTTAGCATCAGTGACCCAAATATTAAACTTGATTTCCAGGGGAGAACCGATTTTTCAGGTGAAATACCGGTCCACCGTTTTACAGCCGATGTTGCCAGGGCCAGGCCGTACTACCTGAACCTTCCCCAGAATGATCCCAACTATTTTGTGTCATTCCTTGTGGAAACCGACCTGTCCGGGGGGTCCATTGACGAATTAAACGGAGAGGTAAAACTGGTTAACAGCCTTTTTGAAAAAACTGATGCCCAGGTGCAGATGTACGACCTGATCCTTACTGCCAGGAATACTCCCTCAGCCTCCCTGATCCAACTGCGTTCAGAAATGATGGATGTGGATGTAACAGGCGAATATAAACTATCTGCTCTCCCCGGTTCTTTTCGAAACCTGGCCGACCATTTTCTTAATGTGGCTCAAAATGCCGAACCTTTACCCGACACCAGCAACTATTTTGTTTTCCAGGCAGATATCAAACGGCTGAATCCATTGCTCGATTTCTTCTACCCCTCTTTACAGTTGGGAGACCGAAGTTCTCTTTCAGGGACATATGAACCCTCAAACCTCAATATCCAGGTAGAAGGAGCATTTCCTTACATTTCATTCAGAGAGAATTCCTGGCATAATGTTTCCACAAACGTAGAGACAGTGGATGGCAGCATCATCTCACGGATGAATTCGGACAGCACAATAATTAATGGTAGCTACGCTGTGTATAACCAGGAACTCCTGCTGACAGCCATGCAGGATACCGCAGAGATGGAGATGAAGTGGACCAACAATTCCAAACCGGAATTCAGTGGAGATATCAGCTTAAGCGGAACCTTTCAGCCCGATTCAGTCACCGACCGTGGCTTTATGATAAACATAAACCCGGGCAACTTTGTAATTAGCGACACCCTATGGAATATCCAGCCCTCAGCCATGCTGGCAAAAAAAGGATCCTTAAGTGTTAATGGTTTCGAGATCAACAGTTTCCGAAAAAGAATCATAGCAGACGGGCTTATCTCTACCGGGGAAGCCCAGGACTTCAGCCTGGAACTGGAAAGACTGAACCTGGATCAACTGACAGGGCTGACCGGTCTTAATATGGAGCTGCAGGGGGAGATTACGGGAGACCTGCATTACAGGAGAGCCGGGGATGTACCCATTATAATCTCAAACCTGAAGATTGACTCCTTCTATTTTAACCAACAATTGCTGGGCACAACACTTCTGGACGCTAATTGGGATGATTCGGAAGGAGCCCTTGAAATTGAAATCACATCTGAAGTTAACGGAGAGCAGTTGGTTGAAGCCAGGGGGAAATTTGTTCCCCAGAGTGAAGCCCTGGACTTCGATATCAGGCTCAGCAGCTTTGACCTGGCATCAATCAATCCATACAGTGAAGGTATAGCCAGGGACCTGGCAGGGGAAGCTGTCGTAAACCTGACTCTGGATGGAAACTTAAAAAGGCCTCAACTCAACGGCTCAATCAGGTTTGTAAAAGGAGCAGCAACCCTCAGCTATCTGAATACCCCATATCTTTTTAATGACCAGATCCGGATCTACCGCAATAACTTCTATTTCGAAAATTTCAGGGCCGAAGACAGCTATGGTCACGGGGCCACTGTAAACGGATCCATTTCCAACTCCAACCTCAAGGATTTTTATATCAGCCTGAATATTAATGCAGACAACATGCAGTGTATGAATACCCGTTCGTCGGATAACGAGGTCTTCTACGGCACCATCTTTGCCAGCGGAAATGTTGGAATCAGCGGCCCCACCGACAACATCAGTTTGAAAGTCAATGCCTCCACCAACCGAAATACAGCACTCTACCTTCCTCTGTACAATGCCAGCGAAGTAGTCACCAGCGACTTTCTCACTTTTGTATCGAGAATAGAGGTGAAGGAAGAAGAAGCCCCTGTCAGTCTGAAACCTGAAATAGGCGGTATTGAACTGGAACTGGATATCGATATTACCAATGATGCAGTAGTTCAGTTAATCTTTGATCCCAAAGTGGGGGACATTATTAAGACCAGTGGCGATGGGAATATCAGGATTATGCTGAATAAAGAGAATGGATTCAAAATGTTCGGGGATGTGGTCCTGAACCAGGGGGATTACCTTTTCACCCTTCAGAATGTGATAAACAAAAGGTTTAAAATTGAACCGGGAGGTAAAATTAGCTTCAATGGTTCGCCCATGGACGCATCGGTCGACCTGGAAGCGATCTATACCACGCGGGCAGCTCCATACAACCTCTATCCGGACAATGATGAGAAAAAGGAGAATCTGAAGAAAAGAATTCCTGTAGAGTGCCACCTGATCCTCCAGGGTGAACTGGAAGCACCCACAATTGCCACAGGAATATCCATGCCCACAGCCGATGCAGAAACCCGGAATCTGCTGGAAAACAGTACCAGTACCGATGAAGAGCTGATGAAACAGTTCCTATCGCTCCTTGTGATTAACAATTTCTACAGTGTTACGGGGTACGGAGCAGCGGATATGGGGACCCCCAGTTCCATCGCCGGTGTGACGGCCAGTGAGCTGCTCTCCAACCAGCTGAGCAACTGGCTATCGCAGATCAGCGACGATTTTGACATCGGGATCAACTACAGGCCCGGGGACCAGGTCACCAGCGATGAGGTGGAGGTGGCCCTTTCGACGCAATTACTTGATGACCGCATCATCATCAGCGGGAACGTGGATGTGGGCGGCCAGGAGACCAACCCAACGGTGGGTGATCCCAGCAATCCCTATATCATGGGCGATTTCGATGTGGAGTTCCGAGTAACCGACAATGTGAGCATCCTGGCCTTCAACAGGGCCAGGGATGAACTGCTGTTTGAGACGGCACTGTACAAACAGGGAGTAGGTATTTCCTACCGGGAGGAGTTCGATAACCTTAGGCAACTCATGGCCCGTTACAAAGAGGGCATCGCCAACCGAAAAAAGAAGAGGAAAAAAAAGGATGAGGCGGAATTGGATGAGTAAATCTTTCATATCTTTGCGGACTTAATTCCAACTTAAAAAGAGCATTATGTTTATTATTATGGTTGTTGTATTTGTTCTGGGGTATGTCGCCATTGCCCTTGAACACCCTCTTCGTGTCGACAAAGCAGTTCCTGCCCTGGCCATCGGTACACTATTGTGGGTTCTGTATATTTTTGGCGCATATGATATTTTTAGCGGCGGACTAAGTGTTGCATGGAACGAGTTCACAGGCGGACACAGTGAGCATGGTGAACATGGAATTGCGGCCATGAGGCATTTTGTCTCCACCCATGAGATCACGCATCACCTTGGGGAGACTGCCGGGATCCTCTTCTTCCTCTTTGGGGCAATGACCATTGTTGAGGTGATAGACAAACACAACGGATTCAAGGTAATTACCGACAGGATTCAGACCACCAAGAAGGTAAAGCTCCTCTGGATTCTCAGTTTCCTTACCTTCTTCATGTCGGCGGCCCTGGACAACCTGACAACTACCATCGTAATGGTTGCTCTGCTTAGAAAACTGATCTCTGAAAAAGAGACCCGGTGGTTCTTTGCCTCCATGGTTATACTGGCAGCCAATGCCGGTGGTGCCTGGTCACCCATTGGTGATGTGACCACTATCATGTTATGGATCGGTGGACAGGTGACCACTGCCAGAATCATAAGCCATGTCATCCTGCCCAGCCTGGTGACCATGGTGGTTCCCCTTGCCTTACTCAGTTTCACATTAAAGGGCAATGTAAAACGCCCGGAGATTGATGCCAATGAGAAAATCCTCACCACCCCCTTTGAACAAAAGTTCATGCTGATCCTGGGGGTATGCGGACTACTTTTCGTTCCTATATTCAAAACAGTAACCCACCTTCCCCCCTTCCAGGGAATGCTTTTCTCCCTTTCAATAATGTGGCTCATCACCGAGATCATGCATATGAATAAGTCGGATGAGATTAAGAAGAACCTGAAGGTGATCCCAATCCTGAGACATGTGGATACCCCCACCATCTTCTTCTTCCTGGGGATTCTGATGGCCGTTGCAGCTCTCCAGAGTGCCGGTCAGCTCAATGTGCTTGCCAGCTGGCTGGATGAGAACCTGGGCAGCGTCTACCTGATTGACCTGGCCATTGGTGTACTTTCTGCCATTGTGGATAATGTTCCACTGGTGGCAGGATCCATGGGAATGTATCCCATTGAGGATGCTGCCAGCATTGCCGCCATGACAGACCCTGCAGCCATTGAATATGCGCACAATTTTGTACAGGACGGACTCTTCTGGGAGTTCCTGGCTTACTGCGCAGGTACAGGCGGATCAATCCTGATCATCGGTTCAGCAGCCGGAGTAGCTGCAATGGGCATGGAGAAAATTGACTTCATCTGGTACATGAGAAAGATCTCTTTGCTGGCCCTTCTTGGTTACCTGGCAGGAGCGGGAGCCTACTACCTTCAGGCACAACTCTTGCACTAGTTGTTCATAAAAGAACTTAAAATCTTATAACGGGGTATACTACACTGGGGTATATCCCGTTATTTTGTATATATTCGATCAAAATATTACACCCATGAAAAGCTTGATTTTTCTACAAGTTACCAATCTGGATACCAGCAGTATAGAAGGAACCTCCACCGAGTCATTCATCGACATTGCAATTAAGGGTGGCTGGGTCATGCTGCCCATTGTACTACTCAGTTTCATTGCCGTTTACATCTTTTTCGAACGGTGGTTTGCCATCAAGAGGGCAGCAAAGGTGGATCAGAATTTCATGAACAGGATAAAAGATTACATCATGGACGGAAAGGTTGATTCGGCCCGCACCTTATGCCAGGCCACCGAAAATCCCGTGGCCCGCATGATCGAAAAAGGGATCAGCCGTATCGGCCGGCCCCTCAACGATGTGAATGCAGCCATCGAGAATGTGGGTAAACTGGAGATCTACAAACTTGAAAAAGGACTTCCCACCCTGGCAACCGTAGCCGGAGGTGCCCCCATGATCGGTTTCCTGGGGACAGTCATCGGGATGGTTCAGGCCTTTCACCAGATGTCAACCGCCGGAAACAACATCAATGTGGGCCAGCTATCAGGAGGGATCTACACCGCACTGATCACCACTGTTGCCGGTCTGATCGTCGGTATTATAGCCTATTTCGCATACAATATCCTGGTGGCAAGGGTGGATAAGGTTATCAACAATATGGAGGCCGGAGCCTCCGAATTTATCGACCTGCTCAACGAACCTGCAAATTAAGCGATCGTGGCACTGAAATCAAAAAACAGGGTAATGGACAATTTTGCCATGTCGGGGATGACCGACATTGTATTCCTGTTACTGATATTCTTCATGCTCACTTCAACCCTGATTGCACCCAATGCCTTGAAGATGCTGCTTCCCAGCCGTGGACAGGTTACCATTCAGACCGAATCCCAGATTCCCACAATCACCATATACAGTGGAAGCCGGATTACCGTTGACGGCAGAACCGTTAGCCTGAATGACCTTGGCACGATCCTTGAAAACAGGTTAATGGGCATTCAGGATCCCACCATCAAAGTGGTCACCTCCCCTTCCGTTTCGGTGGGTGATGCAGTACAGATCATGAATGTAGCAGCGGAGAGAGACTACACTGTGGTTCTAAAACAGTTATAATGGCATTGCAAGCGAGAAATAAGACCAATAAGAATTTTGCCATGTCGGGGATGACTGACATTGTATTCCTGCTGTTGATCTTCTTCATGCTTACCTCTACCCTTATTGTTCCTGCTGCCCAGGACCTGGAACTGCCTGAAAGCAATAACCAGACACAGGCCACTCCGGCCCTGGTGGTCTCCATCGCTCCGGACCGGTCGATTTGGGTGGATGACCAGTCTTATTACCTGGAGGAGCTGGAGGGTGTATTAAGAAAGAAACTTGAAAGTTACGGCGAAGCCCCTACAGTGAGGCTGAATGCAGACCGGAATCTGAATATGGAGGAGGTATTTGCCTTCCTTGAGATTGCCAAACGAAACTCGTACAAAGTGATCCTTGGTACGCGTCCGTCCAATTGATTGAATCCTTTTTACCATGAAGCTCAACAGAAGAGGCCTCATAGCAACCATTGTCTATCACGCACTGCTGATATTGCTGCTGGTGTTTGCCGGACTTACTTTTCCCGATCCGCCACCGGAAGAGGAGGGCATCCTGGTAAATTTCGGTACCGATGATAGCGGCTTTGGAGCCTATGAACCAAAGGGGGATGATCAGCAGGCTGGTGATCCGGAGCTTCCTGTGCTTGAAGAGACCGAAGCGATCACTGAAGAGGTGGCCGAATCCATTCCGGAGCCGGTATACACTCCACCCGATCCCACACCGGTGGATAATACACAGGATGTGGAAGAGGTGAAGGTGAAGGAGGATCCCAAACCCACCCCGGAAGAGATTCAGCGTGAACGGGAAGAGCAGGAACGCATCCAGCGCGAACGGGAAGAGCAGCAAAGGATCGAAAAAGAGAGGATCGAGCAGGAACGCATCGAGAGGGAGAAACGTGAAGAGGAAGAACGCAGAGAAAGGGAACGGCAGGCTCAGGCTGAAAGGCTCAATAACCTTGGTAAGAATGCCTTTGGGAACCAGGGAGTGGGTAAAACAGACGGGGCGCAGGGAGTAACGGAAGGAACAGGAAACCAGGGGGATATCAACGGGAGCCCCGATGCTGACCGCTATGGAACCGGTGGTGGACTTGGAAATAATATTGACTCATACGGACTGGGATCAAGAAAGGCCAAGGGTAAATGGCCCCTCCCAAATATGTCGGGCTGTGACGTGACCCAGAGGATCGAAATTACCATGGAAATCAAGGTAGACCGGGATGGGAATGTGTTAAGTGCAACTTTCCTGAGAGGCACATTCCAGGATAAATGCATCACTGATATGGTTACCGAGGCCGCCTTGAAGAGTAAGTTCACTGCCGACCAGGCTGCCGCCTATCGCCAGACCGGCTGGATCAAATACATCATAGTACCTTAAAGGCGTCCAGTATCAGCTTGGTGGCAGCGATCAGTATGGCCACAAGCACAAAATAGCGAATAAACTTTGCACCTCCTCTCATGGCAATCTTTGTTCCCAGCCAGGCGCCGGTCATATTACCGACAGCCAGAACCAGCCCTATCCAGAGGTTAACATCCCCGTGAATAAAGAAAATAATCAAGGCCACCGGGGTATACAAAAGAATCACAAACAGTTTTAACGCATTGGACTTTACCAGTTCAAACCCGCTGGCCAGCACCAGGCTGGTGAGCAGGAAAAAGCCCACCCCCGCCTGGATAAAACCTCCGTAAATCCCCACGAAGAAAAAGATAATTACCTGCACCCAATATGGAATTGGTGGATGTTCTTCATGACTGTTGATCCAGCGGTTGGGTTTAAGAAGGATCAGGAAAAAGACCACAACCATCACTCCGGCAATGGCCAGCTTCATCACCTCATCGTTAAGGTTGACAGCAATGAAAGCGCCTGCTATTGCGCCGATGGCTGCGGGAATTCCAACCTTGAATCCGGATGGAAAATCCATCACCTTCTCCCTGTGAAAGCTTGAAACCCCCACAATATTCTGGAGAAAGATGGCAATCCGGTTGGTTCCGTTGGCCACATTGGGGGGCAGGCCCATTGCCATTAGCACCGGAAGTGTCAGCAGAGATCCGCCTGCAGCCATGGTATTGATGATCCCGGCCACAATACCAACGGCTATAACCAGGATATAGGTGTACCACTCCATGAAACAGGTCAGGCAAACATGGGATATTCGGCCATCAACTCATTCACCTCGTGACGTACCTTTTCGATTTTCGTTTTGTCATCGATGTTCATTATCACACGGTCGATCATCTCCACGATCATAGGAATCACATCTTCCTTCACGCCCCGGGTAGAAATGGCAGGTGTTCCCACCCTGATGCCGCTGGTCTGGAAGGGAGAGCGTGAATCGAAGGGTTCCATGTTCTTATTCACTGTAATATCGGCCTCCACCAGGATATTCTCTACCTGCTTCCCGTTGATATCTTCAGTTTTGGTTCTCAGGTCGATGAGCATGGAGTGGTTGTCCGTACCATCCGATACCACCTTATACCCCTGCTTCATAAAGGCCTCAGCCATTGCATTGGCATTTTTCTTCACCTGCTTCTGATAGACTTTGAAATCCTCGGAAAGAGCCTCTCCGAAGGAGACCGCCTTGGCAGCAATGATATGCTCCAGCGGGCCACCCTGAATTCCAGGGAATACAGCTGAGTTGATCAGTGAGGACATCTTCCTGATCACACCCTTCTTGGTGGCTTTTCCCCACGGATTCTCAAAATCTTTCCCGATAAGGATAATACCACCCCTGGGGCCACGAAGTGTTTTGTGCGTGGTGGAGGTAACAATATGTGCATGTTTCAGGGGATTATCCAGTAATCCCGCAGCTATAATTCCGGCAGGGTGCGCCATATCCACCATGAAAATTGCCCCGATTTTATCAGCAATGGCCCTCATCCGTTTGTAGTCCCACTCCCTTGAATAAGCAGAGGCTCCACCCACCAGCAATTTGGGCTTCTCTTTCAGCGCCAGCTTCTCCATAGCGTCATAATCGATCCTGCCGGTTTTCTCATCCAGTCCGTACGACACAGCCCTGTAAAGGATACCCGAACTGTTCACCGGCGATCCATGCGAGAGGTGGCCCCCGTGGGAAAGGTCAAGGCCCATGAAAGTATCACCTGGTTCAAGAACGGTCAGAAATACCGCCATATTGGCCTGTGCTCCCGAATGGGGTTGCACATTGGCAAACTCGGCACCATAGAGCTGACACAGGCGGTCAATGGCTATCTGCTCCACCTCATCAACCACCTCACAGCCACCATAGTAACGATGCCCTGGATATCCTTCTGCATATTTATTGGTCAGGCACGATCCCATGGCTTCCATTACCTGGGTGCTGACAAAATTTTCCGAGGCTATAAGCTCTACACCCCTCTTCTGACGATTATGTTCATGGTCAATGAAGGTGAAAATATCTATATCCCTTTTCATCCGAATAAGTTTTAGATTAACTGCTTGTTTTTTAAAAGAAACCCAAATTTAGTCTTTTGTACTGTAATTTCTTAGAAGTTGATTCGTCTTTGATAAAAAACTATTCCATGGCCATTAATAAACTTAGGCAATCCATCAGAATTCTTCTGAAAGAGAAAAGAATTACCCTGATTAATATTACCGGACTCTCCATCAGCCTCGCCTGCGCCCTCTTCATGTTACTGTGGGTACAGCACGAACTGAGCTATGACCGGTTCCATAACGATTTTGAGCAACTCTACCGGGTTGAAGAAGATCAGTACTATTCGGGAGAAGAACCCTACCATGTGAACGTAACCCCTTATGTGTCGGGGCCTGTATGGGAAGAGGAGGTACCAGAGATAGAAGAGCAATGCAGGGCTGCGTTTATGGGAGGTCTGCTGTTCACAAACGGTGATTCAAAATTCTTTGAGAATGGAATTGTCTCGGTGGATTCATCCTTCTTTTCAATGTTTACCTTCGATCTGAAATTCGGAAACTTCGATGGTGTACTCCGGGAACCGAACACTATGGTCATCACCGAGGAGGTCTCAACCAAGTATTTCGGAGATGAGAATCCAGTTGGGAAAAGCATCCTGGTCAACCAGGAAGTTCCGTTTACTATTTCAGCGGTTATTTATGATCCACCCGACAACAGCATCCTCGGTTTCAAAGTGTTGTTCCCCTGGAACTATATAGAAGCACAGGACCGCTACTCCGATTCGTGGGGACAAAACTCGATCCAGACCTTCGTAAAGCTCCAAAAGGGAAGTATCGATACGGTGGTGAACCGGAAGGTCACCGAGGTCACCAACATCTATAAAGAGAACAATACCATCGACTACTCAGTGGCCTCGTTTTCCGGAATTCACCTGTACTCCTACTTCGGCTTTGGCAAATCGCCCGGTGCCATTCTCTATGTGTACATCTTTTCGGCCATCGCCTTGTTTGTCCTGATCATCGCCTGCATCAACTTTATGAACCTCTCCACCGCCCGGGCATCCATCAGGGCCAAAGAGATCGGTCTAAGGAAAGTGACAGGAGCCTCAAGGGGGCAACTGGTGAGACAACACCTCTCCGAATCCTTCCTTCAAACCCTGATCTCCATCATCCTGGCATTTCTTCTTGTACTGCTCCTGCTCAATAAGTTCAACCAATTAGCAGGAAAAGATGTACTCCCTGCTGCCCTTTTATCGGTCCAGTTCCTGCTGGGAATCCTGGGAGTACTTCTGATCACCACTTTTTTTGCAGGCATCTACCCGGCCCTTTTCCTCTCCGCGCTTAAACCAATCGAAGCCATCCGGGAGCAGTCCAATCAAAAGAAGGGGAGCGGACTGCTGAGGAAGGTACTGGTGGTGTTCCAATTCTCCCTTGCGGTACTCCTGATAACCGGGGCCATGGTGGCTTCAAAACAGTTGAACTACATGCGAAATGCAGAGTTGGGATTTGATAAATACAACCTGGTGAGCATCCAGCTTCAGGGTAAGCTGAATATGGAGTATGAAAAGCTCAGAAGTGAATTCAAGAGCAGTCCGGATATCCTCTATACCACTGCTTCCATGCAGCCCTCCTACCGTGTGGGAAGCAACTCAAGTGGAATTGACTGGGATGGAAAAGATCCGGAGCAGGATGTACTGGTCTCCTTTAACGGGGTCCACTACGACTTTATCAAGACCATGGATATCACCCTCATCGGGGGCAGGGACTTTTCTGAAGAATACCCCGGCGATCTCCTCACCGATACCGCCACAAATTTCATTATCAACCAGACTCTGGCAAATATTATAGGCAAGGATGAGATAGTGGGCATGTCGCTCTCCTTCATGGGTCTGGCCGGACAAGTGATTGGTGTCATGGAGGACTACCATTTCAAGCCCCTGAGCAGCGAAATTGAGCCCATGGCACTGGCACCCCTTCCCTCATCATACCTTTCAACTATGGAGGTAAGGTTGTCGCCTGAAAATCCCACCGGCGGACTGGACTTCATGGAGAAGAAGTGGGAAGAGTTACTACCCCAGTACCCCTTCGAATATACCTACGTGGACGACGCAATCTCAGACATGTATATGGCCGAGGAGAGAATGTCCTCACTATTCCGCGTATTTACAATTGTGGCCATTGTCATCGCATGCCTGGGACTGTTCGCACTGGCTTCATTTACTGCCCAGCGAAGAACCAAAGAGATCGGCATCAGGAAAACCATGGGAGCTTTGGAACAACAGATTGCCGGCATGATGATCCGTGATTTCTCCCTCTATATCCTGATCTCACTGTTGATCGCCCTACCGTCGGTCTGGTTCATTGCCCGTTGGTGGCTCAACGAGTTCTCATACCGCATAAACCTGGGGGCAGGTATTCTGATCATCACTGCCCTGGCCACCTTCATGGTGGCGGTCCTGACCGTGTTGTACCATGCTATACGCATCTCCCGAACCGATCCGGTGAAAGCCCTGTGGCATGAGTAGGCAGCTTTCAGGTACTGCTCAACCATATTCACAACTGCATTGGGCTCTAACTGGTTGAGGCCAATGATATGAGTCAAACCAAAAGATATTATCAATTTACATCTCGCTTCTTACCGGCCGTAGGAACAGTTCCCTTAATACAGCCCTGGGATCATTGCCTAGATTGAGAATCTTGTGCAAAGCCTGGCTGATAGGCAACTCCACATCATGTGATTTCGCGAGTTGTATTACTGCATTCAGAGTGGGTACACCTTCAACAAGTCGTTCAAATTTCTTGTTCGTTACAAACTTTTCTCCGAACGCACGATTATTGCTATGCTCTGAAAAAAGTGTGGCTTGGTAATCTCCGAGATGTGCTAATCCATAAACAGTTTGTTCATTACCCCCCATTGCTCTGATTAATCGAGAAATCTCTCTTGATCCCCGAGACATGAGGGCACCTTTCAGTGCTGATAATTCAAGTCCATCTAACATACCCGCGGCAATGCCAATAACATTTTTTGTTGCTGCGCCAACCTCATTGCCGATTAAATCCTGTCCAATGTATAGTCGGATCAGAGGACTTGAGTACATTTGGATCAGACCTTTTGTCGTTTCGACATTATCGGAGCCTATTACCATGCAATTTGGGATATCTTGCATGAATTCTTGAATATGACCCGGACCTAGCCAAACCGCAACTCTACAAGCCCCCTTGGTTGCACTCTGCACGACACGGGTCAATCGAGCACCCGTATTCTGTTCTAAACCTTTCATACAAAGAACCAGGGTCTTCCCCGCCAACAGATCTGAAGGTAGCTGTTCGCAGAAACCACGTAAAGCTTGAGCAGAAATGGCAATGAGAAGAAAATCGGAATGGGCTATAGCTTCATTTAAATCATCACAAAGTTCAACTGTATCCGGAAGTTCTAAATACTCATTCTTACGAATCGACTTTAATTCGTGGAGTCTTTGGGATGAGGGCCTGCCATATAATATGGTTTTGTGACCACACCTGGCAGAATACCACGCGAGGAAAGTGCCCCACCTGCCGCAACCTATAACTGTTGTTCTTTTACACATTCTGTTCCTGGCTTAGAAATCATCAAAGACCTGCGATTGTAAAACTGAAGGGTTCGTCTGCATTAGTGATTCTGTGATATATTGTCGGGAATGTGTCACAAACTAAATATAGGGAAATAGTAGAAAAGGACAAAGGCATGAAAGGTAAGCTGCTTTTTCTAATATCACCAAGTACACAGCCTGGGGTCCTGAGCAAGTATTTCTTTGTCTATGGTATCATTCAATACCACATTGGCTACAACGCCGTTTCCCAGGAGGACCAGCAGGAAGGTTCCGAAAAATTCTACTGCAATCTCATTCATAATAGTTAGGTAGTTAAGTGGTTAGACAACTAAGCAGCTGGGTCTGTCCATGATTGGGTTCGGGATACGGCCTTTGCCCAGCCGGTCATCATTTTTTCCTGTTCCGCCTCTGTGATGGTACAGGAGAAAGTCCTTTCCGCTGCCCACTGGGCCTCGATCTCATCAACACCCTTCCAGAAACCCACCGCAAGTCCGGCCAGGTAGGCAGCTCCAAGTGCTGTGGTTTCGGTGGTTTCGGGCCGGATCACCGGAATCCCGATCAGGTCTGCCTGGAACTGCATCAGGAGATCATTGACCACCGCCCCTCCGTCGACCTTCAGCTCATTAATCTTTATGCCGGCATCCTCCTCCATCGCCTTCATCACATCCTTCACCTGGAATGCAATGCTCTCCAGAGCAGCCCGGGCAATGTGGCCGGAGGAAGTTCCCCTTGAGAGCCCGGCAATCATACCCCTGGCATAGGGATCCCAGTAAGGGGCCCCCAGGCCTGTAAAAGCAGGAACAAAATAGACCCCGCCGTTATCCACCTCAGTTTTTGCCAGTTTCTCAACCTGTGAGGAAGATTTGATCAGTCCCAGTCCATCCCTCAGCCACTGAACCACCGCACCTGCAATAAAAATACTTCCCTCGAGGGCATAAACAGTTTTTCCATTCAACTGCCAGGCAATCGTGGTAATCAGGTTATTCTCCGACATTACAGGCTTCTCACCGGTATTACAGAGGATGAAACAACCTGTTCCGTATGTATTCTTCACCGACCCGGGAGAGAGGCACATCTGTCCAAATGTGGCTGCCTGCTGGTCACCGGCAATCCCGGCAATGGGTACAGGATGCGGGAAAAACTCCTGCGACACCTCTCCGTAAACCTCTGAAGAAGAGCGCACTTCGGGAAGCACCCCCACAGGTATACCGAACAGGACCAGAAGCTCCAGGTCCCAATCCAGGGAGTGGATATTGAACAGCATGGTCCGACTGGCATTGGTAACATCGCTTACGTGCACCTTGCCCTCTGTGAGTTTCCATATCAGCCAGGAATCGACTGTCCCCATTGCAAGTTCTCCCTTCTCTGCCTTCTCCCGGGCTCCTGGTACATTTTCCAGGATCCACCTCCACTTGGTGGCTGAAAAATAGGCATCGATCACCAGTCCGGTTTTCTCCCGGATCAATCCTTCAAGGCCCCTGGCCTTCAGATCATCACAGAATGAGGCTGTACGGCGGTCCTGCCATACAATGGCATTGCAGATGGGCTCCCCGGTATTCCGGTCCCAAGCCACGGCCGTCTCACGCTGATTGGTGATCCCGATTGCAGCCAGTTCCGAAGTTTTGACTCCTGCATTAGAAAGGGCCTCCATTAACACCTCCAGTTGGGAGTTCCATATCTCCGTGGGATCGTGCTCTACCCATCCGGGTTCAGGAAATATCTGTTTAAACTCCTGCTGGGCCACACCCGCCATTTTACCGGCATGATCGAATACAATGGCCCTGGAACTTGTTGTGCCCTGGTCTATGGCAAGAATGAATTGTTTCATAGCAATGGCAATAAGTTTGGTGTAAATAGTTATGATTTGGGGGAGTTGGATAAAATGTAGTTGCTGGCAAGCCTGGTAAAGGAATCAGCCTGTGACTTCACCCATGTCCTATCATTTCCCAGCTCCCCTGCCATGATCTCAGCAACAATGGGAGCTATTCGGATGCTCTCCCGTGCGTCCAGTTGAATGGCCCGGGTTCGCCTTGAAAGAAAATCTTCCACGGTGCGCGCCATCTCTTCACAAACCGACCATACAACCTGGGCTTTGATGATGTTGAGACTTTCACTGATTTTCTCTCCCATCCGGGAATCCTTTTCTACCATTTTCAAAATTTCCCCATAATCAGAGCCATACCAGTAGAAGGGATCACAAAAGTCCACTTCCCTCTGATAACCATGGATTTTCAAGTTTTTAGTTTGCGATTTTTTTTCACTGTTCAGGCTGAAACGGGCAACCCGGCTTACCACATCCTCGGCCATCTTGCGGTAGGTGGTCCACTTCCCACCTATAATAGTAACCAGTCCGGATCCGGAAACCATGATCCTGTGTCCCCGGGATATCTCCTTGGTTTTCTTCCCTTCACCAGTGGAAGCAGCCAGGGGACGAAGCCCGGTAAACAGGCTGAGAATATCTCCTTTCAGGGGAGCCGGAACCATGTACCTTCCTGCTGTTTCAAGGATATACTCTATCTCATCCTCCTCCGCATGCGGTTCCAGCAGGGCCTCATGCTTCTCAACATCAGTGGTTCCCACTACCAGTTTATTATGCCACGGCACAGCAAACAATACCCTTCCATCACTGGTATTGGGAATCATCAATGCCTCCTCTCCATTCATGAATTTCCGGTCCAGTACAATGTGGATGCCCTGGCTCGGCTTCACCACATCAGGAGTCCGGGGATCATCCATTTTAAGGATATTGTCCACAAATACACCGGTAGCATTAATTACCCCTCTGGCCCTGATTTCATACTCCTTCCCACTCTCCGCATCGCTTACCTTCACTCCTGAAATCCTTCCTTCCTTCTTCAATATTCCGGTAACACCGGCATAATTCAGTACAACACCTCCCTGCTCCTGTATGGTCTGGCACAGATTAATGGCCAGCCTTGAATCATCAAACTGGCAATCGTAGTATCTGACACCTCCCTGTAAACCTGAAGATTTGATGGAAGGTAATGCCTTGATGGTCCTCTTTTTTGAAAAAGGTACCGAACGGCCGATTCCCAGTTTGCCAGCCATTATATCGTACAGGGTAAGCCCTATTGTATAAAAAGGTACGCACCACCAGGAATAGCACGGGATTACAAAGCCCTGTGACTTTACCAGGTGTGGTGCATTTCGCTGCAAACGGCCACGTTCCCGAAGGGCCTCCAGTACGAGGGGAATATTCCCCTGAGCCAGGTACCTGACCCCTCCATGGATCAGTTTTGTGCTCCGGCTGGATGTACCCTTGGCAAAGTCATGCTGTTCCAGTAACAGGGTGCTGTACCCCCTGGATACCGACTCCAGTGCTGCACCCAGTCCGGATGCTCCCCCTCCGATAATCACCAGGTCCCATTCCGTTCCACGGTCCGTAATCTGTTTTATAATGGCCTCCCTACCACTCTCCCTCATATTCATTAAATTACAAATTTTTTACGGTGACCTGGAAAGCAAACATTGATAAGGGGTTCCAGTGAGTGTCTTGTACCTGCTAATTTACCTATATTTATTACTAGTTTTACCCGTACACAATAAATATGCAAGCATACTATGAAATACAATGCACTCCGGATAAGATTCTCCATTATTATCCTGCTTTCAGCCGTATACCGGAATAGAAAATATTTACTCACCAAAATCAATTTTCAAATGACAAAAAGAAACGTACCCAGAGTTGCATTCCTGATGGTGGCAACCATGGCTCTCTCCATGCTCTTCACCGGATTCACAAACCAGACCATCAAACCTGATTCAAACTTCAACGGGGTCCAGATCGGTGTTATCACCTACAGCTGGCGTAGCATGCCCGGCACACCCCATGACATCATTAATTACTGCCATACGACCGGGATCAGCTCCATTGAACTGATGGGAAGCGTGGTTGAAGAGTACGCAGGGGCTCCTAAAGAACTCAGACGGCCAAAAAACTATATAGAGTTCTCACAAGAGGAGAAAGACGCTTTTCTGGAGAAACGCGAAGCATCCGTGAAGAAGATTTCTGAGTGGAGAGTCAGCAGCGTTTCCGCCGATAAATACATCGAGCTGAAGAAAATGTTTGATGATGCCGGGGTAAATATACATTTGGTGAAGTTTTCACCTTCGAGGTGGAGTGACGAAGAGATCGACTACGCCTTTGAATCTGCAAAAATTATGGGTGCAGAAGGAGTCAGTAACGAGATCGGACATGAGGCCTGCAAAAGACTGGGACCTATTGCCGAAAAGCACGGCATGTACGCTGTCTTCCACAACCACGGTCAGCCGAGGGATTCCACATTCAATTTTGAAGAGTACCTGGCCTATTCACCTGCCAATATGCTGAACCTGGATGTGGGCCACTATTTTGGCGCCACCGGCGTACATCCCAATCCCTTGATCGAGAAGCTGCACGACCGCATTTTCAGCCTCCACCTGAAGGACAAAACAGCCAAAGAAGCCGATCCGTCAGACATCAATGCTCCCTGGGGCGAGGGTGACACTCCCCTGGATGACATCCTTAAGCTGGTTCAGGACAATGGCTGGGACATCTACTGTGATATCGAACTGGAATACCTGATTCCTGAAGACTCCGATGCTGTAACAGAGACCGGCAAATGCGTCAAATACTGCAAAAATATCCTGCTATAAGAAAAAACCAGCTTTGATTGTCGAATCGACTTTCAAAAGCTGGTTAATTATTTTGTGTGCCCAGAACAAGAATCGAACTTGCACGACCAAAAAAGGTCACTAGGCCCTCAACCTAGCGCGTCTACCAATTCCGCCATCTGGGCAAACGAGTCAAAAGTCGAAAGTCAAAGTCACAAGTAAACTACTTTATGGCCTTTTAAGACTTTACGAACTTTCATCTTATGCGGGTATTGCCGCATAGTGCCCAGAACAGGACTCGAACCTGCACGTACTTGCGTACACTAGTCCCTGAAACTAGCGCGTCTACCAATTCCGCCATCTGGGCATTTGATGACTAAATAACATAAAGAACTTCGGCCTCTCCTTTCAATCCTATTAAGGATGGCGGAATTGGCCTCCCTCGGGCTGGCTCCTCCCTAAAATGATCCACAGGATCATTTCTTAACGGTCGGCCCTGCCATCTGGGCCAATATTATTAAAGAACACCCCCGAAACCTTTTTGGAGTTTCAGGGGTGCAAATATATAATTTTTTTGGTTTGGAACTACCCGTCAGACCGAAATTATTTTCTCTCCAGCTTGGTGCTGGTTTTGTTCTCTTTGACTGGTAGGTCTGTGGGACTTTTTCCGGATTGTCTCTTGGGCTTGCTGAGTGGGCTACGCTCAATATGCCGTCCTGAGGATTTCTTTTGATCTGTAAATTCCACTTCATCCACGTATGCAATAAAGGTGTGGTCCCATCCACCTGGTAAGTCCTGCGTTTCGATCCACCTTTCGGGATCTTCAATACCAAGAAGTTCATTTATATAGCCAGTATTCCCTAGCCTGTAGTATACATCCACGTAATACTTTTGATAACTCAAATCAGAAAAATAGCATTCTCCATACCGGTTTGTCAATTGTTCCTCGGTTCCGTTGTCGTAATCCAGATCCATCCATGCATCATGGGAATTGAAAAGTACAACACTTGCCTCTTCAATGAGATAATCATCCACAATATCTTTAACGATAACCTTAAGCTCTGAACCATACACTTCCACAACAAATGACGCCACGCTGACACCATCCTTTTTACCAAAAGCCCTCAGCATTACAGGATAGCTGCCAGGATCGATATAATAGTGGACCACATTTGAAGATGAGGAAGAGGTTCCGTCGCCCATGGTCCACTCCACACCATTAGTGTTAGTGGAAAGGCTGGTAAATTCAATGTCTTCTCCTACCCATGGATCATGGGGAGTATAGACTGCTTCTGCATAGGGCTCCGGCGTACAAGCTGCCAGGAGCAGCGACAGGATCGGTATTATGATATATAAACGTTTCATGACAATTGGGTTTAAAGTTTCTTACTGTATCAGTTTTCAAATAACATGCCAAACTTGATATTTGTTTTACGAAAGCTTTTTTCTTCCTTTACTAAAATATTTAAAAGCCCTGAATCAAAGCAGTATGAAGCGGATTAGTTATGCACTTATTTTAGTTGCGCTTGCGCTTAATAGACTTTCCGAGGAACTGGTGCAGGCCCATACCGATTTTATCCTGGAGAATCTCTAAACGGAAACACAATGGATCACGGGGCCTACCCTCACATATCAAAATATCTGCCCACCACAGCAAAAGAAGTAAAGGCCCTGGGCTGGGAGGAGCTGGATGTGATTCTCTTTACAGGAGATGCCTATGTGGATCATCCGGCTTTTGGGATACCGGTTATCGGAAGAGTGCTGGAAGAAGCGGGTTACCGTGTGGCCATTATCCCGCAGCCCAACTGGCAGGATGATTTGCGGGACTTTAAGAAACTGGGCAAACCCAGGCTGTTCTTCGGGGTCTCGGCCGGAGCCATGGATTCCATGGTAAACCACTATACCGCCCGAAAAAGACGCCGGTCGACAGATGCCTACACTCCCGGAAATGTATCCGGTTTCAGGCCCGACTACCCCACTTCGGTATATACTGCTGCCCTGAAACAGCATTTCCCCGACACACCTGTGATACTGGGTGGGGTCGAAGCATCATTGCGGCGATTAACTCATTACGATTATTGGGAAGACCGGCTCAGGCCCGGCATACTGTGCGACTCCGGTGCTGATATGATCACCTACGGAATGGCTGAGCATACCATCCTGGAACTTGCAAAATTGCTGGATAATGGGGTTCCCTTCGGTCAGATTACCGGCCTCGGTCAGACGGTTATTTTGCGTAGTGCAGCCGAAGCCAGGAAAATAATTGGTGATAAGCAGGTCATCCGCCTGCATGCGCATGAAGAGTGCCTGAGGGATAAAAGGAAGTTTGCCGAGAATTTTGCACAGATAGAAACCGCTTCAAACATGATGCATCCCGGCACGATCACTCAAAAGGCCGGTCGGGGGATTCTGCTGGTAAATCCACCCATCACCCTGCCCGAAGGCAAAGATCTGGACCGGATCTATGATCTTCCCTACACCAGGCTGCCTCATCCCAAATACCAGAAGAAAAACCCGATTCCGGCCTATGAAATGATCCGGCATTCAATCAATATACACAGGGGTTGCTTTGGGGGCTGCAGCTTCTGTACCATCTCTGCCCACCAGGGAAAGTTTGTACAAAGCCGGACAAAAGATTCTATATTAAGAGAAGTGAAGCAGGTGGCTGATATGCCCGACTTTGTAGGCTATATCAGCGATCTGGGAGGGCCGTCTGCCAACATGTACCGGATGAAGGGTTTTAATGAAGAGATTTGCGGCAAGTGCAAACGTCCCTCGTGCCTCTACCCTTCGATTTGCAAAAACCTGGATACAGATCATCGTCCTCTGACCTCCCTCTACCATGAAGCCTCTAAAGTAAAGGGAATTAAAAAAATTAGCATCGGCAGCGGGATACGATACGATTTTCTGAAGCAAAATAACGACATCAACCATTTCAGGAAATACTTTCGTGAACTGGTGAAGAATCATGTATCGGGGCGACTAAAGGTGGCTCCTGAGCACAGCGCAAAAGAGGTGCTGGATATAATGAGAAAGCCAGACTATCACTTATTTGACCGACTGTATAAGGACTTCAAAAAGATCAATTCAGATGAGGGCCTGAACCAGCAAATCATCCCCTACGTCATATCCAGTCACCCCCACTGTAGCACCGAAGATATGGCTGAACTCGCCCTGACCACCAAGCAACAGGGTTATCGCCTGGAACAGGTACAGGATTTCACACCCACTCCCATGACCCTGGCTACTGTCATGTATTATAGTGGCTACAACCCTTATACCTTAAAGAAGGTAGTCACGGCAAAAACGACAGATGAGAAAAGCAGACAGCTCATGTTCTTTTTCTGGTATAAGAAAGAGTACAGGCAGGTGATTAAAAGGGAATTAATCCGAATGGGAAGGCAGGACCTGCTCAGTAAATTGATTAATGCCTAGAAAGACGAGTGCATGCACATTTTTACTAAATTTGCAGCTTATTAATTTTTAGATAAAGAATTCAATGATCAATATAACACTCCCTGACGGCTCTGTTCGGGAATATGAATCGGGTATATCCGGATTGGATATTGCCAGGAGCCTGAGCAACAGCCTGGCACGTGAAGTAGTGTCCGTCAATGTGGATGATGAGTTGTGGGATGTAACACGGCCCATCACCCATGATGCTTCCATTAAGCTGAATAAGTTTGACACCGAGGATGGGAAGCAGGCTTTCTGGCACTCCTCTGCACACCTGATGGCTGAAGCCGTTGAAGCACTCTATCCGGGTACCAAGTTTGGGATCGGGCCCGCCATCGAGAACGGTTTCTACTATGATGTGGATCCGGGTGAGGATGTGATCATAACCGACGGGGACCTTCCAAAGATCGAGAAGAAAATGAAGGAGCTGGTCTCGCTGAAAAACGGATACTCGCGAAAGGAAGTGACCAAACAGGAGGCCCTGGAGTTCTTCAAAAACAAGGGGGATGAATACAAGACCGAACTGATCAATGACCTGGAGGATGGAACCATCTCCTTTTACCAGCAGGGCAGTTTTACTGACCTCTGCCGGGGGCCACACCTTCCCGACACCTCACCCATCAAGGCCATCAGGCTACTGAGCGTGGCAGGTGCCTACTGGAGAGGCGATGAAACCCGAAAACAGCTGACCAGGATTTATGGGGTATCTTTCCCAAAAGCAAAATTGTTGGAGGAGCACCTGGAACTGCTGGAGCAGGCCAAACTACGTGACCATCGTAAGCTGGGCAAGGAACTGGAGCTCTTTACTTTTTCTCAAAGAGTCGGTCCCGGGCTGCCTCTGTGGCTTCCCAAAGGCGCCCAGTTAAGAGAGCGACTGGAAAATTTCCTGAAACAGGTGCAGCGTGATTATGGATATGAGCCTGTAATCACCCCGCATATAGGGCAAAAGGAGTTGTGGGTCACTTCGGGACACTATGCCAAATACGGGAAAGACAGTTTTCAGCCTATCAACACCCCCCAGGAGGGAGAAGAGTTCCTGCTGAAACCGATGAACTGCCCCCACCACTGTGAGATCTATAAGTTCAAGCCCAGATCGTACCGTGACCTGCCTGTTCGACTGGCCGAATTCGGAACTGTCTACAGGTATGAACAGAGTGGTGAGTTGCACGGACTGACAAGGGTACGTGGATTCACTCAGGATGATGCACATATCTTCTGCCGTCCCGATCAGCTGAAGGAAGAGTTCCTTAAAGTGATCGACATCATCCTATACATTTTTAAGACTTTAGACTTCAAAGATTTTGTCACCCAGGTTTCATTGAGGGATCCCGATGACAAGGAGAAATATATCGGCGCCGATGAGAACTGGGATAAAGCCGAATCGGCCATTCTTGAAGCTGTGGAAGCCAAAGGCATGGATGTAATTGTGGAATATGGCGAGGCAGCCTTTTACGGTCCCAAACTTGACTTCATGGTGAAGGATGCACTGGGCCGCAAATGGCAACTGGGAACAATCCAGGTGGATTACAACCTCCCGGAACGCTTCGAACTGGAATACATCGGGGCTGATAATCAGAAACATCAGCCGGTGATGATCCACCGTGCACCCTTTGGATCCATGGAACGGTTCGTGGCTGTACTGATCGAACATACGGCAGGGAAATTCCCACTTTGGCTCACACCAGACCAGGCTGTAATTCTGCCCATCAGTGAAAAATATCACGATTATGCAAAAAAAGTTTCAAATTTCCTTAAAAATTACGATATTCGCACCCTGATTGACGAGAGGAGCGAAAAGATTGGTAAGAAGATCAGGGATAACGAGTTAAAGCGAATTCCATATCTGCTTATCGTGGGCGAAAAGGAGCAGGAGAGCGACACAATTTCAGTTCGCAGGCAGGGAGAAGGTGATAAAGGGAGTATGAGCCTGGAAGAATTTGCAGGTTTTATGCAAGATGAAGTAAGGAAGCAGTTGGAAGAAATTAAGACAGAAGTTTAACTAAAGATAGGAGGAATAAGCCATAGCTGGACCAGGTCATTATCGTAGAAGAAACAACGATAACCGTAACAAAGAGCGGATCTTTTACCGCACTAACCAACAGATACGCGCAACTTCAGTTCGTCTGGTTGGTGAAAACATAGAGACTCCGGGTGTGGTTACCCTCACCGAAGCTTTAAAAATTGCAGACTCGCTGGACCTCGACCTGGTGGAGATTTCGCCCAAGGCCGATCCTCCCGTTTGCAGGGCCATTGACTATCAGAAGTTCCTCTATCAACAAAAGAAGAAACAGAAGGAGATGAAATCCAAAGCCACAAAAATTGTGGTGAAGGAGATCAGATTCGGACCAAATACAGATGAGCATGATTACAGTTTTAAACTGAAACATGCGCTGAAGTTCCTGGATGAGGGTGCAAAGCTGAAAGCCTTTGTATTCTTCAAGGGAAGGTCCATCCTTTATAAAGAAAAAGGAGAGATCCTGTTGCTGAGACTGGCCCAGGATCTTGAAGAAGTTGGGAAAGTTGAACAACTCCCGAAACTTGAAGGGAAGCGCATGACAATGTTCATGGCTCCTAAAGTGAAAAAGAAGTAATTATTATTTTAGATAAATTGTAGGAATAATGCCAAAGATGAAGACAAATTCGGGAGCGAAAAAGAGATTTACGCTCACCGGAAGTGGTAAAATCAAGAGAAAACACGCTTTTAAAAGCCATATTCTTACTAAAAAGTCGAAGAAGCGCAAGCGGAACCTGACCTATTTTGGAGTGGTTCACAAAGCTGATGAAAGCAACATCAAGCACCTTCTGGCTATGAAGTAAGATTTTATCTTTTGAAAAACCAGGTAAAACAGTTATTGACCAGGATGTAGAGCAAAAAGAGTCCCAATAGACCGCCTGCACCCAAAAAATTTGAACTAATGCCTAGAGCAACGAACGCTGTCGCATCAAGACAGAAGAGAAAAAAAGTGATGAAACAGACCAAAGGGTACTTTGGTCGCAGAAGTAATGTTTGGACAGTATCCAAAAACGCTTATGAGAAAGGTCTGAGTTATGCTTATCGTGACCGTCGTAAGAAGAAAGCCAATTTCAGGGCTCTCTGGATTCAGCGTATTAATGCAGCCGTACGTGAGTACGATATGTCATACTCCGAATTCATGGGTAAACTGGGTAAGGCAGGAATCGATATAAACCGCAAGGTGCTTGCCGACCTTGCCATGAACGATCCCCAGGCTTTTGAAGCCATCGTGAAAAAGGTACAATAGGCAATAGCCATAAGGTATAAAAGAGGCTGGGCCACGAAAGGGGTTCAGCTTTTTTTTTTGTTAGCTTGCCAGGTATAATTAAGTAAGTAAGTAAGTTTGAAAATGAAGATTGCACTAATAGGTTATGGGAAGATGGGCAGGGCCATTGAAGCCCTTGGAATTAAACAGGGACACTCTTTTCCCCTCATTATTGATATGGATAATTCAGACGACCTGAATCCTGAAAAGGTGGCCGGGATTGATGTTGCCATTGAATTTTCAACGCCGGGTTCAGCACCGGGTAACATACTAAGGTGTCTTGAACTGGGCCTTCCAGTGGTGTCCGGGACAACAGGCTGGAACAACAGGTTAGATGAGATCGGGAGCTACTGCAGGGAGATGGGAGGAGCCTTCTTCTACGCCAGCAACTACAGCATCGGGGTGAATATCCTTTTTGCCATGAACCGGCAGCTGGCCCGTATCATGGATAAATTTCCCGAATACAGGGTTTCCATGGAGGAGGTCCACCACATCCATAAGCTGGATGAACCAAGCGGAACAGCCATTACCCTGGCAGAGGGTATCATTGATGAACTGACAAACAGCAATAGCTGGAGCATTGAGGAGGAAAGTGATCCATTCAAAATTCACATCAAGGCCATCAGGGAGGGCGAGGTAAAGGGAAAACACGCGGTCCGCTATGAATCCACCCTGGATTCCATCACCCTTGCCCACGATGCAAAAACGAGGGATGCCTTTGTTGCCGGTGCTATTCTGGCCGCTTCATTTATCAGTGGGCGAAACGGAGTTTTTGGAATGAGCGATCTGCTCAATATCTGATTCCATGCAGAGGAAACACTGGAGAATTACCGGATATATTTTAACTGCACTGACCTGGTCGGCCATCATGGTCTGGACCCAGCTCTGGTACGGGCTCATCGCCAACCTGGTTATCTTCGATCTCTTTATTACCCGGAAGGTGGACTGGACCCTGAGGAAGTACCATCTTCCCCGACTCCTGCAGTCAGCCATCGAATGGATCGCCCTGCTTCTGTTTGCCCTCACTTCTTCCTTTGCAATTAAAATTCTGTTTGTTGAAGCATACAAAATCCCCACTCCTTCCATGGAGGAAACCCTCCTGGCGGGTGACTATATTTTCGTAAGCAAACTGGCATACGGACCGCGTCTTCCCGGCACACCCCTTGCCATTCCCTTCTACCACAATAAACTGCCCTCAGGCCAGAAATCATATTCAGAGCGGATGAAGATGCCCTATAAGCGTCTATGGGGCTTTTCAAGAGTCAAAAGGGACGACATCATCGTTTTTAACTTCCCCGAGGGAGATACTATGCTATTACAGTACCCCGGGCAGAACTACTATTCGCTGGTAAGGCAGTACGGCCGCGACTATATGTTGTCGGAATTTGATGTTATCACCCACCCTGTGGATAAAAGGGAGAACTACATCAAGAGATGCATAGGCCTTCCGGGTGATTTCCTGGCTGTAGTGGATGGTGAGATTCTTGTGAATGGTGAGATCAGGCCCGACCAGCCTGGTAAAAAATTCAAATATTACGTCGCTACAAACGGCGCCCCCATCCCCGACTCCGTGCTGGATTCGTTAAAAATCCTTAAAAATTCGGTTACCTACAATCCTGTAAACTCACTTCACGTTTTATACTTAACTGTTGAAAAAGCTGATCTGCTCAGCTCCTTTCAGGGGGTACGCAGCATCCAGAGATATGCCGAACCAATGCTATCATTTCAGAACAAGGAAATCTTTCCCCACAGCCGTGATTACCGGTGGACAGGCGATAATTTCGGTCCGGTTCTGATCCCTAAAAAAGGAGACAGCATCCTTATCGACATGCTTAACATTCCTTTATACCAGAGAGTTATAGAGGTTTACGAAGATAATGAGGTGCAGCTGATCCGGGGAGATATTTACATTAACGGCAGCCCCGCCTCATACTACAAATTTAAGATGGATTACTACTTCGTGATGGGTGACAACCACCACAACTCGGCTGATTCCCGGTACTGGGGTTTCGTCCCCGAGGATCACCTCCTGGGGAAGGCTGTGGTCGTCTGGTTTTCAATTGAACCTGACAAACCTTTCCTTGAGGGTTTAAGAAAAGAGCGTATCTTTAATTCCATAAATTAAGCGAATCAAAATGAACCTGAGCAATCTACTGAAACACAAATACTTAAAGTTCGGAATAGCCATTACAGCCTATATTCTTTTTGTGATCTGGCTGCACAACTTCTGGTTTCTACTTGGAATCCCGGTTATCTTCGACATCTATGTAAGTAAGAAAGTGAACTGGTCCTTCTGGAAGAGCAGAAAAAAGAAGAACAATGTGGTGGTTGAATGGCTCGACGCACTGATTTTTGCGGTCGTGGCTGTATCGATAATCAATATCTTTCTTTTCCAGAACTATAAGATCCCCACACCATCCATGGAGGGTAGCCTGCTGGTTGGTGACCACCTGTATGTGAGCAAAACTGCCTACGGACCAAGGACACCTAATACACCACTGGCAGTACCATTCCTTCCCAACACTGTTCTGGGAGGTAAATCCTACCTGGAGTGGATCCAGAGGCCCTATAACAGGCTGAAAGGGTTCAGTGATGTAAAAAGGGATGATATCGTTGTGTTCAATTTCCCCGCTTCCGATACGGTTGCACTGGAGAAATCGGACCATAAGATTTACGCAGAAGGGAATTTTGATTACTTTGCCCTGGTCAGGGATAAGTCCTACACCCTGATGCTGGCAGACTCGGCAAAGAACGGTTTCACCCGCCCCGCCTCGGTTTATGAAGAGTATGTAAGGAAGCAGATTGCCGAGAGATATGATGTGGAGACCAGGCCCGTTGACCGGCGCGACAACTACATCAAAAGATGTGTGGCCATTGCCGGTGAAACCATCCAGGTTGTTAGCAATGACGTGATAGTGAATGGTCAGCCTCAAAAAGAATTCGAAGGATTGCAGAGGGTGTACAGTGTACGTACCAACGGCACACCTATTAATCCCCGCTCCCTGGAGCCCCTGGGAGTTGGAAGAGATATTGCCGATGTCACGAACAATCCCAACTACATTTTCCCCCTGACTGTTGATGCCGCGGAGCAGTTGAGATCCCTTCCGGGGATTATCAGTGTAAAGGCCATGAATACTCGTACCGATGGGCAGTATGAAAGGAGTATCTTCCCGCATGACCCGCATTATCCCTGGAACCTTGAATTTTTTGGTCCGCTTACAATCCCTGCAGCAGGTCAGACAGTGGAGATTAACACACTGACCCTACCGCTCTACAGGAGGATTATTGAAGCCTACGAGCAGAATAAACTGGAGGTAAAGGAAGGCCAGGTATTTATCAATGACCAGCCGGCCAGCTCCTATACCTTTCAAATGGACTACTACTTCATGATGGGTGACAACCGCCACAGCTCGGCCGATTCCCGGTACTGGGGTTTTGTGCCTATGGATCATATCATTGGAAAACCACGCCTGATCTGGTTAAGCATGGATAAGGAGTATGGCGGAATACGATGGAACCGCATGTTCCGGATTGTAAGGGCCAGTAGATAAAGGAGCTTTCTTGATCTATCCAGCACTCTATAACGGTCCGGTACAATACTTTGCCCGGCTGGTAAGGGAGAAGGAGATTTTCCTCGAACAATTCGACCACTATGTCAAGCAGAGCTACAGGAACCGCTGCAACATCGCAGGGGCCAACGGGCTGCTTACACTATCGATTCCTGTTAAACGGATAAAAGGGACAAAAAACCTGTTTAGGGAGGTCAGGATCGACTATGACACGCCGTGGAACAAAGTCCACTGGAAAAGCCTTGTGGCAGCCTATGCGGCCTCACCTTTCTTTGAATATTTCATGGACGACCTGGCAGGCTTCTATGAAAAGCCATTTGAATTCCTGGTTGACCTGAACGCAGAGTTACTGGAGAAAACACTTCAGATCATAGGACTGGACATTCCGGTAAAGATGACCCTTGATTTCCAGGCGCTTACCGGCGAAGAGGATCCGCGTCACTTCATTCATCCCAAACTTGACACAGGGAGTGTGGATCCCGGTTTTGTACCACACGCCTACCATCAGGTTTTTGAAGAGAGACACGGATTCCGACCCAATTTGAGCATTCTCGACCTCTTATTTAACGAGGGGCCCAACAGCCTGTGCGTTTTAAAAAACTCGCTTAAAACTTCAATCCAAGGGTAAGCATCAGGTTATTGCGGTTCACCTTGTTTAGGGAGACCTCGTTGATTCCGGGTGTGGGAGAATAGAGCCCATACACTTCATTCGTGTGACCATAAGAGTAACTCATGTCAAAAAACACACCCCCCGACCGAATACCAAGTCCGCCCGAATAGATAAACTCCTCGGCGTTGTTCCTGGTGTCTGTATAGGGGCTCGCCAGGTACTGGATCCCTCCCCTGAAATAAACCGAGCTGATTCTGAGCTCCGCCCCTGCCTTCAGGTTATGTACCGCCTTGAGACTACGGCGGATCTGATCGTTCTCAACGAGAAACTTATCATCATTTGCTTCCAGGCGAGCCGATGAGTAATCGGTATATTCATACGCTGCTGAAACAGTGGCCATTTTGAAAAGGATCACCGATGCGTGGGCATTGACCTTCATGGGTGACTTTAACCTGTAGTCATAAATACCAATTGGAGAGGATGCACTACCACTGGAAATCCCTGAGCTGGCATCCCATGTGGAACTGACATCTGTGAGCTTCTCTTCCGTCAGGTAATAGTAAGTTGGGATCTGGAAGGATGCTCCAACCCTGAGCAGTTGAAATGGCCTGATAATCATGCCGAATTTCATATTGTAACCCCATCCCTTTGTGGTGTTAAACTCCCTGAAGCGGAAACTGTTGAAATCCGAGAGGAGATCATTGGGGTCGGTTTCTACATGGTATATCTCTTCGTTGAACCTGACCGACTGTATTCCCATGGTGGCTCCGAAATAGAGGAAATTACTGAAATTGAATGCCCCTGAAATCGTGTATTCACCAATGTAGCCTGACTGGTCAAGGAGGCGGTACTGCCCTTGTCCGTAACCTCCGCTCTCTATAACGTTCCTATATTCACCTGCTGAATCAACCCAGGGGAGCAGGTTGGCATCGTAGACAACCTGCTCGTAAAACTGGTTCAGATTATCCGGGTCGGCAAAGTCCGGAGCGGAATTGGCATGCCATGTAAAATCATCCAGCATGGTACTGGTAGCCTGTGACCCCCTGATGGTGGTCCGGTTGTTAAAATTAACCAGCGTGTTATACCCCATGGCGAAAGAAGCTCCCACAAACCCGCTCTTCTGGTTCCGGTTGATGGCCGAAACATAGCCAAGGCTTCCCACATTAAACTTCAGCCGGGAATCTTCAGCCATATTCCCCATATAGTCAGAAGAAGTATTTACCCAGTACAAGGAGGGTGTGAAGGAAAATTCTGAACTGCGGTAGAAACCCAGTCCCGCCGGGTTTGCCTGCACTGCAGAGAAGTCACTTCCCAGCGCTGCAATGGCACCTCCCTGGGCAGCGTAACGCGCTGTTCCAAAAGGATTATGCATGGAATACCTGAGAGCCTGTGTCTCATTCTGTGCCTGAATGGTTGTAAAGGTGCACACCATTAGCAAGGCTATGATTGAATCTCTTCTCATGGCAAATTTGTTTTTGTTGTTTGAAACCGGGGCCCCAGAAGGGACCCGGCGTTATGGCAAGCCTATCGCCTTGAACTGGATGACCGCGATGAACTTGATGACCGCGATGAGCTTGATGAACTGCGGCTTGGAGAACTGGATGAACGGCTCGATCCTCCTGAACTGCTGCGGCTGTATGAACTGCTGCTCCGGCTTGGTGAACTACTGGAACGGCTGTATGAACTGCTGCTCCGGCTCGAACTGCTCGGGCGACTGTAAGAACTGCTGCTCCGGCTCGAACTGCTCGGGCGACTGTAAGAACTGCTGCTCCGGCTGGAACTGCTCGGGCGACTGTAAGAGCTGGAGCTCCGGCTCGAACTGCTTGAACTGCTCGGGCGGCTGTAAGTGCTGCTGCTCCGGGTCGGCGTAGAGCTTTTATAAGTATTTGAAGAACTCCGGTTATAATTCGATGATGAACTGGTCCTGGGCTTGCTGTAGGTGGGAGTGTAGTTACCCCTGGAGCTTGTAGTACTCCTCTGTACATTTGCAGCCGGCCTGGTGGTCCTTGTGGTTTTCACAGCAGCTCTCTGATTGGTGGCACTGCTGCGGGTTGCCTGAGTATTACTTCGAGTGGCAGAAACATTGCTGCGGGTTGCCTGAGTATTACTTCGAGTGGCAGAAACATTGCTGCGTGTTCCCTGATTACTGCTTCTCGTAGCCTGGGAACCACTGCCTGTCCTCTGCCTCAGCTTGGGATCAACCACTGTGTTTCCTTTGGAGTTTCCTGAGCTGTACCCTGAAGGCCTGGAATACCCGTAATAACCCCGGTGACCTACTTTCCCATAGCTATAGGGTGTCGGCCTGCCATATCCATATCCTGAATCCCAGTACCCGTTATTATATCCGTTGTAGTATCCGTGGTTATAACCACTCCAGTAGGAACCACCATAATGGCCACCATAACGGCCACCATAATAGCCACCGTAACCCCATGGATCATAGTATCCGCCATATCCATAGCCGTATCCGAATGAGGGATAACCATAGGATAATCCAAATCCCATTCCGGGATAACCATATCCCATACTCATTCCCCAACCCATGCGGCCGCCATTGTATCTATTTGTATAGTAAGGGTCGTAGTAGTCCCAACCGTAGTACTCATCAGAAAAACGTCTCAGGTTTGATGAGTAGTAATATTCATTGGGATCGCCATAATAGTTATTGACAATAACCGGGGCACTCTCCTCCCCATACTGTGAGACCTGGGCAAGTGTATCGTAGACCTGGTACTGATCAGCATAAAGGGCTTCGCTTCCCTGAGGTTCGTAAGACTCACCCAGCATCTCTGCCTCCTGCTGTAACTTATATTGTTCGTAATCGCTCAGGTTCTCATCCTGGTAAATCCGGGACTCAGCATACACCTGCTCCTGAACCATGGGCTGAGCCACAATGATCTCCTCTGTCGCAGCCCGGGGCTGCTGAGCAACCACTGCCTGATTCTTTGACTTATTAGGATTGTAATAGACATCATCATATTCCGCTGTAGCAGTCTGCTTCGAAGAGCTGCATGATGTCAGGACGATCGCTGTGCCTATGATGGCTAATTGTAAAGTTTTCATGACATTTCCTCCAGGTTTTTGGCTCTGGTTATTTTACCTTCTAAAGATACAAAGTTCGTGCCAAAGCAAATAAATAAGCAATTAGATGTTCGCAATATAATAAATATTATTACCAGCCCGGCAATGAAATATTCATCTGTTGCATAGATTGATTGTACAGTGGAATGCGGTCAGGATTGTAGGTATTGCCCATGCGGGGATTATCATCCTGTGTATACACCCATAGCTCGTCCCTGTTCCAGACCAGGATCTCATCCCTCGCATCGCCGGTGAGATCTGCAACAAGGTAGCAGGTGGCCGGGTGCCCGTCGGTGGGGAACTGAACGGAGAGCTGACCGTATTTATCAAACATCCCCCCTGAAAGCGAGTCAGCCGAAACGATAAAAAACTCCTCCCCGTCCCCCTTCCAGTTCACAGGTACACACCTGCTTACACCTGAAACTGTGATAAAATTCTTTCTCACCTCCCCCGAAGCGCCAGATATGTGAATAAGGCCGTCACTTCCCCAACCATTGGAGGTAACCACTTCCAGCCCGGGAGTTTCCATATCAAAATCGGCCACCGAAAGGTATTTCACGTGCCCCATGATATTCTGTTTCAGAACCTGTCCCTCAAAATCCACATACATCACCCCCCAGTCACCCGCAGCATAGAGCAGACATGGTGTACTCCCCTCACTTCCGGCCAGTTCAGAAACTGCTACCCCATTGCACCGATCACCGATAAACTCCCCGGAGTTGAACAGAAGCTTTCCCTCGTAGTCAAAAACCGAATAACCCACCAGCACTTCATCATGCCCGTCTCCGTCCATATCGTATATCAGGGTTTGGGAATCAGAATCGATTTCCCGTTCCCACAGCTGCTGAAACTTGTCGTTAAGAACAATCAGTTGCGATTCCCGGTCCGTTATCAGCACACAGTTGTCCAGCCCGGTTCCCAGGAGATCGCCAAATAGTATGGAACGTGCATTCATGGATTCGGGAATCCCCACACTCTGGATCAACTCTCCGCTTAGTCCCTCCAGAACCCTGATTCTGCCATGTGAGACAAAGATCACTTCGCGCTTCCCATCCCCGTCCAGGTCGTGGATCTGAACAGGCAACTCCTCTCCAGCCTCTTTTGCCGGGAGAAGGGTATCCCCGTATTGCCAGATGGTATGTCCATCAAGGTTCATTGCACTGATACAACAGATAGAATTTCCCTCTTCTGAACCCCTTACAAACAAAATCTCCTTATTCCCATCACCGGTCAGATCTCCAAGCCTGACATTCTGATCAGCCCCGAACGACCTGGTGTCAAAGCTTTTCCAACGAACCAATGCGGGGTGCCTCTCCAGGTGTATTCCCTCTCTTCTGGCCAGTTGTCTCTTTTTCCTGTTCAGCTTTCTGATTTCCCCTTTCAGCACCCTCACTTCTACCCTGTTAAAGAGAGCAGGCATGTCCGAAATCAGCCCGATCTGACCCGGGAGCACAGTCTCACTTTCATCATACATCCGGATTGAGTCATTCAGAATGGTGGATATCTTGTTCCGTCTGACCGTAACAATTGCGTGCATCTCTTCGCCGGGTGTCCACACAAGCGGTTTATACTCCAGTATTCTCTCAATGGACCTTAAGGGGGTAACGGACTGGCTAATGTGCTTCAGGGTCACTGTGTTCCCCTCGGTACCAAAGAAATAGAACTCATTGGGATGCTGGTAACCAAAAACCACCCCGCATTTATCAAATTTTGCCATAGGTGTAAAATCCACCTCGATTTTAAAATCATTCCAGGAAGAGTCGCCTGCCACCACAATGGGATGTGTTATCAGGCTCAAAGGTTCATTCTGATTATCCAGATTGGTGAAAGTCTGGGCCAGTGAGGCCCCGTCAGTCCCCTTCCTTATCTGCCATGCTTCATTAAATCCTTCTTGTCTGAGTGATGTTGCCACACTCCATTGCCCGATCACCCCCTGCCCTTCTATGAAATAGATAGCTTCATCTCCCTGGTCGGAAACAGGTGAAATATGCGCCTCCAGCTCATCAAAACCATCAGAAAATACTGTAGTCTGAATCACATTTCCAGAGCAGGAAAAAAGCAGCAGGAGGATAAGGATGGGCAGAAACCTTGTTCTCACAGGGCCGGCAGTCATGTTTAGGGTTAACTTTTGGTAAATATACACTTAAATCATAGGTGATCCCAATATTGCCTCGGTAAAAGAATCTTTAATATATTTACAGCCGGATTTAAAACTGGAATGCGCTTTAGACAACTTCTCATATTTTTAATACTGGGTCAGGCCCTACTTGGACAAAAGCCCGTAATCCTGTCCGATTTCATCCAGCAGGTATCCATTTCGGATCTCCAGATGAACTACCTGGATGATCCAACCTGCAGTACACAACCTTCATATCTTTTTTCAGGAATGATGGATCAGAGTTTCAGGAAAGTGGATTACGGCGATCCCGATCCTGCTCTGCTTAATCCGGATCCCGAAGGATGCATCTGGTTCAGGATCTACTTTGTAAACCGTTCCACCCGCCAATTTGCCTTCCACCTTCAACCCAACCTCTTTTCCGACTTCGATGAGTTCAGGCTGTTCCAGGATTTCAATAATGGTATGATCACTGTCAGAAAATCCGGGAACTCAATAGCTCCAAAAAACAAGGATGTGAACATCAACGGGTCGGATGATCTCCGTGTATTCCTTCCGCCGGGGGAAGGAGACACCCTCTACCTGCGCGTTTCCCTTTCTGACGTGTCAGTTCTCTCGGATCTCACCTTCACTGTCTCCACCCAGAAAAGCGTCCATCATAAAGACCGGTCAAAGAGGCTTATTTTCGGAATTTTTGTGGGCATCATGCTGATCATGATCCTCTACCACATCCCCATGTTTGTCAAGGGAAGGGAAAACAGCTACCTCTATTACATCCTATATATACTCGCCTTCCTGGTCTTCTTCATCAATAAGGAGGGCTATATATATGAGATCACTCCAAGATTAACATCCGTACCCACCACCATATTCCTGCTTGAAATATTCCTGTTGTTTTTCCTTTTATTCGGAAGGTCATACCTGGATACCCGGAATACACTCCAGTCGTGGGATACCATTCTCCTGCTGGCGGTTTGGTTTACAGTGGGTGGTTTGATTCTCAGTTTCACGATCCTGCTGTTGCTGGGTGTAGGTGTACACGTTCCCATTTTCATCCAGCTCGGGGGACTGGCAATCAATATTGTTTCAGCCATAGGCTCACTATTCCTGGCCATTGTTCCGGCAATGATCCTCACCAGGGAGAATTTTCAGCCTGCCAGGTATTTCCTCTTTGCAAACCTCTTCCTCATCCTGGGTGTTGCCGTAAATTATGCGCTAAAGGAGTACTCCCTGGGCAAGCACAGTCTGGAACTGGGAGTAACCCTGCAGATCCTCGCCTTCTCCATTGGTCTGAGTGAACGCATCAACCTGCTGAAAAAAAGCAAGGAGGTGGCCCAAAGGAGGATCATCGATCAGCTTAGGGAAAATGCCGGATTAAAGGACAAAGTGAACCGTGAACTGGAGGATAAGGTCCAGGAACGTACCCGTGAGATCCAGAACCAGAAAGAGCACATTGAGAAGCAGAACAAGGAGATCAAGTACAGCTTCGACTATGCCAAGAAGATCCAGAATACGGTCCTTCCGAGGAATGAGGTTTTTGAGAACCTCTTTGGGGAGCACTTCATCTTCTTCAAGCCCAGGGACATAGTGAGCGGCGATTTCTACTGGATTTCGCAGAGTGGCTCCAGGATTGTGCTGACTGCTGCCGACTGCACGGGGCATGGTGTCCCCGGATCACTGATGAGTATGTTGGGCATCACTATGCTGCATGAAATTGTGAATGAAAAAGGAGTGATGCATTCAGAGGAAATCCTGAACCAGCTGCGACTGAGTATCGCCAGGACCCTGAAGCAGGAGGGGAAAATCGGTGAGCAAAAGGATGGAATTGATATGGCTCTGATGATTTATGATACTGCTAAACGAACCCTTGAGTTTTCGGGAGCAAACAATCCGCTCTACATCATCAGGAATGGTGAAATGCTGGAGTATAAGGGGAACAACATGCCGGTGGCCTATTACGAAAAGATGTCCGATTTTACCCGTTATACCATTGAGATGAAGCAGGGGGACCGGGTCTATATGTTTACTGACGGATTCCCTGACCAGTTTGGCGGGCCCCAGGGAAAGAAATTCAAATACCGCCCCTTTAAGGACCTGCTTTTAGAGGTTCACGAAAGGCCCATGGAGGAGCAACACCGGATCCTTAGCCTGATCTTCGACGAATGGAAGGGTGACCTGAGCCAGATTGACGATGTCCTGGTCATTGGTTTAAGGCTTTAGGCCTTTACCCCTTCGCCTTTTTTTTCTTTCTTTGTAGCTTTAAAAAAACACTTTATTCAATGGCAAAAGTATTAACCAGTAAGGAAGAGAATTATGCACAGTGGTACAACGACCTGGTTCTGAAATCGGGGTTGGCAGAGAACTCCGCAGTGAGGGGTTGTATGGTCATCAAACCATACGGATATGCCATCTGGGAGAAGATGAAGGATGAACTGGACCGGATGTTCAAGGAGACCGGTCACGAAAATGCATATTTCCCGCTCTTTATCCCAAAATCCTTCTTCAGTCGCGAAGCTGAGCATGTGGAGGGTTTTGCAAAAGAGTGTGCCGTTGTCACACACTATCGCCTGAAAGCTGATGAGGAGAACGGGGGATTGATGGTGGACCCCGATGCCAAACTGGAGGAGGAGCTGATTGTCCGTCCCACCTCGGAGACCATCATCTGGAATACCTATAAAAACTGGGTTCAGTCCTACCGTGACCTCCCCATCCTGATTAACCAGTGGGCCAACGTTGTACGGTGGGAGATGCGCACACGGCTTTTCCTTCGTACAGCAGAGTTTCTCTGGCAGGAGGGTCACACTGCTCACGCAACCCGGATAGAGGCGGAAGAGGAGACTTTGCAGATGGTCAACATATATGCCGAATTCTCAGAGAAATTTCTGGGGATACCTGTGGTAATTGGAACCAAGACCGAATCTGAGAAATTTGCCGGTGCAGTGGAGACCTTTACCATCGAACAGATGATGCAGGATGGCAAAGCCCTACAGGGTGGAACCTCCCACTTCCTAGGACAAAATTTTGCAAAGGCATTCGATGTCCAGTTCACCAACAAAGAGGGAAAACTTGACTACGTATGGGCCACCTCATGGGGTATGACCACAAGAATGATAGGGGCACTGATCATGGCACACTCCGACAACAACGGCCTGATCCTTCCTCCTAATATTGCTCCCATCCAGGTGGTGATTGTCCCCATCTACAGGGGTGACGGTGAATTCCCTGCCATTGCAGAGACTGCCAACAGGATCAAAGCTGAGTTGAAATCCCTTGGTATCTCTGTGAAGTTTGATGACCGTGACACCCAGAAACCAGGCTGGAAATTTGCCGAGTATGAACTTAAAGGCGTACCGGTCAGACTAGCCCTTGGCCCAAGGGATATAGAGAATGGAAATGTGGAACTGGCCAGGCGGGATACCCTTGAGAAAAAGGTATTGCCACAGGAAGGAATCGCCGCGTACATCAAAGACCTGCTGGATGAAATCCAGGAAAGCATCTATAAGAAAGCTCTGAATTTCAGAACAGAGAGCACTCACAAAGTCGACACCTGGGAGGAACTCGTGGATGTCCTCGAGAATAAAGGTGGATTTGCTATGGCTCACTGGGACGGCACAGTGGAATCGGAAAATAAAATAAAAGAGACCAAAGCAAGCATCCGGTGCATTCCCTTTGACGCTGAAGAGGAGGAGGGAAAATGTATTGTCAGCGGCAAGCCTTCCAAATACCGTGTGATTATTGCAAAAGCCTACTAACTAACTAACTATGAAAATTAGAATCACCATTCTTGTAACTATGATTCTGCTGGCACAAAGCTGTACAGACAAAGAGAGCATCAATGATCTCTTCTCCGGAACCCTGCCCACCTTCGAAATAAAAGAGGGGGAGTCGGTCCGGTATACCCAGGCAAAGTCGCTGTTCATCAGGTTGATGAATGACGAGGTGGAGGTAGAGGGAAGACTCTACTCTATAAAGAATGAATCGGAGGATGAGACACAGATTAAGTTTTCGGCTGACTTCCCCCTGGATGCGGAGACAACTGTTTCCGGCATGACATACATAAAAGCAGATCAGACACTGGAACTTGAACTGGGGACCATAGACAAGAGTATTACACTGGAACCTTTCGACCTGATGATCTGCCGCAAGGCAGCAGAATTTGCTGAGGTGGACCTGAGGGCAGACATCTCACAACTTTCAGACAATCAGAAAGAAATGCTGCGCCTACTCTTCAGGGTGGCCGGCATTATGGAGGATATTTACTGGGACCAGGTATTCTCTGACAGGGATGCAGCCCTGGGTTCAATGGTCAACGAAGAAATGGCCCAATTTTTCAAAATCAACTACGGACCATGGGAGAGACTGAACGGGAACCTCCCTTATCTTCCCGACTTTGGAGCAAAACCGGCAGGATCGGGTTATTACCCGGCCGACATGACCAAAGCTGAATTTGAAGCCATTGAGGACCCGACAAAAACCAGCCTCTATACTGTAATCGAGAGGGAGAGCGATGGCTCCCTTAAGGTAATCCCCTACCACGAAAAGTGGGCCGGACAGGTAAAAGAGGCAGCTGAACTTCTGAACCAGGCTGCTGAACTAGCAGATGACAAAGGATTTAAGAAATACCTGAGGCTTCGGGCCGAAGCACTGCTTACCGACGACTACCTGGCCTCCGATATGGCCTGGATGGATATGAAGAACAACGTGATTGATTTCGTGGTAGGACCCATTGAAAACTATGAAGATGCCCTCTTTAACTACAAGGCTGCCCACGAGTCCTTTATACTGATCAAGGATAAGGAGTGGAGCGATAAACTTGCCTATATTGCCTCTGTACTTCCCGAAATGCAGAAGAACCTTCCGGTTCCTCCTGAATATAAAAAGGAGGTGCCGGGAAGCGACTCCGATCTTGGCGCCTATGATGTGGTCTTTTATGCAGGTGATTGTAACGCCGGAAGTAAAACCATTGCCATCAACCTTCCCAACGATGAACGGGTCCATGCCAGTAAAGGTTCGAGGAAACTGCAACTGAAGAATTCCATCCGCTACAAATTCGAAGAGATCCTTGTTCCCATCAGCAATGTGCTTATCGACGAGGAGCAAAGGGAGCATGTTACCTTCGATGCCTTCTTTGAAAACGTCATGTTTCATGAGATTGCACACGGACTGGGGATCAACCAGACAGTTGATGGTATGGGGACAGTAAGATCTGCCCTTAAGGAGCAGTACAGTGCACTGGAAGAGGGAAAAGCAGATATTCTGAGCCTTTTCCTGATTACACAGATGGCTGAGAAGGGAATGTTTGGGGAGAAGGATCTCATGGACAACTATGTAACCTTTATGGCAAGTATTTTCAGGAGCATCCGTTTTGGCGTGGCCAGTTCTCATGGTAAAGCCAACATGGTCAGGTTCTACTACTTCCAGGAGAGCGGTGCTTTCTCACGAAGTGATACCAACGGCACCTACAGGATCGACTTTGAGAAGATGCAGAAGGCCATGAATAACCTGGCCTTGCTGATCATCACCACCCAGGGTGATGGCGACTATAACATGGCCAAGAGACTCGTGGATGAGTCGGGCTTTATCCGGGAGGAGCTCCAGATTGATCTTGACCGGCTGCAGGAACTGAGTATCCCGGTGGACATTGTCTTCAACCAGGGTCCTGAACTACTGGGTCTTTAATATTTTTTTTGAACCTCTTTGTATCTTGATTGTTTAATGGTTTTATTAACCTATAAATAATTAGAATAATGGCAGTATTAGTTGGAAAAAAAGCTCCGGCTTTCAAAGCCTCTGCAGTGGTCAACGGAGGTGAATTCATTGAAGATTTCTCATTGGAACAATATGTTGGAAAGAAATATGTGGTATTCTACTTCTATCCGGCCGATTTCACCTTTGTGTGCCCCACGGAAATCATTGCTTTCCAGGAGAAAATAGCTGAGTTCGAAGAGCGTAATGTGGCCGTTGTTGGTTGCTCCGTTGATTCCAAGCACTCTCACTGGGCATGGCTTCAGGCCGAACTGAAAGATGGAGGTATTAAAGGCGTGAAGTACCCTCTGGTAGCAGACGCTGCGATGACCATCGCTGAAAACTATGATGTACTTGCAGGAGAATGGGACTACACCGACGATGGTGATGCCATCTTCGAAGGTGCTCCCGAGGCCTACCGTGGCCTCTTCCTTATCGACAAGGAGGGTGTGGTTCGACACCAGCTCGTGAATGACATGCCACTGGGCCGAAGTATTGAGGAGGTTCTGCGCCTTATCGATGCACTTCAGTTCAGCGAAGAGCACGGATCCGTCTGCCCCGCCAACTGGCACAAAGGCGACAAAGCCCTGAAAGAAAACCATGACTCCATCGCCAGCTACCTGGCCGAGAAATAGTCTCCATTTTAATTGAAGCTACAGAGAAGGGATTGTCCTGCACGGGGCAATCCTTTTTTTCTTACTGACCCTGTTTGCAATTCTGCCACACTTATTCAATTTCATTTTGTAATTTGCCCTAATGCTGGAACGATTCAGGGCATATAACGAAGAGCACGGACTTCTCAGCTTCGGGGAGCGGGTGCTGCTGGCCGTAAGCGGCGGGGTGGATTCAGTTGTGATGGCCCATCTTTTTGCAGGAAGTGATTATGAATGCGCCATCGCCCACTGCAATTTCCAGCTAAGGGGTGAGGATTCTGATACGGATGAGGTCTTTGTAAGATCGCTGGCAGCACAGCTGGAGATGCCGGTCTATGTGGAGCGCTTTGATGTTGACTCGGAGATGGAAGAGAAGGGAATCTCATTGCAAATGGCCGCAAGGGACCTGCGGTATGATTGGTTTTCTTCACTTGCCAAACACCACTCCCTCGATGCCATTGCCACCGCCCATAACCTGAACGACTCGGTAGAGACCTTCTTCCTGAACCTGTCACGGGGAACCGGGATACGGGGGCTAACAGGGATTCCAAACCGAAATGATCAGGTGATACGTCCAATCCTCTTTGCTTCCAGAAAGGAGATTGAAAAGTATGCCAGGAAGCATCGCCTTGCCTTTAGGGAGGACAGAAGTAACCGGGAGACAAAGTACCAGAGGAATAAGATCAGGCATGATGTGATCCCCTCTATGGAGCAGATCAATCCTGGATTTATCGATACCATGGCTTTAAACATGGAGCGAATGCTTGAGTTAAGGGAGATCGTGGAAGGGAGTGTGGATACAGTTCGGAATGAAATCTTTAAAGGAAATTCGGGGGAAATTCACATTAAAACTGGTCTATTGATGAAGCTGGATCCTATGGGCACCTGGCTCTATGAACTTTTCGCCCCCTATGGTTTTACAAGGCTCCAGTGCAGGGAGATTGAACAGTTCCTGAAAGCCAGACCGGGAAAGCGCTTCCTCTCCCCTTCCCACCAACTCTTCAAAGACCGCGATCAGCTTATCCTGGTGGAATCACGATCCGACTCCTTTGAACGCTACTACCTGGATACCCCGGAGAAACACTCCTCTCTTCCCTTCTCCATGGATGTGGAAGTAATGGAGCGGGACAAACTGGGTCAGATTCCAACGGACCGGAATACAGCCTGCCTGGATTATGATGAAATCCAGTTTCCACTGACCATTCGCCGCTGGTTGCCTGGTGATTATTTCTATCCGCTGGGCATGGACCAGATTAAAAAACTAAGTGACTTTTTCGTAGACGAAAAAGTGCCGGTCCCGGTAAAGGAACGAACATGGATCCTTACAAACGGGAAAAAGATTGCCTGGATCATGGGTCATCGGATCGATAACCGGTTCAGGATCACAGAACATACCAGCCGGGTGCTACTTCTCAGGCTTCAGTCCGATATTGTTCCTTAAATTCCCAAAAAATACTTTTAGCTTCTCTTTATCCCGGGATTTGATCATCTCCATAAGATCACTCATCTCCTTATTGATCTTTTCCACCTGCTCAAGGCTGTGGGGGCTCAGGAGAATCTCCGAAAGCAAGTAATCATCCTCCGAAAGCAAGCCCTTCGCAATATCAAAATGCTTCTTAAATGTGGTTCCGGGAGCCTCCTGCTCTTTCATATTGGCCGCAAACACTAGGGTTGAGGCAAAGGGAATAGAGAGCGAGTAGGCGATGGTTTCATCATGCTCCTGGAATGTGTACTCGAATATCTTCAAGTTGAGACTGCTGTAAAACTCCCTGAAGAAAGCTTTCCCCTCTTCGTCCGATTCGGATATGATTATGGCGCTCTCATTACTCAGTTCCTTTACGTTGCCAAAGGTGGGTCCGAACATGGGGTGAGTAGAGACGAACCTGCGCCCCAGGCTTTTATAATACTCATCCAATCCGTTCTTCACAGAGGTGATGTCGGCTATGATACAGTTTTCGGGCAGGTAGGAGATGATCTCATTAAATACCGGCAGGGTTTGATCAAGACTAACTGCGTTGATCAGCAGATCCGGAGTGAAATCAAGAATCTCCTCGTAGTAGAGGAACTTCCTGGAATTGAAGAAGTATTTCATCTTACTCCGATCCGTATCAAAAACTCCTACTTCGTAATCAAGGCAGAGCGACTCCACCAACCATGAGCCCATGTTCCCGGCTCCGATAATTGCAATACGCATGCTATTCTCTTCTTATTTCGGTTTATATATCCTCTCTGTTTGCTGTGCCTGTAACATCAGGTCGGCAATGACTACAGCGGCCGCTGCCTCCACTACCACGGGGATCCTTAAAGCGATGCAGGTATCATGCCTGCCTTCAACTTCCAGTTCCTCCATCTTTTCGGAATGCATATTCATGGTCCGTTGCAACTTGTGGGTGCTGGAGGTTGGTTTTACAACTACCCTGAAAACGATCTCATTTCCGTTGGTAATTCCACCATTGATGCCGCCGGCATGGTTGGTTTCAGTGCTTCCTTCGGTGGAGATGAAATTGTCATTATGCTCGCTTCCGGTCATCTTCGCAGCACTGAACCCCGCCCCGAACTCGATCCCTTTGATGGCCGGGATACTGAAGATCATGTGACTCATCACCGCCTCAACTGAATTGAAAAAGGGTTCACCCAGTGCCACCGGAACCTGGTTGATGGTGCACTCAACGATACCTCCAATTGAATCTCCGGCTTCAATGGCCCTGTCAACTGCTGCGTCAATATCTTCGCTTCCTCCGACTTCAAGGAGTTTTGCTTCAACTTCCAAGGGAGCAATCATCTTTTTGGCGATAACCCCAGCTGCCACCAGGCCAAGTGTGAGCCTGCCTGAGAAGTGTCCGCCACCCCGGTAATCCTGGTAACCGCCAAATTTCTTCTCGGCTGTAAAATCGGCATGGCCCGGACGGGGGATCTCAATAAGCTTACTATAGTCCTTCGAGCGGGTATTGCTATTCTCAAACATGATCATCACCGGAGCCCCGGTGGTGTTTTCGCTAAAAATCCCGCTCATTATCCTGGGGGTATCTGCCTCGCTTCGGGGGGTGGTTCCCTTTGCACCACTCTTCCGCCTGGAAAAATCAGCATCGAAGTCGGAGACTTTCAGCGGGATACCGGCCGGACAGCCGTCGATGACAACTCCCACCGATTCGCCGTGAGATTCGCCGAAAATACTGATTCTGAAAATTGTACCGAATGTGTTCATGACCCGTTTAATATTTTATAAATGGCATTCAATTGCGAAGCACTCAGCTGTCCCGGAGCCGTTTCGTCACCCTCACCGGGTGAGGCAAATGTAAACTCTGATCCCAGGAGCGGAGCTACCACCCTGGTGATGCGACCTGCATCACCCATCCCCAGCACTACCTTTCTGCCGGGCAACTGGTAGAGCGAAAGAAGCTTTATCACATCCAGTTGTGATTCCACCTGTGTGGCTATTTTTGCAATCACCCCTCCCCTTTTGTAACACGCTTCTATCTTACTCCTGAGTTCATCCTCATCAGGTGTCCCCTGAAAATCATGATGGGAAAAGATCACCTCACACCCATGTTTTTCAGCTACAGGCAATATTCCTGCAGCAAAGGCTTCGGCCGACTCAAGTTCAAGGTCCATGTAGGTAGCGCCAAGTTCAATGGCCTCACAAAGCAGACTGATTCTCTCCAGCCCACTGTATTCACCTTCCCGGCAGGTTACCAGCGTTTTTATCCCGGCAGGTATCTTCGGGAAAAGCACCGAGGGGCGGATCCTGATCAGGTCCAGCCTGAGCTCGATCAGTTGGGCTCCTCCTTCAATAACGGGGAGCAATTGCGAAAAGTCACTGATGCTAATACAAATCATTGAGCATCGGTTTTAATTCATCCAGGGGGATCGGCCTGACCACCGCATTTCCCGGACCGTCAAGCAAAATAAAGTGTATCATATCCCCGCTTTTTTTCTTGTCTTTCCGGATGTTTGAATAGATCCTATCCGGATTGAGAGAGAGCTCAACAGGCAGTCCCGCTGCTGAAATCACCTCTTCAATAAGTTCGGCATCAGACGACCGGAGCAATCCAAGATTCACTGACAGCCTTGACGCAATGACCATTCCAAGTGCAACAGCCTGTCCGTGCAAAAGCTTCTGATCCCGTTCGATGGCATGACCGATGGTATGTCCAAAGTTAAGCAACCTCCTTAAACCTGACTCTTTTTCATCTTTCTCTACAATCTCCGCTTTGGCCTTCACTGAACGGGTCACCACCTCTTCAAGTACCGGGGTATCAAGAGCCAGCAGCAAGTCCATATTATCCTTCAGGTAGTGCAAAAATTGTACATCCATTATTGCCCCGTACTTGACCACCTCGGCGATCCCCGAGATATACTCCTTCCGCGAAAGGGTCTTCAGCAGATCCAGGTCGGCCCAGACAAAGGAAGGCTGCCTGATGGTTCCGATCATGTTTTTATAGCCATCCAGGTTGACCCCGTTCTTTCCGCCGATACTGGCATCCACCTGGCCCAGCAAGGTGGAGGAAATAAATCCGAAGGGAACCTCCCTTAAGAACGTAGAGGCTACGAAACCCGCCATATCTGTGGCCAGTCCACCGCCCACTCCAACCAGGAGTGAGGAACGGTCCACTTCGATCTTCACCAGTTCCCGGTAAAGATTCTCAACAGTCTGCAGGGTTTTGTTTGACTCACCCGACGGAATTACAATGCAGGTAAAACAACTAAAAACATCGTTATGATTACACAACACATGCTCATCTATCAGCAAAACCGGTTTAGGACTAAGCCTGGCAAGACCTTCGGAAAGTGCTTTTCCTACGGAGATGCTTGTGTTCCCTGTGGGGGTGGTCAGCTTGATCTGGTGCATGGTTTACTCTTTATTCATAACACTGGTCTGGTGGTTGATGGACTCCTGGTGAATGGACCTGAAGAGCTTGACAATAAACTCTTCACTGAGCCCCTTCCTGCTTCCAAGCAGAGTCCGGTTCTTCAGCATATCATCCCATCGCTTGGTCTGAAGGATCGTGATATTGTTATCCTTTTTGTACTGACCGATGCTGTTGGAGACATTCATCCGATCCTCCAGTAAATTGATAATCCTGTCATCCAGCTTATCAATTTGATCCCGAAGTTCGGCCAGGGTCAACATCAACTCCTCATTTACTTCAGAATCCCTCAGAACCAGACGGTCAAGGATATTCTTCAGGCCGTCAGGTGTCACCTGCTGATTTGCATCACTCAGTGCCTTATCGGGGTTACAATGGGTCTCAATGATCAGTCCGTCGAAGTTCAGGTCCATCGCCTTCTGTGAGATATCCAGCAGGAAGTCCCTGTTTCCGCATATGTGACTGGGATCGGTAATGATCGGCATTTCGGGAATCCGCCTTCTCAGTTCGATGGGAAGCTGCCACTGGGGGATATTCCGATAGAGGGTCTTATCATAACTTGAAAATCCGCGGTGTATGGCCGCCATCTGCCTGATCCCTGCATTGTTGATCCTTTCGATGGCCCCGATCCACAGGTCCACATCCGGATTTACAGGGTTTTTCACCATCACCGGGATATTAACCCCCCTGAGGCTGTCAGCAATATCCTGTACAGCAAAAGGATTGGCCGAGGTACGGGCTCCGATCCAAATGATATCCACCCCAAATTTCAAGGCTTCATACACATGTTTCACATTGGCCACCTCGGTGGCTACCAGCATCCCGGTCTCTTTCTTTACCGTCTGTAGCCACTTCAGGCCTTCTGATCCCACACCCTCAAAAGCGTTGGGTCGCGTCCTTGGTTTCCATATCCCTGCCCTGAAAATTCTTATCCCCATTTCAGCCAGGGGCACAGCTGTCTTCATGACCTGCTCCTCGGTCTCTGCACTGCAGGGACCAGCCATAATGATGGGTTTGGAAAAGACCTCACCCTCAAACTTCATCGGTTCTAACTCAACATCAACTACCATATCGATTATTCAATTACAGTATTACCTTTTTTATATTCACCAAGAATCCCCAGGGAGGGGGTAAAGGGCCTGATAGCCTCCAGAGATTTCTTATACATATCATAATCATTGATCTCAACATCCACAAAGAACATGTACTCCCAGTCTTTCCCTGGTATGGGCATGGACTGTATCTTGGCCATGTTCATCTCATAATAGGATAGAATGGATAGGACTTTTGACAATGAGCCAAACTGGTGAGATACTGTAAAATGGATGGATGCCTTGTTCACCTCCCCTGCCGGGCTGTTATCTCCGTTCTCTGACAGGATCAGGAAACGGGTGTAGTTCATTTTATTTGTTTCAATGCTTTCGGCCAGGATATTCAATCCATACTTCTCAGCCGCCAGTCTGCTGGATATGGCACCTGTATCCATCATCTTTTTTTCTGCAATCTCCTTTGCGCTCAGGGCGGTATCAATACTCTCAATAAGCCTGATTTCGGGGTGAGCATCAAAATAGTTCTGGCATTGCAGAATGGCCATGGGGTGCGAGTACACCTCCTTCAGCTGGGAAATCTCCACACCAGGCATGGCCACAAGGTTCTGCTTGATCCTCATGTAAATTTCACCGGTGATATGCATGCTCTTATTAATAATCAGATTATAGTTGGGGATAATGCTTCCGGCCAGTGAATTCTCAATGGCCATGATCCCGTAATCTGATTTCCGGTCCTTCAGTGAAGAGACCATATCCCTGAAAGTATTCCTGGGGAGGATGTTGATCTCTTCATTTTCGAAGTAGTGGTGGGCAGCGATCTCGTGAAAAGCGCCGTATCCGCCCTGTATTGCTATTGTTTTTGCCATTGCCTCAAAACAAAAAACCCGACTAAAGCCGGGTATCAAATGTATAAAACAAACCCGACCAGTTATCTACCAGTGAAAAAATAAAAGTAATATACGCTGTTTACGTGGGCCATTGTATAATTTTTCCGTTGCAAACGTAAACAATTAATAGCAGAAATACAAGTATCATTACGGATTGTAAGATATAAGGAGAAATAATAATCTTTTGTTAATATTGGACTCATGAAGATCAAAGAGAGGTATGAAAAGGTCATTGCCTGGTTCACCGAGGCCATGCCTGGGGCTGAAACTGAACTTACATACACCGATCCTTTTGAGTTACTGGTGGCTGTGATCCTGTCAGCACAGTGTACCGACAAACGGGTAAATCTCATCACACCGGCTATTTTCGAGAAGTACCCCGATGTCTACTCAATGGCTGAGGCAGAGGTGGAACAGATTTTTGAACTGATTAAAAGCTGTTCCTATCCCAACAACAAAGCCAAACACCTGTCAGGAATGGCCAAGATGGTGACCCTGGAATTTGAAGGGAGCATTCCCAACACCATGGATGACCTTCAGAAACTCCCGGGGGTTGGGAGAAAAACAGCAAATGTTATCCTCTCTGTGGCATATAAACAGCCGGCCATGGCTGTGGACACTCATGTTTTCAGGGTGGCCGCAAGAATCGGGCTTACCACCGGGGCAAAAACCCCCTATGAAACTGAAATGCAGCTGATCAGACACATACCCGAAATTGAGATAGCATTGGCCCACCACTGGCTGATCCTTCACGGCAGATATGTCTGTACTGCGCGAAATCCTTCTTGCGGAAGCTGCGATATCAGTCACCTGTGCAGGTACGTTGAAAAGAAAAGTAAAAGTTGAATAGCATTTTTTATACATTTAGGCAACACGTATAAAATGGTTAATGTCTAGAATACTCATTCATATTACCCTGTTTATCCTTCTGTTTATGGGTACCTCTGCATCCACCCCGTCCATCGACTTTGGTGCAGGGCGGCATAACAATGTGTGCAAGGCGCTGCAGCACGATGTCCTGCTCTATTTTGTGTTTATTGATACCCGATCCACCTATCCCTGGAGTGAATTTGATATTCTGACTACCATTGACTCCATTCAGGTGGCAATACGATGGCTGGTGAAGGAGGCTGAGGAGCATAATATACCTTTGCATATAAAAACCGACTTTTATATCGGAGATGAATTCACCACCATTCAAAAGAACCTTCCCCGCAACAGTGTTGATGAAACCATCAGGGAACTGAAGCTGTTTGATGGTATGAAATCGCTTAGCCGGTGGGGCGACAACATCTCCAAGACCATTGGGGAATCACTCTATATTAAGGAAAAAGACGGGATCCCTTCCCAGAAGAAACCGGGGACTAAAGAGCGCTTGATTGCTTTCCTCAGGGACGAATACCAGGTAGAAAGCGTGGCCATGCTCCTGATGGTGAACAACTATTTCAAGTCAGATATCTCCATGGCAGTCAACACACTGAACAACGACGATGTGGAGTTCTCCGTGGTCAGTTATAAATATCCGTCTGATATTGCCCACAGTTTCCTGCATCTTTACGGGGCTGCAGATCTGCACGAAACACATTTCAGGAGAAGTGGCCGAAATCTGAACCTGGCTGCAGGTGCTTTCCCGGATGATATCATGTCGGATGTTTATGCCCGACCTCTGGGCGAACTTGATATTGGAGCCTATACGCAATACATGATCGGATGGACAGAAGAACTGGCAAAGGAACATGAACCCTTGATGACCGAGAGATTTACCCTTTTTAAATAGAAAAAAAGTGTTATTTTTACTTCTGTATGACAGTTGCTGCACATAATTAATTAACAAGCCTACCTATGAACCGAAAACTAGTATTATCCGGTAAATTCTTTCTTCTTCTGTTTGTCTCATTTAGCCTGTTGGTTGTCAGCTGCAACCAGCGGACAAAAACAGGGGGTGAAGGATCGGGGGAATTTGAAGCATCCGGCAACCTGGATGTTGAGACCCAAGAGCAATTGAACACCGCCAAGAGGATCTTCTACTCGCTGCCCTCACCCCTGGAGACTGCGATGCTGATCAAAAATGCTGGTGCGGTATATAATGAAGAGCTGCTCAATCCCACTAGTAACACATCCCTTTACATTACAGCCAAGAGTAAAGCTTTGAACCTGGGTATCTACTCGACCGATCTTAGCTATGCCAGTCTGTTCGACCAGACCCAGGCAACGCTGGATTATATAGGTGCTGCCAAAGAGATGGCCGACGGGCTCAATATCATGGATGCCATTAATGAGGAGACCCTCAACACCCTTGAGGATAACATCAACAACAGGGAGATGATCATTGACATCATTTCAGAAACATTGATGAATTCAAGCTCTTTCCTTAAGGAGAACGGATTGGAGGCAACCGCTTCAGTCGTCCTCGTTGGAGGTTGGATGGAAGGTCTCTATATTGCCACCAACCTTGTGGATGAATCCAAGCTTAAAGGGAGCAAGCTGGTTGAAAGGATTGTTGATCAGAAGCTTTCACTGGATATTATGGTTAACCTCCTTATGCAATCACCCGAGGATGAGGATGCAATGGTCGTACTTGAAGATGTGAAAACTCTGAAGCTTATTTTCGATAAGATTACCATTGAGCAGGGCGAAGTTACTGCTGTTGAGGATACCGAAACCAATGTCACTACCCTGAAATCAGATTCATCCATTAAGATTCCAAGGGATGTATTCCAGGAATTGAAATCAAAAGTTGCCGATATCCGCAGTAGCTACATATCTTAAACCCATAAGAAGATGACTAAAAAGGGCATTCTAATTTTATCCCTGTTTATTGGCCTGATCGCCATGCCGGCAGCAATGAACGGACAGTGCAAGCAGTTCGCCAAAAATACATGTAAACCAGGACTGGACCCATACCAGCACGATGGCAACTACGATGCTGCTGCCCTGCTGATAGAGGGTGAGGAAGCAGATATGTACCGGGTTCTTCACTCCGATATAAACTACAGAATCGGTGTTTGCGGATCTGGCAACCTCTCTTCAATTCACTTCGTAGTACAGGATGTCAGAGACGATTACAAAGTAATCTACGATAATAGTGAACACGATTTCGAATGGAAATGGGACGTTAAGCTTGAATCGAGCCGGCAACTTCGCATCGTGGTGTCAGTACCCGTGTCGGATGAAAATACCACTTCTCCTGAAGAGGGATGTGTATCAGTAATGATTGGATCAACCGATTTCTAAATACCGGAACTCTTAATTCATGTACCATGACTAAGAAAGGCATTCTCTATCTATCAATTCTGGCCAGCTTGCTGGTTTTACCAAACACGCTTGATGCCCAGTGCAAACAGTTTGCAAAAAACACATGCAAGGTCGGGCTGGATCCATACCAGCACGACGGTAACTATCACGCAGCACTGTTAATTGAAGGAGAAGAGGCTGAGCTTTACAAGACATTCTATTCTGACAGAGACTACCGGATCGGGGTGTGTGGTGCTCCAAACCTGGAAAAAGTCGAGTTCAAGGTGGTCGATTCAAGGAGTGGTAAAGTATTATATGATAACAGTCAGCATGACTTTATATGGAAATGGGATTTCAAGCTGGAATCAAGCCAGCAACTTAAGATTATGGTCAAAGTCGTGGCCCCGGAAGCAGATATTGTGGAGCCGGAGGAGGGTTGCGTGGCTATCATGTTTGGCTCAAAGGATGATTAAATTCATCGATTGAGATCCATTTATATAGAATTTACCTGAATAAAGGTTGGCCGTAAAACGGTCAGCCTTTTTTTTTATATTTACCAACTGTTAATCCACTAACACTAAGATATTATTCTGATCATAACCTTGATATTAGCAATTATTAAAATGTCAATGTTTGTTAGTGCTTTCTTTGTCATAATAATGAAGCAATAAAAATATTACCCCATTATCAATCCCTAAAAATTTAAAAATATGGATCACGGACCAGCAGTAGAACTCGGTGTAGATCATGCAGCGAAAAGAAAAACTAGGCTTGGCATATGGATGTTTGTCTTTTATACTATTGTATACGGAGTATTTGTAGCCATCGGTGTAGTTAATTATGAAGCTATGAGTATGATAGTCTTTGGAGATCTCAATCTTGCTGTAACATACGGCTTCGGATTAATTGTTCTTGCCATAATTATGGGACTGATATATAATTGGAGATGTACAAAGATTGAAAATGAAATGAATAAGGAGGACAAATCATGATTTACGGAGTATCATATTTAGCAATTGCATTGTTCGTCTTTTTTGTATTGATTGTACTGGGTCTGTCATTTTACTTTGGCTCAAAAACTAAATCTGCCAGCGGTTATTTTGCTGCTGGAGGTACAATTCACTGGGCTGTAAATGGAATAGCCTTTGCTGGTGATTATCTGTCCGCAGCTTCTTTTCTGGGAATTTGCGGGATGATTGCTTTTGTAGGCTACGACGGTTTCCTG
>JAAEOI010000375.1 GCA_024244665.1 Bacteroidota bacterium | reverse complement strand
CTAGTTGTGGATGATGGTCTGAAAACCAGTAAAGAGGGTGTTTTCGCGGGTGGTGATGTAGCATTGGGACCAAGTACGATTATTGAATGTATCGCTCAGGGACATCTGGCGTCTAAATCGATCGATTGTTACTTAAGAGGAGAAGATCTTAAGGAGTCAAAGGATAAAACCTGGGTGACTCTGATAGAAGGAGATTATATCCAGGAGAGGGAAAGTAATTTTGATAGTACTCCTCGTGAGGAGATGGCAACGATACCTAAGTCGCGAAGAGGGTCGTTTGATCTGGTTGAGCTTGGGTTTGCAGAATCACAGGCTCGGATAGAAGCCGAACGATGTTTGAAATGTGATCTCAGTATTCAGGTTGTGGCTGAGGATTGTATACTTTGTGGTCGGTGCAGTCTCGTGTGTCCGGTTGATGCACTGGAGCAGGTCGATGCGGATACTGGAGGTGACTACAAGCCCCATGTCAGTAAAGACGGAGTCGTGGTAAGGCATACCGATGTGTGTATCAGATGCGGTAATTGTAAAGATTGTCCCG
>JAAEOI010000374.1 GCA_024244665.1 Bacteroidota bacterium | reverse complement strand
GTTTGTCTTTCATAATCTTGCCCAGCGCACGTGCCATTCCAGCCAGGACCGCGACATTGGATCGGGTATCAAATATTCGCGGCAGGGGGGTCCGGGGGTAAACCTGAACGAAGGGATTGGTACAGGAAGCGGTAAAATCAGGCTGTTTAAACTCTGCAGGGGCGTCCACTCCCCAAACAATATCGGCATACTCACAGGAGGCGGTCCACCAGTAATCGGCCACCGTTATCATTTCAAACTTAGGCAGCGTATTAAAGACCACATCGTAATGACCCTTTGCATTCCCGATGATGGAGTTGGAATTCGTGAGAAGCATCGTCTTGGAAGGGGTGGGGATATGCGTCTTGCCCGTAAAGAGATGGCCTCCGACCCTCAGGGGCCTGTCTCCATAATTGAAATAGTGGGCCGACTCATATTTGGAATATTTTTTACTTTTGGTTTTCCCTTTCGGATTTAGCTGTACATCAAAAGGATCTTCATTCACATAGGTATACATTCCGCCCAAAATCGCCGCCCGGTAGTTCCCGGCATAGCTGCCGACATTTCCTCCGAAGTATCCAAGATTGCGGGTCATGGCCGCTAAAAACATGATGGCCCGGTCCTTCAGATCGGCATTGAAATACTGATTTGACCCCATACCGGTAGCAAAGAGGGTCTGCTCCTTGTTGGCCGCGATCTGCCTGGCCAGGGAAACGATGGACTCTTTTGGCGCCCAGGTCACCTTGGATGCCTGCTGCGGGGTGAAGTTTTCATCGATATATTCTTTCATGAGATCAAAAACCGGTCGAACCTGAATCTTATGTCCCTCAACGGTTGTCACCTCAAATTGCCCTTCAAGGGCCGGGTCGACGGTGAAG
>JAAEOI010000373.1 GCA_024244665.1 Bacteroidota bacterium | reverse complement strand
GCAGTGATAACGGTTATGCTCACTGGGGTTATAACGGAAGGGAACGATACCTGGATGACCCCATATTCGATAACAAGGGGCCCTGGGACAAAGGGAAATTTATTGCCACAGACGGGGGCTCCAGGGTTCCTTTTCTTGCCAACTGGCCCAATGTCATTCAGCCGGGAACAGAAAGTGATGCAATTGTGGCGCTGTATGATATTTTCCCCACAGCTTGTGAAATTGCAGATGTGAAGCCGACAGAAACCGATGGGAAAAGCTTATTGCCAATACTCAAAGGTGAATTCCCTGAAGACGGACAGCTGCATGAATATCTGTACTGGGAGAATGGCAGCCATAATCGCGATATGCAATCAGCCAGGTTCAGAAACTGGTTTGCGTACCGGGAAAACTATGGGGCTAGTGTGAAGGTTTTTGATTTATCCAGAGACATCAGATGTGCTGTTGACGTGGCAAAATCGAATCCCGAAATCGCAGATGAAGCATTTACAATATTTGAAAAAGAACACATTCCCAGTCAGTGGTATTCAAATCCGGAGGATACAGAAGAGGAGAGGGCCCTAAAAAAAGAGAAGGCAAAGTCTGATTTCTCAAGAGTTACCCGCCCCAATTCCCGCCGGCCTCAAACCATGAAGGAATTGAAAGAGATGTTTGATGCTCAAATGACTTTAATGAATAGCTATCCCCAAGAGCCCAATGTGGTCATCATCTATGCCGATGACCTGGGTTATGGCGATGTGCAGTCTTATAATCCCGATCACGGGAAAATCCCCACACCAAACATCGATGGACTGGCTGCAGAGGGCATGCGTTTTACCGATGCCCATTCATCCTCGGCTGTGTGCTCGCCTTCGCGTTATACCTTGCTTACGGGCCGGTATCACTGGCGGACACGCCTGCAGAAAGGAATTGTGCCTGTTTTTGGTCCTCCGCTGATAGATGCTGACCGCCTGACCCTGGGCGGACTTGCAAAACAACACGGGTATGGGACAGCCTGCATCGGTAAATGGCACCTGGGCTGGGACTGGCCCATCCCCGAAGGGAAAAGGGAGATGTTTGTTGCACGGGAAAAGAATCTCAGGGCCACCGATGAACACCGTGCTGTGTGGCAGGAAGTTTTTTCACAGCCCATTCCGGGAGGGCCGACAACAGTGGGCTTTGATGAATACTTCGGAGTGGACATTCCCAACTGGCCGCCATTCTGTTTTTTTGAGAATGACCGTACCGTGGGCATCCCTTCCGTATTTGGTGAAGGCCCCCTGTTTGGCAAAAGGCAGGCAAGCCGGCAGGGTCCTTCTTTAAAGAACTGGAAGCTGGAAGAAGTACTTCCGGCCCTGGGCGACAGGTCAGTAGAATTTATTGAGCGCATGGCCAAATCCCCGGATCCCTATTTGCTCTACCTGTCTCTGACCTCACCGCACACTCCTCTGTCGGTGAATGAGAAGTGGAGTGGCAAAAGCGGACTTGGCCTCTATGCCGACCTGGTCATGGAGACCGACGCGCTTGTGGGACAGGTTATCGATGCACTTGAAGAAAGCGGGCAGGCAGGTAACACACTCCTGGTTTTCACCAGCGATAACGGCTGTGCTCCCTACATAGGCAATACCACCATAGAGGAGGCAAGGGATACCACTTTCAAAAACTGGTCCTGGGATCGGGAAAAACACGAAGATATGCCCATTGCCACCCTTGAAGGAAAAGGGCACTATCCCAGCGGGCCCCTGCGCGGCTACAAGTCGGATGCATGGGAAGGGGGGCACCGGGTACCCTTTATCGTGAGGTGGCCCGGAACGGTAAAACCGGGGAGCTCCTGTTCACAACTAATTCACCAGGCTGATCTCATGGCTACCCTTGCCCATATCCTGGATGCACCAATGCCCCCGGATGCGGGTGAGGACAGTTACAGCCTGTTGCCCCTGTTGAAAGGAGACGACAAGCCCGTGCGCGAACATGCAGTGAGTGCCTCTATCAGCGGGATTCCCTCACTAAGATCGGGCCCGTGGAAACTGATCCTGACCAGGGGTTCAGGCGGCTGGTCTCCCGGAGGCGACAGCAGTCAGGTACAACTCTACAACCTCGCCAATGACCTCGGGGAACGCGAAAATCTTGCTGAAAAAGAACCAGAACGTACCCATCAGATGAAGACCCTCCTGGAGAAGATCATTACCGATGGAAGGAGTACGTCGGGGCCAATGCAGGAGAATGATGTGGAGGTGATCACATATTAAATGAATTAGTACAACATGTCATGATGAACCAGAGTCACACACGCATTACCTTTTTTACGGTACTGGCGCTTTTGCTTTCTTCCTGCCTTTCAAAGCCTGGAGCAGACAGTGAGTTGCCTCTTGAAACCCTGTTTGAAAATCCTTCCGACGAGTCAAAACCCTGGGTCTACTGGTACTGGATGCGCGCCAATGCGACAAAGGAGGGGATTACCCGGGATATGGAGGACATGGCCGAAACAGGTGTAGGTGGTGCTTACCTGATGCCCATTGGCAATTCAGCTGCACTTGCTTCCAGTGAAAACCTCACCCTGGCAGATCCCCCTGCGGATCCGCTTTCCGATCACTGGTGGGACCTGGTGGTTCATGCGGTTAATGAAGCCGGCAGACTCGGTCTTCGCCTGGCAATGAATGCCTGTGACGGATGGGCGCTTGCAGGTGGTCCCTGGATCACCCCGGAGATGTCAATGCAGGAGATTGTTACAACTGAGCAACTTATCAGCGGAGGGAAAGCTTTTGAAGGAAAACTGGTCAGGCCAACAACACGCAACGATTACTATCGTGACATTGCCGTTCTCGCATACCCTGCTTTAGAAGGAACGGACCTCACCTCCACCTTGCTCAGACCCAGGGCCACAACGAACATATCCGGACTCGATCCCCGGCTGCTGGTTCATGGTGCAGACGAACCGGTAAATCTATCGGAAGAGGGATGGATCCAGTACGAATTTGATGAACCATTTACTTGCCGGTCCATTAAGTTGTCCCCCGATCAGCGATACTATCAGCTGCATCGTGTGAAACTATCGGTCAGTGATGACGGGAAAAGATTTCGCTCACATGGCAGGTTGAAACCCACCCGGTTCCAGGGCTGGCAGGATAGGGGAATGGATTGCACACATGCCGTGGAAGAAGTGACAGCACGTTTCTTCAGGTTTGAGTTTGACGCTTCGGGTACACCGCAAGCATCCGAAAATACGGAAGGGACGAAATCACGTAACCGAAACAGGCTTGGGGCAAGTCACATTGAGCTAAGTTCCCGTCCTGTCATTAACCATTGGGAAGGGAAAGCCGGATACCGCTGGAGGAGGAGCGAATGGACCACAGAGACGGAATGTCCCGCAGATTTGTGTGTACCCCTGGAGGAAGTTATCAATATTACACAGCATATGGATGCCGATGGTAAGCTAAACTGGACACCCCCTCCCGGAAAGTGGACCATTCAAAGGATAGGTTATACGACTACGGGTGAAACCAACAATCCTGCGGGTACCGGCTCAGGTCTGGAGTGTGACAAATTCAACCCTGATGCAGCACGCATACAGTTTGACGGCTGGTTTGGAGAGGCCCTGGACAGGGTGGGTCCTGAACTGGCTGGAAGCGCACTCTGGCGTAATCACACCGATAGCTGGGAGGCCTTTTCTCAAAACTGGTCGCCCCTTTTCAGAGAGGAATTTATCAATCGGCGGGGATATGATCCGCTCCTCTGGCTGCCGACCATGAGCGGGGTTCCTGTTGGATCCGCCGAACTTTCTGAAAGGTTTCTATACGATGTCAGACGTACCATTGCCGACCTGGTCTGCGATAATTTTTACGATCCATTTGCCAGATTGGGTCGTGAACAGGGAGCTACCTTCAGTGCAGAGTGCATCGCTCCGACCATGATGTCCGATGGCTTACAACACTTCAAACATGTGGATATGCCCATGGGGGAATTCTGGCTCAACAGCGTGAACCAGGATAAACCAAACGATATACAGGATGCTATTAGTGGCGGACATATCTACGGGAAAAAAGTGATCGGAGCGGAAGCATTCACCCAGAATCCCATCACGTGGAACGTGGATCCATACTACCTGAAACCAATGGGCGATTATAACTTTGCCAGAGGCATCAATCAACTCGTCCTGCATGTCTGGGCCCATCAGGCCTTTGACCGGGAGCCGGGTGTTACCCTGAACCGGGTTGGTACTTTCTTCAGTGGTACGCAAACCTGGCATAAGCCGGGTAAGGAGTGGTTCAAATACCTTCACCGGTGCTCCGAGATGCTACAGCAGGGACTGCCGGTGATCGATGTGTGCTATTTCATCGGGGAGGAGCAACCCACACGTTCTTATTTGCGCGGGGAGTTGCCTGTTCCGCTTCCTGAAGGGTATACCTACGATTGTATCAACAGGGATGCTCTTCTGGGCAGGGCAGGGGCTGAAAACGGACGAATGGTATTACCCGGTGGGATGTCATATCGCATGCTTGTATTGCCCCCTTCAGATAGAATGACTCCCGAGCTGGCACAGAAAATAGGGGAGCTGGCACAGGCCGGGGTACCCGTTATCGGAAACCTGCCGGAGCGATCCATCAGTCTGACAGATTATCCCGGATGCGATGAGGAGGTAAAAAATATAGTGAGCAGATCATGGGGATCCGTAAGGCAGGCGAGTGCCATGAAGAGGATTTTGAATGAGCTCGGACTCCCGCCGGATCTTGAGTTCATGGGTGTAGATATGAAACCTGTATATCGTGAAAAGATGGAATATTATTCCCCTTCACTGGTATGGAACCACAGAAAGACCAGGGATGCAGATTTCTATTTTATCTCGAATCAAGAGCGTGAATTGCGCAGGATTGATGTGGCCTTTCGCATCAGGGACCGTGTACCTGAATTCTGGGATGCAGGGACCGGTAAAATCTGGGATGCAGAGATCTGGCGCCAGGAGGGTGAACGAACGATCGTTACCATGGACCTCGCATCCTCCGGTTCAATGTTTGTTGTTTTTCGTCGTGCCGCTGAAATTGATCCGCTCGCTTACCTGACACCCTTGCATCAGGAAAGCGAGAAAGATCTGCAGCCGGTCATGATGAGTGATGGTTCTATTTGGGCCACGGAGAACGGTACATGGAAGCTGACATACCAATCGGGTAAAACTGTAAATGTTTCGGTGGAAGATCTGCCTGCTCCCCGGAAAATCGGAGGTGAATGGACAGTTAATTTTACTCCTGGTCGGGGTGCTCCTGATCAAATTGAACTGCCTGTGCTTCAATCTTTGAGTGACCATGAAAATGAGGGTATTAAGTATTTTTCGGGTACGGCCACCTATCATTCTGTTTTTGAGCTGACCGGTCAAAACAGGGACGAAAGATTGTTTCTTGATCTTGGAAGCGTGGCAAACCTGGCAGAAGTAAGTATTAACGGAAAAAATACGGGTGTGCTCTGGAAACCTCCTTTCATAGTTGAGGTGAGCGATGTAGTAAATCAAGGCAGGAATGAGTTGAGCATTGCCGTTACAAACACATGGCATAACCGTATTATTGGTGATTCACGTTTGCCGGAAGACAGCCGTATTACCTGGCTCTTATTTAACGATGCCAGACTGGGCCCGGAAGAGGAGTTATTACCTGCTGGTCTGATCGGACCTGTTGTGTTGAGAACAGCCAGGAAAACCAGCTGGCCATAGGCGGTCTGACTTAACTTATCCCCAGGGAGCGGCTGGTACTAATATGATATTGTTAAGTGAATTGTTGCTTGACATAGCGTGGTCAGGTTACGATTCACCTGCCTCTGTGCATCACAGTTCTACCATTATTCTAGGTTTTAAATAATATCTCCAGGCGATATAAGGAATCTTAATGCCTGCATAAAAGTATCAGGTGAGAGAAGTAGTTCCGTTCCGGAACCTTGAGGCAAGTAGCCAGGCATCGGCTGAGGTTCAGCTTGTAGACAGTGTTTGATGTGTCTCAATTAATTAATGGAGTTTACTATTATCAAAAAGTAGCTGATGATTTCATCCAGACCAAAACAATGTTATTGCTACGGTAAGTAATTCTGATAATGTATCTTGTGTGAATTATTACGAAATGATCCATTATTAGGAAAATGCCGCTACTCTGATTCAGCGATCACAACTTGTTTATAATGTAGTTGTTGTTATTCATTCTGGCTGTGTTCAAAAGCACCAGCCTGAGTATTTCTCCCTTGCCTGGCAGCATGGTCCCGAGCTGGAAAGCAAGCTTGAGGAGCTGACACAATGAAAAACAAAAAAGAGAGGTTTTAGAAACTTATTCAACATTAGAGAAGTCATGAGAGAGAAATTGGTTGTTTTACTGACCGGATGTTTAATGCTTTCTTCCTGTACCGGTCCGCAAGGAGGAGCCGGGGAGGAATCTGATCACGGTCACGATGAATTCCACTCACATATGGTAGAAAAGGTCTCCTTCCAGGAGGTGACCATTACCGATAACTTCTGGCAACCGAAGATTGAGATAAACCGTGTATCCAGTATCAGGCACGCATTGGAACAAGCTTCTCAGTCCATTGGGTACTTTGATATTGCTGCCGGGAATAGTGATGCTGAGCATAAAGGCAACCTGGCCAGTGATTCTGATGTATACAAGATCATTCAGGGAGCTGCCTATGCTTTGTACCATACTCCAGATAAAGAATTGGAAGCAATCATCGACTCGGTTATTAACAGGATCGTAGCGGCACAGCAACCAGACGGGTATCTTTTTACTTACTGGATCGTACATGACCTCTCGCAGCAATGGACCGATATTGAAAGGAAGCATGAACTCTATTGCGCCGGTCATCTGTTCGAAGCTGCAGCAGCATATTACCAGGTGACCGGGAAGAGAAAACTCCTGGATGCTGCCAAACGTTTTGCCGACCATATTGATTCCATCTTTGGTCCTGGGAAGCGCCTGGATGTACCAGGTCATGAGGAGATAGAACTAGCCCTCTATTCTCTGTATGAAGTAACTGGAGAGAAGAGGTATCTGGATCTGTCCATTTTCTTTATTGACGAGCGCGGGAATCCTGAAAGGATAGCCGATGCGCTTATCCCGCCCGATCATGATCCCAGGGCAAACAGTCCCGGGCGTTGGCGCCATCCTTCATACAGGCAGGATCACCTACCCGTTACAGAACAGTATTATGCCATAGGACATGCAGTCCGGGCCGGGTATCTTTACTCCTCAATGGTTGATATCACCATGGAGACCAGAGATGCCAAATACCTGAGGGCCCTGGATTCCATCTGGAATGATATAGTCCGGAAAAAATTGTACATCACCGGAGGTATTGGTACCAGGCAGTTTCATGATGAGGGATTTGGTACGGAATACCTGCTTCCTAACGACCAGGCTTATTGCGAGACCTGCTCGGGTATTGCGCTCACCTTCTGGAACAGGAGGATGAACCTGTTGCACGGAGATGCTAAATATGCTGACCTGACGGAGCTGACCATGTATAACTCAGGTATTTCAGGAGTTTCGTTAAGCGGCGACAGATTCTTCTATTCAAATCCCCTGGAATCGGAAGGAAAGCACAGCAGGCGTGTTTGGTTTAACCCCCCTTGTTGTCCCTCCAATGTGGTCCGTTTCCTGCCGGAAATCGGTTCCACCATTTACGGGAAGACCGATCAAGCAATTTATATCAACCAGTTTATCGGAAGCGAGACAAGCATTGAGCTGGCTGATCATGAAGTTGCCCTGACCCTGGAATCCGGTTATCCTTGGGACGGGGAGATATGTCTGAAAGTGGATCCGGAAGCTCCGGTTGATTTCACATTGTTTATACGGATACCAGGCTGGGCACAAGGTGAATTGATTCCGGGAGGTCTATATCATTATTTTGAAGATGAAACCCTTCCGGAAGAAGAGGTGATCCTTAAGGTCAATGGAAAAAGGATCCGTAAAATTCATCTGGAGAAGGGTTACGCAGTCATCAAACGGAAGTGGAAAAAGGGAGATAGGGTGGAGGTGGAGCTGCCCATGAATGTCCGGCTGGTTGCCGGAAATCCCAGGATTGAAGATGCACATGGAAAAATAGTCCTGATGCGTGGTCCCATGGTCTATTGTGTGGAGGAAGCTGATAATGAAGGTTATTTTGAGCAAACCAGTGAGGTACAACTTTTACCATCAGGATTAAAGGAGGAACACCGTGATGATCTGTTAGGTGGTGTGGTAACCATCAATGGCACTGCTTCTTTACTTACCAGCGGAAAGGAATTTGATTTTACGGCCATCCCTTATTATGCATGGAGCAACAGGGGACAGGGACAGATGAAAGTCTGGTTGCCAGCACCAATACCAAAATCAGGTTTGATGGGGAAAGCAGAAATTGTATTCACGAAAAAATAGGATGATTGTGAAATTTAATAGGAAGATTATTACAGCTCTTCTGATGGTCTTGATCTCTTTGGGTCAGATTGGTGCAGAAGCACAAGATCAGGATCTTGCTGAAGGATTTTGGGATCCTGGAAAGGAAGCCCGGCCAAGGGCATATTGGAACTGGTTGAATGGAGATGTATCTCCTCCCGGTTTAACCCGAGACCTGGAAGAGGCGAAAGATAAAGGCATGGGTGGCCTGTTAATGTGGGACACGGAGGCCATGAGAAATCCGGATGGATTTGTTCCTGCCGGTCCACCTTTCATGGGTGATGAGTCGGTTGGTTTTATACATCATGCCATGAATGAGGCAAGGCGCCTGGATCTGGATCTGGGACTGGTATGTGCCAGTGGCTGGAATTCCGGTGGCTCATGGGTGACCCCTGAAATGGCAAGTAAGAACCTGTTCACTTCAGGAATTGTGGTTTCCGGTCCGGATCAGATAAAAATGAAGCTTCCCTTTCCGGATGTTCCCGACAATTGTCCAAAAGGTGCAGACGGCCTGCCCGCCTGGTATGTGGATGTTGCCGTCCTTGCCTGGCCCGATTCAGAAGAGAAGCTTATTCCCGATCTTTCTGACGTGTTAGATCTAAGCAGTAATTTCCGTGAAGGAAAACTGACCTGGCGCCCTCCATCGGGCGATTGGCAGGTTGTTCGCTTTGTTTGCAGCAATAACGGTCAGCAGTTGATTGCTGCCAGTCCCAATTCCAAAGGCCTATTCATTGATTTCCTGGATCCTGAAGCCACAAAGTTCCATTTTGAATATATCATCAACCAGCTGGGCCTTTCGAAAGGCGGTGATCCCGACTCACCACTGAAATCACTGGATGACGACAGCATGGAGCTTCATGAAGGTATTCAGTGGACCACAAAATTTCGTGAATGGTTTCAGAAGCAGCATGGGTACGATGCCGTTCCCTGGTTACCGGTATTGATGGGATGGACAATGATTGATGAGGCTGAGAGCGGACGGTTTCAATACGATTACAACAAGACCGTCAGTGATCTTCTCATATTCAGTCATTATACAACCGGGACCAAAATTTGTGCCGAATACGGACTTACACGTACAGCTGAAGCCGGAGGGCCCGGCCCGCCCTTCTGGGAAAGCTGTCCCGTTGATGCCCTGAAAGCACTGGGAAATGTAGGAGTTCCCCGTGGGGAATTTTGGATGGGAAATCCAAGGAATCTCTTTCTGATTAAGGAGATCGCCAGCGCCGCGCACATCTATGGTAAGCCTTATGTGGATGCTGAATCGTGGACAACCTGGCGGCGTTGGAGAGATGGTCCGTTCACCCGCAAAATGCTGGTAGACAGAGCGTTTTGCGAGGGGCTTAACCGGGTAACCTATCATGGCTATTCACATTCGCCGGTGGAGGCCGGATATCCCGGACGAACCTATCACGCCGGTGTTGATATGAATCCTCAGGTGGTATGGTGGTCAAAGGCACGACCCTTTATGGATTACCTGGGGCGTTGTTGCCACATGCTTCAGCAGGGCAGGTTTGTTGCCGACGTGGCCTATTATTACGGTGACCAGGCCCCGAATTTCTGGCCTTTATATCACAATGTTCCTGAAAAGCCAAAGATTGAAGGGCTCGGATCCGGTTATGAATACGATGTTGTTAATACCGATGTTATTCTGAACCGCATGTCGGTGAAAGACGGCAGGATCGTTCTTCCCGATGGTATGTCATACCGCATTCTTGTACTTCCGGACCAGCGGCAAATTCCTCTGGAGGTATTGCAGAAGCTCGGAGAACTGGTGTCCGGGGGCGCAACGATTTTAGGTCCAAGACCAGGGGATGTTCCCGGTCTGCAGGAATATGCATCGCGGCGAGCCGGACTGCGGGAACTGGCTGATCTTATGTGGGGAGCATGTAACGGAACCACAGTAAAGACCAACAATTATGGGAAAGGCAGGGTCGTTTGGGGATACACTCCACAGCAATGGCTTGAACTTGAGACTATAGGTCCCGATTTTATATGTACAAATTCAGAACTTGCCGGCGGATTCGATTTTATTCACAGGCATACAGCGCATTCGGATATCTATTTTGTGAGCAACAAAACCTTGAATCCGGTAGCTGCAGAATGCCTGTTCCGTGTTAATGAGCAAATCCCGCATATCTGGGATCCGGTTGATGGCACCATGACGGAACAGTTTGTTTACAACACGGTGGATGGCGGAACCAGTCTGCCGCTTGAACTGGCACCCGGCGGCTCAGTTTTCGTGGTCTTTGATAAGAGCCCGGCATCGGGCAGTTTTGCTTCTTTGATCAGGACAGGTGATTTTGCAAGTAAAGGTGATAAAACCAGTACCGGACTCCCTATTGAGCAGGTGGTAGCAATAAGGGATCAAACTGCCACTCTACAGTGCTGGGAGAATGGACAATATTTGCTGACAGGCAGCAAGGGGGAAAAAGGACAGATTGAGATTAATGATCTGCCTGCTCCCCTTCAGATTGATGGCGATTGGATTTTGGAATTTGATCCCAAATGGGGTGCCCCTGAGGAAGTAAAACTTCCTGAACTTATTTCATGGACAGACCATCCGGAAGAGGGGATTAAGTACTTCTCAGGTACAGGAACCTATCAAAAGACATTTAACGTCCCGGCCGTTTGGCTTGGTTCCGGACGGCATGTGCATCTGGATCTGGGTGATGTGCGTGAACTTGCAGAAATATTTGTGAATGGCAAGTCAGCCGGTGTGGTATGGAAACCGCCTTTCCGGGCGGATATTACCTCATTTCTGGAATCCGGAACCAATGTGTTGAAGATCGAGGTGATGAATCTCTGGATCAACCGTCTGTCCGGAGACATGAACCTGCCACCTGAGGAGAGCTATACAAGGACCAATATAAGCTCTGACGGAGGTGGAAGAAGACTGGTTCCGAGAGAACCCTGGCATGTACAGCCGGCCGGCTTGCTTGGCCCGGTGCGATTGCTGCCATCTGTACAGGTTCCGGTCAATATGATGGCTCCTGTGAATGTAATCAGCCCCTAGTTGACATGGCCAACAATGAGAAATTAAGATTGTTTACAGCAGAACTGATAGCAGATACAGTTCCCTTGAAGGTTTTGAAATTGCCGGAGCAGATAGGGTGTTTTACCCTGCCAATGCCACAAAGAATCGGAGAGGGGTGTTTGTTAAAAGCGATAGTGTAAAAGACCCTGTCGCAGTACGTCACGCTGTCGCAGTTGGGTGCAGGGATCGTTGTTTGACACCAATTTCTTGCCTGCCTCATCTTTTCGAACAGACAATTGGAATGATGCAACTCATTTCAATGACCAATAAAGCCTTATCAAGAGCAGGACATACTTCGAATTGTAAAAGTACTTTAGATATTTATGATCTTTGTGTATGAGAATTAATAGTCTGCTAATAATCGTAATCATTGTTTTATTCACATTGGGGTGTGCTGTTAATAAGAATGAGCAAAAACCAAATATCATCCTGATTTTCATCGATGATATGGGCTGGTCAGATTTTTCCTGTTTTGGAAATACCGATGCACAAACCCCGAACATTGATGAGCTGGCTTCGGAAGGTTTATGTTTTGAACAGTTTTACGTGAATTCACCAATTTGCTCACCTTCGCGTGTAGCCATTTCAACAGGAACTTATCCACAACGTTGGAATATTACTTCTTACCTGGCGCATCGGGCGAAGAACAGTGAACGCGGTATTGCAAACTGGCTCGATCTTTCCGCTCCCATGCTGGCACGAAGCCTTAATAATGCGGGATACGCAACCGGTCATTTTGGTAAATGGCATATGGGCGGACAACGCGATGTTACGGAGGCACCGCAAATCACCGAATATGGTTTTGATGAATCGCTGACCAATTTTGAAGGAATGGGAGCCAAATTACTCCCCCTTACAAAAGATGAAAACGGTCAGGTCGGAAAGATCTGGGAAAAGGCAGAAGCTCTTGGGAAGCCCAATACCTGGATGCAAAGGTCGGAGATAACCACCGGGTTTATTGATGCAGCCATACAATTCATGGGGGAAGCACATACAGAGCAACAACCGTTTTATGTAAATATCTGGCCCGATGATGTGCACAGCCCTTTTTGGCCGCCGTTTGAAGAATACGGACTTGCAAAAGAAGCAGGCAAGAGAGGATTGTATCTTGCGGTTCTGGAAGCAATGGACAGTCAGTTTGGTAAACTTTTCGATTACATTCAGTCCAACGATAAACTACGTAATAATACATTGATCCTGGTTTGTTCCGATAATGGCCCTGAACTGGGAGCCGGGAGAGCAGGTGATTTGAAAGGCTATAAAACGCATTTGTATGAAGGGGGAATTCGTTCTTCCCTGGTAGTTTGGGGACCCGGATTTATTGACGAAAAAGTAAAGGGCACACGAAACAAAGAATCGGTTTTTTCTGCCATTGATTTAACACCTTCCTTGCTTGAGTTCACAGGAACAAAAGCTCCCGAAAATTCTAATTATGATGGAGAAAACATGATAAATACGATTCTTGGCGAATCTGAATTGTCCCGCAAATCTCCTATCTTCTACAGCAGACCCCCTGACAGAAAGAATTATTACGGTTTCGAAAACCTTCCTGATTTAGCTGTACGTGAAGGAGAATGGAAACTTCTATGCGATTACGACGGAGGCAGACAAGAATTATACAACATTTTCAATGATCCGGGAGAAAACCGAAACCTCGCCAGGGTGCAACCCGGGATGGCAGGAATCATGACTCAAAAAGTAGTATCCTGGTATCAGTCAATGCCCATACTGCAAGGAGAAGATTTAATAACTAAAGGGAAGCAAGAATGAAGAAGAGAAGCTATTTGAAATTCAATCGTCTTTTTCGCAGGGTTTGTATTAATACAGTTATTCTTGTCTCCTGCACTATACTGACATACTCCCAGGAAACTGAGACCTTGTATCTCTCCGGGACAGGAAATGATGATACGGTTCCATGGGATTTTTACTGTTCTGATGGTATGAAAAGCGCAAAATGGACTACCATTCCCGTTCCTTCATGCTGGGAACTTCAGGGTTTCGGATCTTATAATTATGGAATTGATCCATGGGAGGATAGGTTGAATGAACATGGGATATACCGTCATGAGTTTCAGCTGCCTGAAGAGTGGAAGGGGAAAACTATTAATATTGTTTTCGAGGGTGTTATGACCGATGCAGATGTGAAGATCAATGGTAAGGCTGCAGGTCCGGTACACCAGGGTGCATTCTATGAATTCAAATATGAGGTGGGTAAGTTTCTGAATTATGGCAATAAGCAAAACCTGCTGGAAGTGACTGTGCACAAGCATTCCGCAGATTCTTCGGTAAACGAAGCAGAACGCTGGGCCGATTACTGGATTCTAGGAGGGATATTTCGTCCTGTTTACCTTGAAGTATTGCCTTCTGATCATATAAGTCGAATTGCAACAGATGCCCGGGCAAATGGTGATTTCAAGGCTGATGTTTACTTTAATTCACCCGGGGCAGCATACCTGGAAGCTGAACTTCAAAACCTGAGCGGATCAAAAATTGCCAGCCTTGAAGAAAAGATAAAGGAGCCTGCCAATGGCAAAATAAGATTATCAACTCAATTTAATGACGTTCAATCATGGAATCCTGAATTTCCAAAGCTTTACAATCTGGTTTTCTGTATAAAGGACAAGAACCACAAAAAACTTCATCAGACTGTTGTTCGTACAGGGTTTCGAACTGTTGAAATCAGAGAGAAGGACGGGATCTATGTTAATGGTGTAAAAATAAAATTCAAAGGGATCAGCAGGCATACATTCTGGCCTTCCTCGGGACGCACTACCAGCAAAGGGATCAGCATATTGGATGTAAATCTGATGAAGGAGATGAATATGAATGCGGTGCGGATGTCGCACTATCCCCCTGACAAACATTTTCTGGATGCATGCGATTCCCTTGGCTTATTCGTGCTTGATGAACTGGGAGGATGGGGCCCGCCGCCCTATAACAGCAATATCGGTAAAAAACTGGTGAAAGAATTGGTGTTGCGGGATGAAAACCACCCGAGCATACTTTTATGGGCGAATGGTAATGAGGGAGGCTGGAATCCAGACCTGGATGATGAATTTGGCCTTTGGGATATTCAGCAGCGTGAAGTAATACGTCCCCGCCAGATATTCCGGAAAATAAACACCCTTCACTATTTCAAATACAATTACCTTGCTTATGACAGTTATCAGCAGGACAGGATATTCATGACAACAGAATTTTTGCATGGTTGCTGGGATGAAGGTCACGGAGCAGGGCTGGATGATTACTGGAAGATGATGTGGGATAACCCCATCTGTGCAGGAGGTTTTCTCTGGAATTTTTCTGATGAGGCAGTGCTTCGTACCGACCGCAATAATATTCTTGATGTTGACGGAAACCATGCAGCAGATGGAATTACAGGACCTGCGCGTGAAAAAGAAGGCAGTTTTTTTACTGTAAAGGAGATCTGGGCGCCTGTTCACTTTGAAAAAAAGTTCATTACGCCTTCATTTGATGGAAAATTTGTAATAGAGAACCGCTACCACTATACCAACCTGGATCAGTGTGAGTTTGAAGCGCGTTGGATAAAATTCAGAGGCCCTGACGATCATGAAACAAATCCATTGTTGGTGAAGGAAACAAATGTTCCTCAGGTCCACCTTGAACCGGGGGTAAAGGGCATTTTATCTCTGGAAATGCCGGAAGACCTGGATTCATTTGATGCTTTATATATCAAGGCCCTTGATCCTTATCAAAATGAGATTTTCACCTGGAGTTTTCCACTGAAAGGGCCAGATGAGCTGATGTATGGATTGCGGAAAGATGCAGGAACGACACAAGCTTTGAAAGTGGATGAAACGGGTCAGTCAGTATTGGTGCGTTCGCAGAATATCGCTTATGAATTTGATAAGAAGAGCGGCAAGCTTATGAGGGCATATAAGGATGAAAAGGAGATCCCTATGCACAACGGCCCGAGATTTCTTACCAAAGAAGAGACCGAGTTAAGTGGCCTCCATCATTACCGCGATGACGCTGGTCAATATATTTTGGAATTCTCCTTTCAGGGCAGTCAGAATAAGTTCAGGAACATACAATACCAGATCAAATGGACCGTAAAAACTAATGGTTTACTTGATCTTGATGTTACCGGTCATTATATGCAGGGCATAACTTTTGACTACCCTGAAGAAAACATCCAATCTGTAAAAAGATTGGGTGACGGTCCTTTCCGTGTATGGCGTAACCGGATGAAGGGGACCAGACTCTCTGTGTGGGAAGAAGATTATAATAATACGATCACGGCAGACCCTGCATCATTATATGACTATCCCGAATTCAAGGGATTCTTCTCATCACTTTACTGGGCACGTTTGATGAACAATGATGGAAGCAGTATGACAGTATATTGTCATACACCCCACACATCTCTTCGTATATTTACTCCTGAGACACCTGAAGCCGTCAGGGAGGGTTGGGGCAGCGGTGCCATGGAATATCCCGAAGGTGACATTTCATTTATGAATGCCATTCCTCCCATTGGAACCATGTTTAAAAAAGCTGAAGATCTTGGTCCCCAGTCACAGCCTGAAACGGTGTATGGTTGGGATTCTGAACCGGTCAGGATGAGTTTGACTTTTGATTTCAGATAGTACTAATCTCATCATGAAGAGTACAATTACAGAGGCAATTCAGTAGTGAAAACACCAAATCTTGATGATTTATCCAAAGAAGCTGTGATCTTCAGGAATGCGGTCTCGGTTTGTCTTCCCCCCATGGTTTATCTATCAGGGTTGTGGTAATGCATCTCTGTCCGGCATCGGCGAGCGTATATAGAAGCGGCTTTAATAAGTCAGGGAGTTCGCTCTGATTCTTAGAATTACATGAAATACAAATAGTCGAAAGCATCATCAGGATGCTTCCGGTAATCATTGCAATGATTCCATATAACGATCGTACCTCTCCATTAGTTGATTTTTGATTTCAACGTAATCCGGGTCATGAGCCAGGTTATTTGATTCCATGGGATCATCTTTTATATGATACATCTCTTCCACCTCAGGCTCCACATTCACATACCGGATATATTTCCATTCCCCGGAACGTACCCCCCTGCTATCGGGGATCGGATTTTCTACGTCGATGATGCCCACATGTTCCATGAAAAAGTCTGATCTTGACTGAACCTGACGCCCTGTAAGGTTCGGGAACAGACTTATTCCATCCATTACATCCGGAACGGGAATACCCGCCATATCCAGGATAGTCGGGGCGACATCAATGTTCAGGGCAAGATGGTCAAGCTTCATTCCGTGCATGGTATCAGGGATGCCGGGTCCGTAAAAAATGAGTGGGGTCCGGATGGATTCTTCATACAGGAGCCACTTGCCGCCAAGACCATGTTCACCCCATAAATAACCATGGTCTGAAAGGAAAATAACTACTGTGTTCTCATCCAGTTTCAGATCCTGAAGGGTCTGCATGATCTTTCCCACCGAGCGGTCCAGGCTTTTTACGCAGCGAAGGAAATCCTTTTCGAAGCTGTTTTTCGTTGGCTCGTCCTTCCTTTCATCAAAGTAACACCACCTGTTCAGCGATTTTTCCATCACATGCGGCGCCATTGCCAGGTAGTCCTCCGGTGTATCGGTCTCCCTTTTCGGAATATGCACATCAGCGAACAGCTCTTTATCCCGTTCATCGGGCTGGTAAGGGTGGTGGGGTGATTTATAGAGGACGGTGAGGCAGAATGGGTCCTCGGGTGTACAGGATTCAAGGAATTCCTTTGCCCTGATGGCCAGCCATTCCGAATTGTGGATCCTCCCGCTGTCTGTATCATGAAAATAGGACCCTTGCGTCATCCAGCCATTGAATGTATCAAAAATACCCTCCGTGCCTTCTGTACTCATTCCCCACTTTCCAAGTAATCCTGTCCTATACCCGTTATCATGCAAGAGTGCCGGATAGCTTTTACTGATCACATCAGCATCCAAAGGGGTTCTGAAATGGTTCATGCCATGTGTGCTCGCATACCTCCCGGTCACAATACTTGCCCTTGATACCGCGCAAATAGGGGTAGTCACAAATGCATCTCTGAAATAGACCCCATGTTGCGCCAATCTGTCTATGTTCGGAGTCTGCAACTCGGGAATCAATGGATCATCAGCGCAGCTTAGCTGGTCCCATCTCTGATCATCAGAGACCAACACGACAAAATTTGGCCTTTTTAGCGCTTCAGTAGTGTTCCCACAGCCAATCAGGCAGGTGGTTGCAACAGCAATTATCAGAAATTTAATGGTGCGCATGGAATGAATATTTGGTTTTTTTTGGATGGGCTTACCACTGGATATATTTGTGCTACTATCCCTGGATCAGGATTTGTTTTACTCATCAATGCTAAATTCAGTTCAGCAAGATATTCTATGGACTTTCAAGATAATGGATAAAACAGTACAGAATACATACTTAATTGCTCAATTAGTATAAATTGATCAGAAAATTGAACGGAAATGGTTAATTTTAGAAGCAAGCGAAACCTGGAAAGCAATCCTGGCCAGACACACTCAATGTCTCTCTACCCATGAAGAATGTTAAAATCTTATTTTTTCTCACAGGAGTGCTATTCCTGTGTGGTTTCCAGGCACATGCCGTTGAGTATCATGTTTCCATGCACGGCAGTGATGATGCAGACGGTTCGGCTGCAATCTTCCTCAAAAAGAGCGGCATTGATTACATCGTCGAGAACACCACCATCAGGTTATGGCCCAGGGAAAAACCCAATATTGTGTTTATTTTTTTGGATGACCTGGGCTGGAAAGATGTGGGTTACATGGGATCTGAATATTATGAAACTCCTCATATCGACAGGCTTGCCGGACAGGGAATGATATTTACCCATGCCTATACCAATGCAGCAAATTGTGCACCTACCAGGGCCAGTTTGCTGAGCGGACAGTATACCCCCCGTCACGGGGTTTTCACTGTAGCCAGATCAGACAGGGGTAAATCTGAGAATCGTAGACTGGTACCCGTGACCAATTCAAGGACCATGTCCCTGGATAGAATCACCATCGCGGAGGAAAAGGATCTTTCCAACAAAGATATTGATAAACGCAATGAACTCCTGAAAGATCTTCTGGAGTGGCAGCATGACGCACATGCACCTGTTCCGCTTGAACCTAATCCTGAATGTAAATTAAAGTCATGAAAATCGTTTGGATAAGCCTTGCCGCATCGGTATTTTTCGGATTCCTTTTCGGATGTAAAAACAGAGATACAACCGGGACCACTCAAACTGAATTAGCCAGCAGACCAAATATTGTCTTTGTACTGGCCGATCAGTGGAGGGCGCAGGCCACAGGCTATAACGGGGATCCAAACCTTCTCGGAAAAACTCCCAACCTTGACGCCATAGCGGATCAGGGTGTAAATTTCAAGAATGCGGTCTCTGTATGCCCTGTCTGCACCCCTTACCGGGCAGCGCTCCTTACGGGCCAGTACCCTACTACAACCGGAATGTTCTTCAACGATATTCAACTGCCGGGGGAGCATGTTACCATGGCTGAACTATTTAAGGAGTCAGGATACAAGACCAGTTATATTGGCAAATGGCACCTGGACGGCATGGGACGTGGGAAGTATACGCCCCCGGAACGCCGGCAGGGATTTGACTACTGGAAGGCACTGGAGTGTTCCCATGATTATCAGCATCTGTTCTATTACGAAGGGGAGAGTGATGAGGTGAAGCTATGGGAAGGATACGGCCCCTATGCTGAAACAGAAGATGCCATATCCTACATCCGGGAGAATGCCGGTAGCGACGAACCCTTTCTTATGGTGCTTGCCTGGGGTGCCCCGCACTTTCCCCACCACAATGCTCCCGAAGATCTGCTGCAGCAATTCAGACAGGAGGATATTGTATTACGTGCCAATGTAAGCGAAGCGAAGGAAGCATCGGCCAGAAAAGAATCGGTGGGGTACTATGCACATATACTTGCCCTGGACAGCTGCATGGGAATGCTGCAGAGCGCCATGGATGAATCAGGAATATCCGAAAACACCATCCTCGTATTCACCGCCGACCATGGTGAGATGATGGGCTCGCAAGGTGTTCGTCCCAAAATGAAGCAGGTACCCTGGGCTGAATCGGTTAGGGTTCCTTTCCTGCTCAGTTATCCCGCCATGTATGGGAACAGGAAGATCACCGTGGATGCGCCCATCAATACCCCTGATATACTCCCAACCCTTCTAACACTGGCTGGATTACCCGTTCCTGAGTACATTGAGGGGGAGAGTATGGCCGGTGACATCGACAACCAGGAGGCCCCCGAAGATAAGGCAGCACTGATTATGAGTGTTTCCCCGTTTTCCGGAAAGGCCGATGAATACAGGGGTATTTATACCAGTCGATACGCCTATGTAAAATCATTGAAGGGAGCGTGGCTGATGTTCGATCACCAAAAGGATTCGCTTCAGATGGATAACCTGGCCGGTAAACCCGGGTTTGAAGATTTGCAGGAAGAGCTGGAGGGAATACTTCAAAAGGAACTGGAAAAGGTAAATGACCCATTTAAGCCCAGGCAGTACTACATCGATAAGTGGGGATACCAGCTGGCGGAAAGTGGCCATATTCCATATTACTTTACGAAAGATCCTGCAACCGGGGAATCAGTTCCTTTTGAATATCAGGGTCCGGAATTGAATAAAAGATTGAGAAAAGCCATTCAAGAATAGAGTGAATTTGTTATCAATTCTGTAGCATGAAAGAAATACTCATAAAGATTACCATTCTGGATCTGGCCGGTGTGGAAATTCCTCAACGGTATCAGGGAAGAAGCCTGACCGCTTTTTATGGAAGCACCCCGGGAAACTGGCGTTCAGACATCTTTTGTGAGCACCGCCTGGAAAATAATGACCTGCTTCCCCAAATTCCATTGATATACAGCAAGTTAGTCAATGACGACAAGGGTTCTATTGATATCATCCGTGGAAAAATGGATGTAGGTAAAGCATTCCGGAACATGTGAATCCCAAATTCCATGCGGGCTCCAGGCCCAGCCACCGCAATCGTCAGAGGGTGGTTCCTCCTTATACTGGTTATACCTTGTGAAATCCATTTGCCAGACATCTCGATCCTGAGGTGGAAGGCGCCGGTGGTCACCCATAGCCAGGAGCGACATTCCTGACCAGGGCAGAGCCATTTCCACTGTCCACCCCCGGTCCTGATCCCGGTCATCATTGATTGTGCCATCCAGGAACACAGCAGTCTGGATGCCTGGAAAGTCCCAATTAAAAAAACCGATGCGAAGGCCCCGTGGATGTGTTTTATAACCTACTCCATTAAATGGTCTGCTCGATGGTTGGTCACGACTCAATTCCGCTATGGTATCATAGCCTCCGTTTTGATATGATTCTTCCCAGAAAAAAAGCACCTCGTAAATGGTCCCGAACGAGTTGATTTCAAATTCGTAGTAAGCATCACGGCCTGCGATAAACAATTCAACATCATTATTCTGGTAAATCGGAGCATCTCGTTCTGTCAGAGTAGCCTGCAGATTCGGTTCTTCTACCCAGTAAGCAACATACAGGTATTCATCATCCCACAGGAGAGCCACCCTGGTGTCAAAGGTTGTTTCCCCTCCTGAGATCAGATCCCGGAATCGGGGCGAACGCTCCACAATATTCCAGGCGGGCTCATCCAGGATACCATCAATATGAGGTTTGGCAGCAGTTTTATAAGCAGTATAGTGGGGTATCTCAAACTCCGCACAGGGCAGGTGAATGATCGTATCTGCATGGTCTGACAGGTTTGCAGTTGGTACACCAGAAAGAGTGGCAGGCGAATTGCCCCTGAAGAGCATCAGGGAGAGTAATGAAAGGTATAGAACATATCTCATATCATTCTTTTCAGCTTCCCAGCTTATGTCCTCTGCCCGTGATAACTCCTGGTGAAGCAGGTGTTGTCTTGATTGACCAATTTCATTCAAGTTAGGGCTAGATTTGCAATTATGAAAATTTCACTAATGGAGTTTGAGTTTCTTTTCGTATAAATTCCCCACTTCGTGGCATGTCCTGCATAAATCGTCAGCATCATCCATGTAGCTGACAGATTCACTCTCAGGCCTTTTAGCCTTAATTGAACCAGTAGGAGAGTTTTAGTACAATTCCACGGTTCTTGGTCCGGAGATTGGTCGGGTAAGCATTCTCGGTGTAAACAATATAGAGGTCCGAAACAGGGGCGTAGCGCCACTGTAATCTCATGTTCACATTTACATTGTCAATCTGGTTGTTATACTGAACAAAAGTGGAGAAAAACAGGGTTTCGGTAAAGGTGACATCGAGTTTTGGTCCGATCAGTACGAGGTCCATACTGGTGTAGGGATCCGGTAGCAGGATTCTGTTGTATGAGCTGATCAGGGAGAGGCTTCCAAAGGGTTGAACCCGGTAATTAATTTCAGTTTCAATGCTTGCCCTGGTACCTCCAAAAAATCCCCCATAACGTCCTGCCACATTAAAAGTAAAAAGCCTTCTCATAGTGGAGAGATAGGAGAGGGAAACTTCGGTCCAGTTAAACTCAGTGCCTTCAGGGATTTTAACTCCCCCGGTATTGGTGGGATCAAAAGGTTCCAGTAACCTCAGGTAACCCTCTTCCAGTCCAAGTGAAATTGAGCTTCGGTCCCTCCACATCAATGAATACCTCAAATCAATCTCCCGGTCGGTAAGGGAGAGGTCGGGTTCAAAGAATAAGTCAACTTCAACCTTTGGGCCATGGTAAGCTACCCGGTCGGTCATGGTGTAAAACTTATAGCCCACCGATGGATTAGACTCATGGTAAGCGGTACGTCTTACAAAGCCCATTTCGGCCAGATAGTTGCCTCCCACGAAGGACTGATTCCATCCGGCAGAGAATTGCTCTTTGTCGTAAGAGATCATTCCTGCAGTTGCAAAGCGATTGTCCTGTGGTCCATCGCTGAAAGAGTGGTGGTAAAACACCTTGCCGGTCCAGTTGTTATCGGCACTGGCGAAGTTAAATTCAGCCCCGGCCACCCGGTTAAAATCTAAGCCATTGTATGCTGTATCTTCAGGGGTGGCAATGACCTGTTTATTGGTCATAAAGAGACCCACATTGGAACGGCTCAGCACTCTTCGTTGTAGTACGGCCACACTGAAGTTATCGGCCGAATATTGATCCTTTTTTGCGGTTTGCATGTTCATCAGTCCGATCCTCCAATTTTCCCCTGCATTTCCGCTGAGTCGCGCACCGGCTATTACGGGAGAGTTCAACCCGATTCTGCGGGAGAAGAAGGGGCGCAGATGATCTGCTCCAAGGTTGGCAAAGAGGTCACTGTTCTCCAGGAAGAATTTCCGTTTCTCCGGAAAGTAGAGTTCAAAACGGTCCAGGTTGGTTACCTGCCGGTCCACTTCTACCTGTGAGTAGTCCGGATTAATGGAGACGTCCAGATTCATGGAGGTAGAAAGTATTACCTTGGCGTCCAATCCCGCTCCTCCTTTGAAGTCCACCGGATCACCTGTTTCAGTTTCATGAGTTGCCTTCCCCGACAGATAGGGGATCAATGAAAACCGTACGCCCGATTCGGGTAGTTCACTCTCCATGGCCAGGGTGCCGGTGAACGCCAGCGTTGCGGAGGTAAACTGCCTGGGAACCGGAGCCCAGGCCGATTTTTCATTGGTTTTCAGGTCGAGCCGGCTGAAATTAATCCCCCACTCGGTATCTCCACCCTGGAAACGGATGGTCCGGAAAGGAATTTTGAATTCAGCGATCCAGGCATCATCAAGATTTTGTACGGCTGAGTACCATTTTCCATCCCACTCCAGGGCTACTCTCCCCCCATCGGACTGCATGCCGTCCCATTGACCGCCAACAGAATTAACGCCGAATGCAAAACCATTGGTCTGGTCGTTGTAGGTATCAATAACAGCAAAGAAGTTATCATTCTTCATGAAACTCCAGTCCCTCCGGTACGATTCGGCTGGCCGTTTCCCGGGAGTGGGATCGTAACAAATGATTCCCATGTAGATGAAGTTCTCATCATAGGCCACCATTACCTCGGTCTGTGCTTTGGCATAGCCCGTATCAATGGGGGTGATCCGGAAGAAGGGACTGGTTTTTTCAGTCATGGACCAGATATCCTCATCCAGCACGCCGTCGATGACAATGTGTTGATCAGTTTTTCTTGCATGTAGCCTGTAATCGGCCTGGTTAACGGGATCGCTTTGCGCAGTGAGGATTTTTGAAATAGAAAACAGCAAAAACAGGGTAACAGATATTCTTATATTCATCTTCGTTTTGTAAAGGAACAGCCAGGGGATATCTCGAGTCCAGGCTGCAAAGATAATCAAGAAGCTGATACCTTACTTTCTGGTTTTCATGTGATCCAATGAGAATAATTATGTAATTTGGAATATGAATACAGCAAGAAAGTTTGATTTGGTATTATGTTTGCTTCTGGCAACATCGTTAGCTTCCGGAGTAATAAAAGCTCAAACTCTCAAAGAAAATCCTGGTCTTGACAAAAAAGTCGAAAAGTTTCTGGAGGAACATGCCGGTCAGTGGTACAATATGAATGTACCCGCACGGGATGGGCAACTACTCTATGATCTTATCATACAGGGCAATTACAAAAGTGCATTGGAGATTGGCACTTCAACAGGACACTCGGGAATTTTTATTGCCTGGGCGCTAAGTAAAACAGGAGGCAAACTTATTACAATCGACAAAAATGAATCAAGCCATAAAACAGCCTTTAAAAATTTTAAGGAGGCTGGTCTTTCTGATTATATCGATGCACGGCTTGCAGATGCCCATACGCTTGTTAAGGAGCTTGAAGGACCTTTTGATTTTGTCTTTAGCGATGCAGATAAGAACTGGTATAAGAACTATTTCATGGATGTTGATCCCAAACTGATTGTAGGTGGTTGTTATACGACTCATAATATCAGGGATAGTCATAGAGATGGAAATCAAAAATACCTTGAATATATCAGGAGCCTGAAAACGTATGAAACTACTTTAAATTCAGCCGGAGGTGGTGTGTTAATTAGTTACAAAAGAGCTGAATAGCACTTAATTATTTATTGTGAAAGATCACCTGCCAAGAAAACTGGGTTTTTTCTCTCTGACCAATATTGTGATCGGGGATATGATCGGGGCTGGAATTTTTACCACCTCGGGTCTATTACTGGCCCAGTTACATGATCCATTATTGCTTCTTATATTATGGGTTATAGGTGGAGGGATTGCTCTTAGCGGGGCGCTCAGTTACAGTGAGCTGGGGGCTAGGTTTCCTAAAGCCGGAGGGGATTATGCATTTATTACCGAGTTGATTTCTCCATTGGCAGGTTTTTTGAGTGGATGGGTCTCCTTTTTTGTAGGCTTTTCTGCTCCTGTGGCAGCCTCTTCTCTTGCTTTCAGTGAGTATTTGGCCCGAACCCTTCCTGAAGGTGCCTTTCCCGATCACATTGAACTCATTAAGAAAACCGTTGCCATTGCTATTATCCTGATATTTACTATCATACATTATTTTGGTCTGAAATCGGGATCCAGGGTCCAGAACATACTAACTATTATTAAGATCGTATTGATCAGCATATTGGTTTTCACCGGATTTGCATTTGGGGAAGGCAGTCTTAACCACTTCAGGGAGATGAAATGTGAAGGTTTCGAAGGAGCAAATCTTAAAACAATAGGACTTGCATTAATGTGGATCATGTTTGCCTATAGTGGGTGGAATGCCTCCACCTATGTGGGTTCCGAGGTACTCAGGCCGGTGAAGAATATTCCGCGGTCTCTAATTACCGGGACTCTTTTTGTTACTATATTCTATCTCCTGATCAATATTCTCTATGTTTATGCTGTTCCAGCATGGGAGATGGAGGGTGTGATCTCAATAGGAGGATTAACTGCCAATAACCTGTTTAACAGATCTATGGATCAGTTCTTCTCCTTGTTTATCTCCCTGATCCTACTTTCAGCCATCAGCGTATTGATCATGATCGGTCCCCGTGTATATTATGCCATGGCCGAATCAGGTCATTTTTTCATACATGCTAAAAAGATCAATCGTTCCAGGGTTCCGGGGGTTTCCATTCTTATGCAGAGCGGACTGGCTATCATCTACATTGTCTCGGGGACATTTGATCAGATCATCACATTGCTAAGTTTTTCTCTGGGGATTTTCCCCATACTTGCCGTCATTGGCCTCTTCAAGCTTAGGATGAAACAGCAATCAGTATTGAAGATGCCGGGATACCCAATCCTGCCGGCAGTGTTTATTATCTTCTCTGTAGCGATCCTGATTCTGGCTTTCCTGGAGCGTCCTGTTGAATCCTCCATCTCCATTGTATTGATTCTACTGGGCATTCCAGTCTATTATCTGCTGAAAAATAGAAGCTAAACGAAATAGTTCCTGCAGATTCTGGTTTGCAGGGACTTATCAGGCTGCTTTAGCAGGACCTCAGAATTCTATTTGCTGTTCAATATCATTGCGAATTCATTCACTACTTCCTTCTTGATATTCTCTTGCAATCCAGACTCATTGCTGATTAATAGAGATTCTCGCTCCGCTTCATTGATCACAAAATCCTCAAATGCCCATTCCGTAAATTCCTTGAAGTGCTCATTTACGATGCTGGAAACATCGTCTGGCTCATTGTCTTCGTCGTAGTAATTCTCAACGTAGTCAGCAAATGTTTCAATGATCACTTTTTCCTTCTCTTTATTCAGTCCGTCTGTTTTCATAAGTGTGTCAATTCTAATGTCATAAGGGATTAGTTCCCCGAAGCTTTGCTTCGAGAAGATGATTTAGTTTGTATTGATGCCTCGTCAGCTATGCTGCGAGGAGGTTCATTTGTCTGTCTCAAATCCGACAATTTTAATACTACTACGAAACAGCCGGATCATGAGTTACAGCTCTGAGGGTTCTCTTGACGAATGAGCCATAATCTGGGGACAGAGCCTTTAGAATGTTGGATTAATTACTGTGTAAATAATCTGGTATAGCTGACATGCTCTTTGATTCCAGGGATTTTTTCATCCAGGCAGTAATACGTGATTATGGATTGTAAAAGATGCAATGCGACCAATGATTATGAAACAGCCTTTTTTAAAGCATTTGATAAGGATGAAGATGCTGTGATGAAAATTTGAAAAACTCTATTACCTTTGCACGCCCGTTCGGGTAATAGCATTTTTTCGCCTGGTGGATTCCTCTTTTTATTTGATTCCGCAGGTGTTTAACGTTTACAATTCCATATGAAAAAATACTTCAACCTTTTCAATCTGCCGAAACAGACAAATTACAGAACAGAGGTTTTATCGGGTCTTACTGTGGCACTGGCGCTTGTGCCGGAGGCTGTAGCATTTGCACTGATTGCAGGGCTTTCGCCTCTGACCGGGCTCTATGCTGCTTTTGTAATGGGCCTGATTACCTCCATATTTGGGGGCCGCCCCGGCATGATCTCCGGGGCCACCGGTGCTATTGCCATTGTAATCGTAACCCTGGTAAAGACCAATGGCGTGGAGTATGTGTTTGCCACCGTAATACTGGCCGGAATAATCCAGGCAGCAGCCGGAATGCTGAAGCTGGGGAAGTTGATACGACTGGTTCCCCATCCGGTTATTTTTGGATTTGTCAACGGCCTGGCCATTATAATTTTCATGTCACAGCTGGACCAGTTTAAGGATGTTTCCGGTAGCTGGCTCATGGGAATGCCCCTTTATGTTCTCTTGGGCCTGGTCTTTCTTACGATGGTGATCATATGGGGATTGCCGAAAATCACCAAAGCTGTTCCCGCGTCATTAATTGCAATCCTGGTAGTATTTGCTATCGTTGCAATATTTGGAATAGAGACAAAAACGGTTGGTGATATTGCTTCAATCAAGGGTGGTTTCCCACCTTTTCATATTCCGAAAATACCATGGACCTTTGAGACACTGCGCATCATTTTACCCTATGCAGCCATTGTTGCTGGTGTGGGGCTGATCGAAAGTTTGCTGACGCTGAATATTATTGATGAAATTACGGAGACCCGTGGACATGGGAACCGGGAGGCCATAGCACAGGGTGCAGCAAATATTCTTTCAGGATTCTTCTCAGGGATGGGCGGATGTGCGATGATCGGTCAGAGCCTGATCAACATTTCATCCGGTGCCAGGGCCAGGTTGTCAGGTATTGTAGCTTCAGGAATGCTGCTAGTTTTTATCATGTTTGGAGCTGATCTGATCCAGAGACTTCCCATGGCTGCCCTTACCGGCCTGATGATTATGGTAGCGCTTGGTACCTTCGAGTGGGCCAGCCTGAGAACTATTACAAAAATGCCCAGGTCAGATATTTTTGTGATGGTGATGGTTACCATTGTCACCGCCGTCCTTCACAATCTTGCACTGGCAGTGGTTGCTGGTGTAATTATCTCATCACTGGTTTTTGCATGGGACAATGCGAAACGAATCAGGGCCAGGAAACATATCGATTCCAACGGAGCAAAACATTACGAAATCTACGGGCCGCTGTTTTTTGCTTCAGTTGCTGCATTCAATGAAAAATTTGATGTGATGAATGATCCCAACCAGGTGATTATCGATTTTGCCGAAAGCAGGGTAGTTGATATGTCGGCCATCGAAGCTCTGAACAGAATTACGGAGCGTTACCAGAAGGTGGGGAAAAGGATTCAACTGCGGCATCTGAGCCCCGATTGCAAGAAGCTGCTGGAAAATGCAGAAGAAATTATTGATGTGAGTGTAATGGAGGATCCCAACTACAAAGTGATGGTAAATAAACTGTAGGTCTTACTCCTTTTCCGGGCTATGTGAATCGGGATTTTCATCGATGTCAAGACATGATGTTACCAGGAATATGATTACCATTATAGCTCCGGATCTGAAATGCCGGCCGGTAGGGATCTATGACCTTACCGGCCATAAATTAGGCGAGACTGAGCTGGAAGGGGTAGGAGAAGCAAGGATTGACCTTACAGGATACCCCTCTGGCCTTCTGTTAATCAGGGCTGGCAGCAGGGTTGAAAGAGTCGTGCTCGTGAAAGACTAATAACCTTCAAATATAAACTCCAATGAACTATTTCAAAATTTCTCTTATCCAGATCCTGGCCCTCTGTTTTAGCTTGACCCTCAGCGGACAGACCGACTATATGAAACAGTGGCCCCAGTTCAGGGGTCCGTTTGCATCGGGGATCATTGAAGATATGGATCTACCCGAGACCTGGAATATCCGTACCAGGGAGAACATCCTTTGGCTTACCTCTATCCCGGGACTGGGTCATTCCTGTCCCATCGTGTGGGAAGATAAGCTGTTTGTCACCACGGCCATTAGCGGGAGTGGCAACGACTCTCTGAAAGTTGGGCTCTACGGGGATATCGATGAGGTGGGGGATCGTTCGGTCCATGAGTTCAGGCTATACTGCATTGATAAGAAGACAGGGGAGATCCTGTGGGACCGGCTGACCCACCGGGGTGTCCCGCGGACTGAAAGGCATACGAAAGCTTCCCATGCCAATCCAACACCTGCCACCAACGGAAAGTATGTGGTAGCGTTTTTTGGATCTGATGGGCTCTACTGTTATGATTTTGATGGTAAACTGGTATGGAAGCGAGACTTCGGTACCATGAATGCCGGTCCGTATACAGATCCCGATGTGGAGTGGGGATTTGCCAGCTCTCCCATATTGCATGAAAACAGGATCATTGTACAGTGTGATTTTTTAGGTGAGGGTTTTATCGCATCGCTGGATGTGGAGACCGGGAAGGAGATCTGGCGTACTGCCCGTGATGAGATATCGACCTGGTCCACTCCCAATTTCTATAAGAATGGAACCAACCGGCAAATCGTAGTCAACGGGTGGAAGCACATCGGAGGATACAATTTCGATACGGGGGAACAGATATGGAACCTGGGAGGAGGAGGTGATGCACCCACACCCACACCTGTGTTTGCGCAGGACCTGATTTTTATCCATGGGTCTCACGGGCGCTGGTCGCCCATCTTTGCCATCAGGCCCGATGCCCGGGGAGATATCTCGCTGGACAAGGAGAGCACCTCCAATGAGTCAATTGCCTGGAGTATCAAGAGGGGAGCAGCATATATGCCCACAAACCTGGTGTATGGAGATTATCTCTATAACATGCGAATGAACGGCAACCTTACCTGTTATGATGCGAAATCAGGGGTGGAGGTTTATAAGGAACGGATCCCTGATGCCATGGGGATCACTGCCTCGGGGGTTGCCTCAGGAGGGAAACTTTACTTTTCCCTTGAACAGGGTGATGTTGTGGTGGTTAAGGCAGGTCCGAAGTTCGAGCTGATCTCAAGGAATCCACTGGATGACCTGATCATGGCCACACCGGCCATCTCCTCAGAGATGCTCATTTTCAGGACCCGGAAACACCTTGTTGCAGTTGGGAAAAACGGAAAGGATCAACCGGCCAGGTAGTCAAGAAAGCGAAAGAGCAAGTGCTGGTTCTCATTTGTGAACCTTGCTTTATCAAGGAGCTCCTTTTCGGTCTGGATAAAGGGCCCGGGGACCAGTTCATCCCTGCAGTTTTCAATAAGTTCCTTTACGTTGACGGGGGTAACCTCAAGGTGAAACTGAAAAGCGATCACCCTTCCGTCATAGATGAATCCCTGGTTGGGGAACAGGTGGGATTCCGCGATCCGGAACGCACCCTCCGGAATCTGGAATGTATCGCCGTGCCAGTGAAACACTCTCCTTGTGTCTGGAAGGTTATCGCAGATCCTGTAATTTCCCAGGCAGGGCAGGAAGCGGATGTTGTGCCAGCCGATCTCCTTCTCTGTACCGGGATAGACCTCCGAACCCAGGACAGTGGCGACAATTTGTGCTCCCAGGCATATTCCCAGGACCGGTTTCCCGGACTTAATGTAAGCGGCGACCCATTCAATTTCATCCTGCATCCAGGGATGGATATGGTAATCGAAAACATTCATCGTACCACCCATGATGATCAGAAAGTCGACCGAACCAGGCTCGGGCAGGGGATCTTCTTCGTAGAACCGGGTATAGTGTAACTCATGCCCATTTTCCTCAACCCAGTTGGTGATTACACCAGGCCCTTCGAAAGGAACGTGCATGAAGCACTCTATTTTCAAATGTCTATCCATCACAGTTCTCATTTCTGAAGCGGCAGAGCAGTTCCCTGACCAATTCCACACTTTCAATATAGTAGGAGGCCTTGGTGGTTTTTGCACCCACTTTTATGGAGTAGGCTCCTTCAGGCATGGCATCAAAGGTGAATTCATCGGTCCAGTCGTCACCCACAGCCAGGATGAAATCGTGGTGCTGCTCTCCCATTTTGTAGAGGGCCGCTCTCCCTTTATTAATTCCGGAATATTTGATTTCCAGCACCTTGTCCCCATCCATAATCTCCAGGTTCAGGTTGGAGGTCAGGGTGCGAAGTTCATCTTTAAGCTCCCAGGCCCGCTGCAGGCTCAGGTCCGGGTCAGATTTCCTGTAGTGCCAGACAAGTGAGAAATTCTTATGTTCGATAAAGCTCCTGGGAGTCTGGTCCACATAGTACTCCAACAGGGGCTGGACCGATTTTTTCCACTCATTATCGATCTGTTCCATCATGTGCCAGTCGCCTCCCGGCTCCCTGAGCCAGACACCGTGTTCGGCAACAAAGTGGATGTCCCATGTAGAGTCGAACCACCTTCCAAGGGTCTCTTTGTCCCGGCCGCTGATGATCACTACCTTGCTTTTTTTATCCTTGGAAAGCTCCTTGAGAATGCCATATAGTTGTTTGTCAGGCTTGGCATCCTCCGGATTCTTTTTGAAGCCCGAAAGGGTGCCGTCATAGTCCAGGAAGAGGATCCTCCTTTTCGATTCTGCATATGCGGCAACGATTTGCTTCATTCGTGTGACATTTACCTTCCGGGTCAGGGTGAACTCCTGAATCTCCTTGATACCCTCCAGGCTTTTGATAAACTCACTGGCCCAGCGTTCAACCGTATAGCGTGCAAGCCGCTTCATCATCACCTGATTCCTTCTCACCTGCTCTTCCTCCGGCATCTCAATGGCTTCCCTGATCGCTTCCGAAATCTGGTCCAGGTTGTTGGGATTCACCAGCAGCGCTTCATGGAGTTCCTTGGATGCCCCTGCCAGTTCACTGAGGATCAATACTCCTTCCCCATTGTGCCGTGACGCAACAAATTCTTTGGCAACCAGGTTCATGCCATCACGCAGGGGCAGGATCAATGCAATATCGGAGAGTGAGTAGAGATCGATCCGCTCGTCCATGGAGAAGGTCTGGTTCAGGTACCTCACCGGTGTCCAGGTGATGGTCCCCAGCGTTCCGTTGATCCGTCCCACCAGTTCGTCCACCTTGCTTTTCAGGTTAAAAAAGGATTGGCTGGTCTCCCCCGAAGGAATTGCCTGAACGATCAGGCTCACCCTACCCTGGTACTCCGGGTAGGTCTGGAGGAATCTTTCAAAGGCCCTGATTCGTTGTGGAATTCCCTTGGTGTAGTCAAGCTTGTCGATTGAAATAATAAGTTTCTCCAGGTTCCCCGACTCTTTAAACAGTTTCATCTCCTGCTGGATTACCGAAGGGGTGGAGCGCTCACTGAAAATGGAGAGTGCCTTGTTCCGGAAACGATCATAATTGATACCCTTGGGGAAGACATCTACCTTAAGGGTCCTCTCCCCGATGGAGATACGGTTGAAGACCGAATCGACCCCCAGCAGCCTTCGGACCGAGCTCATGAAGTGCCTAACGTGGTCGTAAGTCTGGAATCCGATCAGGTCGGCCCCAAGCATCCCCTCGATCACTTCTTGCCGCCAGGGGAGCAACCGGAAGATTTCATAGGAGGGGAAGGTCAGATGAATAAAGAGCCCGATGGTTACCCCCGGTTTTTTATTGCGGATCATCTGGGGCAGCAGCATCAGGTGGTAGTCGTGAATCCACAGGATGTCACCCTCCTCAATGAACTCCAGGATTTTCTCAGCATAGAGCCTGTTGATCTTGACGTAGGCTTTCCAGGAGACCTCGCTGTAGGATACATTTTCTGTAAAATAGTGGAAGAGCGGCCAGATCGTATTGCGGGCGAAGCCGTGAAGATAGAGGTTGCGGTCACGGGGCCTGGGGAAAACGGGAATACAGCTATAGGGTTTTAGCTGTTTTTCCAGATTTGCCATCTCTCTCTTGTTGAAATCATGGTTCTCGAAACCAGTGAGACCGACCCATTGGGGGTGAAAAGCCTTGTAGAAATCCTGCAAACCGGCAATGGTCTGCTCATCGGATTTTTCAATCACGTAATTGTCACCTTGCCATGTAATTTGAACAGGAAGAAGATTTGATGCCAGGATCAGCCTTTTCATTAGAGGGACTTTTTAATAGAATGAGATTTTTAATAGAATGAGATTTGAATGCTTCTATAAATTTAGATACCTTGATGACCAATACCAAATTAAATGCATCAACATATGGAGTTTCAACCCAAATTCGAGGCGGTCATTTTTGACCTGGACGGCGTAATCACAAAGACTGCGCTGGTACATGCGTCGGCATGGAAAAAAATGTTTGACGAATATCTTCTATCCCGTGAAGAGCGGTTTGGAGAAGCATTCCTTGAGTTTACCCATGCGGGGGATTACCTTCCATTTGTTGATGGTAAACCCAGGTACAACGGAGTGGCTTCTTTCCTGGAGTCAAGGGGCATCGATATCCCATTCGGGGATCCGGGGGATGATCCCGGGATGGAGACTGTGTGCGGACTGGGAAATAGCAAGAATATCATGTTCAACGAGGTGCTTGACAAAGAGGGGGTTGAGATGTATGAGTCCACTGTGGAGATCCTGCACGGATTGAAAAAAGCAGGGGTGAGGATAGGTGTGGCATCTTCCAGTAAGAACTGTAAGCCGGTCCTTGAGAAGGCCGGACTGATCGATCTTTTTGAGACGCGTGTGGATGGTGTTGTTTCGGCCGAAATTGGCCTGAACGGAAAGCCGGAACCCGATATTTTCACCACGGCCTGTGATAACCTGGGGATTGCCTACCACAGGGCTGTTGTTGTGGAAGATGCAGTCTCCGGTGTACAGGCAGGAAAAAAGGGAAACTTCGGATTCGTTCTGGGTATTGCCCGGGAGGAAAATATTAAGGAGTTGTATGTGGGCGGAGCCGATGTGGTTGTGGAGGACATGGGGGAGATCGGCCTTGAAGGGATCAATGAATGGTTTGAAAAGGGAATGGAACGGGATAGCTGGCTGCTCAGGTATTTTGATTACCAGCAGGAGTCGGAACGTTCCCGGGAGGCATTGTTGGTAGTGGGCAACGGCTATTTCGGAACCCGTGGTGCATTGGAGGAGAGTTCCGCCAATGAAGTGAACTACCCGGGAACATATGTTTCCGGATTGTTTAACAGGCTGGTATCCAGGGTTGGAGATAGAGATGTTGAAAATGAGGATTTTGTGAATATCTCGAACTGGTTGCCGATTACTTTCAGGATTGATGGTGATGACTGGTTCAACTTTTCTCCCAATCCCAACCAGGCCATGCGCAGCATGAACCGTACACTTGATATGCAGACGGGGGAGTTAAGACGGGAGATGGAACTTGAGGACAGCAAGGGCAGGATCACCAGGGTGAGTTCATCCCGTTTTGCTGGAATGAAAGATCCCCACCGGGCCGGGCTAAGATATACGGTCACCCCAGTTAATTATTCAGGAACTATAGAGCTGCGTTCGTGTATCAGCGGTGACCATAAGAATTCGGGTGTTGATAGGTACAACGACCTGGAGCAGCAGCATCTGGTTCCCGGGAGTGAAAAGTTTGTAAATGAATGCCAGGAGCTGCTTGTCAGGAGCTCCGCTTCGGATATTGAAATAGCAGTATGTGCCAGGAACCGGATCATTGGTAAGAAGGGTGTCGAATCCTCCGGGGAATCGGGTCCGGGATGGATTAGTCAGACCTTCAGGGCCGATGCCGGAAAGGGGGAGGAGATCATTCTTGAGAAGCTGGTTTCACTGGCTACTTCACGCGATCCGGATGTGGAGGATGCGGCGGTCATGGCCACAGGGATTATCAGCCAGATGGGGACATTCGGGGAGGAGCTATCCCTTTCGTCTTCAGCATGGGGTGAAATATGGAATGAGATAGACCTCTCCATTGAGGGGGACAGGGAGGCACAGCGGCTTGTGAGGCTGCACCTGTTTCATATGATGGTATCGGCATCGGGGCACCATGCCGGCCTAGACGCAGGTATTGCCCCCAGGGGTTTGCATGGTGAGGCATACAGGGGCCATATATTCTGGGATGAATTATATATGTTGCCTCTATACAACCTTCATTTCCCGGAGGTGGTTAAATCGGTACTGATGTACCGTTTCAGGAGGCTTGGTGCTGCCCGTGCCTATGCAAAGGAGCACGGGTACGAGGGAGCCATGTTTCCCTGGCAGAGTGGGAGTGACGGAAGGGAAGAGACACAGGTGATTCATCTGAACCCGTTGTCGGGTGAGTGGGGAGACGATTACAGCTCTCTTCAGAGGCATATCTCACTGGCCATAGCTTACAATGTCTGGAACTATTATCACTCCACGGGCGATCTGGATTTCATGGATCGGTACGGGGCTGAGATTCTCCTGGATATCTCCCGTTTCTGGGTCAGTAAAGCCAGGAAGGACAAGAATGGAGGGAGGTACAATATTGACCGGGTTATGGGTCCCGATGAATTTCATGAAAAACTCCCCGGCAGTTCGGAAGGAGGGATCTCCGATAATGCATACAGCAACATCATGGTCAGCTGGATGCTCGATAAATCCCAAAGGATTCTTCGGGAGATGTCGTCCGGACAGAGAATCCAGGTCATGTCGAAATTGAATATATCTGATAATGATCTTTTGCTGTGGGATGAGATCATGCATAAGCTTCACCTGAATATTGATGGTAAGGGGGTTATTGAACAGTTCCATGGTTATTTTGGCCTGGCCGAACTTGACTGGGAACATTATAGGGAGAAGTACGGGGATATACATCGCCTTGATCGCATATTGAAGGCCGAGGGCAGATCTCCGGATGAATTTAAACTTGCCAAGCAAGCCGACTTGCTTATGAGTTTCTATAACCTGGGTGAAAAAGATGTGTCATCAATCCTGAATTCGCTGGGCTATCTCATACCGGAGAACTACCTGGAGACCAATTTTGATTATTATATCGGCCGGACATCCCACGGATCCACCCTGAGCAGGCTGGTTCATGCCAGGCTGGCGTGGCAGATGGGCCGGAAGGAGATTGGATGGGGACTCTTTATGGATGCCCTGCGAAGTGACCTGGTGGATATACAGGGCGGTACAACAGGAGAGGGTATCCATTGCGGAGTCATGGCAGGAACGGTATGTGATGTCATCTTTACTTTCGGGGGAGTGAACCTTAAGGGGGAGCACCCTGTAATTGATCCGGCATTGCCTGACCACTGGCAGGGCCTGAAATTCAGCTTCTCCTTTAAGGGCTCTCATTACCAGGTGGCTATCACCGGGGATGAGGTGAAAATATTTGCAGAAAATGGTGGAAAGGAGAAAATAATAGTTCATCTTTGCGGTGCTGAAACCGAAATTCCCCAGGGAGAGTGGTTTTCAATGAGATGTAATTAAAACAATAGATCGAATGTTAGGAGATGTCCTTCTGATTAATGACATGCACAAAGATGCTGCTCATTCCATTTTTGAGCGGGTAATTGAGGAACAAGAGAGCCTGGATGACCGGTACAGGTATGTGATTGGGATCTCCGGCGAATCCGGATCAGGAAAATCAGAACTGGCTCATGCCCTGGGAAAACTGTTGAAAGATCATCATGTACGGGTGAAGATCATACACACTGATAACTACTATAAGATCCAACCACTGCTTCGCGAGGAGTGGCGTAGAAATAAGGGTTTCGATAAAATTGGACTGGATGAGTATGACTGGATCAAGATCCGGAAAACCATTCGTGATTTCAAGGAGGAGCAGGAGTGCATGATCCCATGTATTGACCTGATCCCGGAACAGGTGGATAAGCTGATTACCGATTTCAGCAAAATTGATCTGCTGATCATTGATGGTCTCTATGCCATCAATACCCCTGACGTGGACATGAGGGTTTTTATCGATCTCACTTTCCACGAAACCAAGATCAACCAGATCATCAGGATGAAGGAGGCTCTTAGTGATTTTCGCCTTGGTATCCTGGAGAAAGAGCATGAATCTGTTGTCTCTTTGAAACCCATCGCAGATTTGATAGTAGACAAGTCATACCAGGTAGTAACTGCAGAAGAACACAATAAAGGCATATGAGCAACACCGAATGGTCCAACCCCGAATAGGATGGTCATTGCATAGCTCCCGAAAACCATAGAAACAACCTCTCTCCCCCGGCTGAAACTGTTGCCATTCATAATTTTGAGTATACCCAGACTTTACATCAGATGTGAATTACATTTT
>JAAEOI010000372.1 GCA_024244665.1 Bacteroidota bacterium | reverse complement strand
TTCTCTGGGAGGAATAGTAACCAGATACTATCTACAAACTAATAGTATTCCTGAGGGAAGTCGGATTGTGATGCTGAGCCCTCCAAATAGAGGAAGTGAAATAGCTGATAGATTTCAGAACTCCACATGGTACAAGTGGTTTACAGGGCCTCCCGGACAGCAGCTAACTACCGACTTAAATAGCATACCAAATAAACTAAAACCGATTCCATATGATGTTGGTGTGATCGCAGGGCGACGAACTCTTGAACCATGGTTTTCTAAACTTATTCCTGGGAAAGATGATGGTAAAGTATCAGTAGAGAGTGCGCGCCTTGACGAGATGAAAGATTTCATCATAGTAGATCATGCACATACATTCATTATGAAAAGTGAAGACGTCAAGAGGCAGGTTGTTAATTTTCTTCAGCAAGGTAAATTCAATAGGCCAATGAAATAGAGAATATTTCAATGCAAATGGTAGTGATTTGCGGCGTCATAATCCGCATAATTACCGGCACTTCCACCATCCTTGGCGGTCGTAGTGAGGGGATTCCAATCAGGCTGACAGCAGATGCTGTACCAGTGGCGCCTCACGCTTCAGTCTAGAGTAATCTTCAAGGAAATACAGGGCGGCGGCACGCAGATAGGGGTCTTGGAACTGGAGCAAGCGTTGCTCCAGTGAGTATTCTTTGGCGGGGAAGTCGGAAGTCCCGGGCATGCACGAGTCGTTTTCCCACTCCGATCAGGACGGATGGGAGTCCCGAACAGGGCTACCAGTTCTTCGCCCTGATAGTGATCTACAAACCGCGGCGGGCCTGAACACAGAAGTTGGCCCCGGTAAACCGGGTTGTCGCTGAATACGTTGTGCTGTACAGGTCCCGATTCCAGAGCAGGACCTCCTGTCCCTGCACGACCGGGAGCAGGCGTTGGGAAAAGGTTTTGTGGAACTGATCCAGTACCACTGATCTGCTGGATGGCGGCGTAGTCACACCGGTGAGGTACACCGGGCTGTTGGAATGATTC
>JAAEOI010000371.1 GCA_024244665.1 Bacteroidota bacterium | reverse complement strand
TGGCATACATACAGCTTGCCCATTACGCTCAATTCTGCAATGAATAAAATACGTTTTCAGCCTGCTGATTCCGAAGGAGAAATTGAGCTAAGAGATATTAAGATGACTACCCAAAAAGGGCACTATATTCGCGAATGGCCTTTAACGTATAGTTCTGTTCAGCTGGAAGTCTCTTCCGATGGTAATGTGAATAAAATTGAAGGTTTAGGGGAAACATTACAGCTATTTGCAAAAAACACCCCTGGAGAAGATGTTTCGGTTGACTGGTCTGTAGATTACGATTCGCTTGCCACAATTGATGCGAATGGCCTTCTTACAACTTTATCCAGGGGAATTGTAACAATTAGAGCCGAAACAAAAGATGGTTCAGGAAAGATCGCACTTTTTGATCTTAAGGTGCTTGATCCAACCCTGAACCTGATTGGGTTTGAGCATACTAATGCCCAGCAAGGCGGTGGTCTTCCTGTCGATTTTGTAGAATCCCACACCTCCGAAAATAGAGGAAAGTGGGCAACCAGCCGATCGGAAATGTCCTATTTAATGATTCGAAGAAATGCATTTGATGACTGGCTTGAAACGAATATGAGTGATTTCAAAGCGACTTACGGCAGTATGCCGGTAATGGTTGACGAAACTGGTCTCCTTCACACTGATGATTTATCTACCAAAACTTATCCTGCTCATCACCAATTTTACGGCACATTAGTAGATTCCGAGGTAAATGTTAAATATCTGGCATTTCAAAGTCTATTGTCAAAATGGAAAGCCCCGGATGATCCTGTACAGGACCGAATCGACAATGTAGTTCATTTTTTGAATAATTGTCTTACTGACCATTACCCGCCTTCAAGCGGAATAGAGATCGGTGTTATTTGTGCAAGGCCTACCCAGGGCAAAACCTACGAGCAGCAATATCTTGATTTGCAAAATCAGATTGAAGAGCGAACAGCTTATACCCTGTCGTTTATCGTTATAGATTGGCCTGCACAATTACTCCGCACATCCAAATGGAATGCTGGTTCCGTCTGGTCCGATACCCGGTGGGCTAAATTAGCCACTTGTAAAAGCTACATAGAAGACTCTGTGGGCGTTAATTTTGGCTGGTCTATTGTTGATACTGATAACCCTACAGCCGACCAATACAAACAGAGAGTAAAGGATGTTACGCAGGAATATATAGCCAGAATCGGTATGCCTACCCGTTTGTCGGCTTGTATGGCATGGTCTGCCCTGCCTGATAGGGTATTACACACCGATTTAACCGATAATCCGGCTGGAAACGGACAATTATGCGCTTTTAGAGAAGTTATTGACATAATGAATGGCACGGTCATAACTTGTGACCTGCCTGTGAACCCCGGCATGGGCGATGGCAGTTATCCTGAAAGCACGAAGATATACCCCAACCCGGCAAACAAGAAACTCTTTATCGAAATCCCCGAAAATTTGAATGACCTGAGAGCAACCATTGTCGATTTTAGAGGCAAAAGAATAAGCCTGGTACAGGAATTACATCCGGGATTAAATTCAATCGGGATTGAGAATTTACATGAGGGAATGTACTTCTTGCATCTATCGTATAATGGAAATACAGAAGTGTACAAAATAATAAAGAATTGATTTACCGATGAACGGAACTTGTATTGCATCCCTCCTCATGGCCTGCGTCCTTATAACACCAGCTTGTAAGAATCAGAAGCAGGTAGAAGATTTTCCATTTTCTGATTTCAATGAACTGCTCCGGCCGGTTCCACTTCACTCGATTCTTGAACAGGAGGATTACTGGGACTGGGAGAACGGATGAACCATACATTCTCTCAAAGGATCGGCGTTGCTGTAGCCTCAGATCCCGGAGGGCCCTGGGAGGTATGCGGGGAACCGCTTGTTGATATTCAGGAAGGTAAAGCAGCTCATGGATATGTAACAAATCCATCTGTCTGTCAGCGTCCCGACGGATCTTATCTGATGATGATGAAATCCCGTCCGGAGAACTGGCAGGAATCGAAGAAATTCAGATCCATACAGTGCCTGGCCACCTCACCGGCCCCTGATGGCCCATGGATTATTGATGAACAACCCGTAATGACCGAATTTACCACGGAAGATCCGTATATCTGGTTTGGTGATGACCGCAATTATGCAATCGTCGATGATCAGTATGGTGATTACCTTGGAGAAAGGGGACTTGCACTGTTTGAGTCTCCGGATGGATTTACCTGGGGCCCGTCGAAAAATCCGCTGGTTTCAAAACGGGAACGGGAATCCCTTTATGAGAAGCTTTAATATCCATATTCCACTGAAAGAAAACTTGTAAGTCCTTTTGGAAACAGGAGTTCCGAAGTAGCGGCATTGAAACATGTATATCACAGGAAAGAATCAGTCCCAGGTAATTTTAGCCTTTTCATGCTCAATATCCAACCAGACAGAAGTATGTTCATATTTGCGTGTATACACGGCGCCATCTCTTATAGCCGGACCCTGAGGCGGGCCCAATGGTTTGGAGTATTCAGGGAAGGTTTTGAGCCATACAGAGCTGTCATCACTATTCACGCTGTAACCGTCATGCGCCAGGAAATAGCTGTACTTCTCAGCGCAGATCAGGAAAATGGCAAGAGAATAAGTTAGTCGATCCTGAATTTGTGAGTTCTCCCCGGCATCCATCCTGGTATCATCGATCCCGGATCCCGTTTTCCTGGCTCTGCCAAGCCCCATACTCATGCAGATGACCTTTCCATCCCTTGCCGCCTCCTGAGTTGCATCAATTCCCCTGGCCACATATTCCAGCCGGGTGAAACCGTTGGCCGGAATTTCGAAACCCTCCAGGTATGAGCCATCAAAATTGCTCATGTAATCCAGGCCGGAATTGGGCAGTCTTGCGCGAATCAGGTTCGCTATCAATAATTTATTTTCCCCTACCCTGTCATCCAGCTCTTTCATCATTTGCCCATATGCTTCAGCGACGGCAGACTTTTTTTCTTCTCCGATTTCCTTGCCCAAGAATACGGGTTCCAAGGCCTTAATATTCCCATCAATAAAAATTCCGTCGATCTGATCATATCCGGCCATGGTCTCGCAATGATCCAGCCACCATTCCTGCAATCGGGGCTTCGTGAGATCATATGCACCCCGCTTCCCACTGTGTACGATATTGGTTTCTCCTGATGCGTCTGACAACAATGGATCTGCTACTTTTTCCAGGCTACTGTTCACATCATAGCCCTGGTAATGCACCATGATATTCCTGTAGTACAATACTTTTGCATGCGGATTATATTCCTTGATTGCCTTTGCGGCCTCCAGTGACCCCTTCTCAGTGGATCCATAAGTTGCACTCCCCGTGGTTTTTTCCAGGGTAATGATCGGGAATTCTGCAAGGTAGGAAAGCTCTTCCTGTGTAAATGCAATAGCTTTTCGCATATGCATATAAAGTGGTACATGATCCCAGCTGAAATCAGGATAAAGGGTATTTTCCTGGGCCCTAGCATTCACGAAAAAGAGGCAGGGGAGCAGCAGAAATATTAGGAATATCGGTAGTTGTTTCATAATATCGGTTTTGTTCAATTTCAAGTTAGAAGAAGCAAACATATATATTCAGATCTGAATTATACGAGCAACTCAATGTGCAATATGAGCAAGAGATTTTGATACAGAGGAAATAAACAAGAAAATGATTGATACGAGCAACACCTCGGGGAATATCTAATCTTATATTTGAGCTGAAATCACCTGCCTGCCATTTGAAGGTAGAACAACTAATTAAACTATGACTATCAATAAGAGATTATCTATTGTCTTTCTTATTGGATGCACACTGCTCTGGGGATGCAGGGATATTTACGAACTGGAGAAATATCAGCGGCCGGAATGGCTCGCGGGAAAGATCTATACCCAGATCACCACAAGGCCCGATCTTTCAGTTTTCCAGGAATGCCTTGAACTTACAGGCTACGATACCATACTGGATGTAACCGGGAGTTATACAGTATTTGGTCCAACAAACCTTGCCTTTGAGCAATGGTTCAGCCAGCATCAGGAATATGGAGGCTCACCGGAAAACATTCCCAAGCAGGAACTGGAAAACCTGGTAGAAAGGCACATTTTGCAAAACGGCTGGAGCCTGAAGCAAATAAAATCCCTGGACATCTATGGATGGATCGACAAAGACGATCCGTCAAATGATAAGCCCAGGGGATATAAAAGACAGACAATCCAGAAAGATCAGAACAAGAAGTATTTCATCAATTACCTTGGACAGATCGTTGATTCCACTGAATCCGATGATTTTAAGAAAGTATACACCATATCAAGAAAATACGGGCCCCTGTTTTTTGATGACTATTTTGGTGTCAATGATCTTCGCCTGGATGATTATGATTTCTATTATGACCGGAGCTTTGAAAGCGGTAATATGTATTATGGAAATGCAAAGGTTGTAAGCCCTGAAATTTTTGCAGAGAATGGCTTTATTTATGAGGTGGATCTGGTGACAGATCCATTGTATAATGCGGAGCAAATCCTCGACCAGGAGTATTCAGGCTTCAGTTATAGCTCATTCAGGGAAGTTTTCAATTTGTTTAGCGAATTTTCCATGGATATGGAGGCCACGAATCAACAGCCTGAAGCCAAGGCAGGAGGATTATTCGACACACTATATACCCTGGATTATCCGAGTCTGCTATTCAACCTCCAGGACGAACTTACAGGCCCGAATACTTCCATTTCAAAATACACCGTGAGGTATCAGAATGGGCTTCTGGCTCCCACAAATACAGCATTTCAAAGATTATTGGATGAAGTAGTAACCATAAATAGCGGTTACCCACACTGGCCTAATTTCGGAGCTGTTCCTCTGGAGGTGAAACGCATTATCCTGAATGCTCATATGACAGAAAACCCTGTTTACCGGACAAATATTGAGCAGGGATTCAGGAATGGAGCCATGGACAAAATCACCCTTGATGAGGCCAATATTATACATAGTTATTATGGAAGTAGTTGTAGTTTTCTTGGATTAAGCCAGGCCATCATTCCCCGTGCCTTCTCGAGCATTACCGGACCGGTTTATCTTCGTCCCGGATATTCAACCCTTCTTTATGCCATGGAATATGCAAAAACACTTCCGGCGTTGAAGGAAGAGGGAAAGGAATACGTATTCTATGCACAGTCGGACGATTCGTTTGAATTGGATTCCTCTCTGTTCATCGACTGGATTGACCAGAGCTCAAATCGCTTCAGATTCAATGCATATGATCAATCAAGCGAATCATTCTCCCCCATAAACCGGAACCAGTTGACAAAGATGATACTCAACCAGGTCGGAATCTCTGTTCCCAGAGGTATTGCAAATAAGGAGTTTATTGAAAACCTTGCCGGAAATTTCATTGTGGTTAACAATGTGGATAATACAGTCTCAGGAGGCATGGGAAACAAGTGGGGTTATAATGGTGATTCAGCAGTTGACATTCATCCTGTTCCATTGGAGGAAGATACTGACAATGGAAGAACATACGATGTAACCGGGTGGTTCATCACCCCCATCTCTGATATGTATTCAAGGATCCAATCTTATCCTCATTTCTTTGAACTGATCAGGGAAGCAGGCTTGTATGATGAGATATTCTGGACTTTCCCATTTTTAACTGAAGGTGAAACCTATACCGTCTTTATTCCTACTGAAGAGGCCCTGGCCTATCTGAATACAGATTCACTCTCCCAATCAGAATTGCAAGATATTGTGAAGTATCATTTTGTGAGGGGGACCAAAATATGGACAGACGGGAGCAGTCCGGATGGTTATTATGAAACCCTCAGGGTGGATGAATCATCAACCCAGTTCACAAAGAAGTATTCAAGCCTGCACATAGAAACGGGTAGAGATGTAATCAGAATCCTTGACACGGATGGGAATTTGCATACCGAAATCAATGAACAGAATGGAGTTACCAATGTAATGATCGCCACTGACATGGATGAGGATTCCAACTCCCGCTATGATTTTGTTATTACAGGGGTTATCCAAGAAATTGACAGCCTCTTGATCAAACAATAGAGATAGGATGAAATCGCACATTATAATTTTCCTTATTGGCTGCATGGCACTGTTCTCAGCTATGGCTTCCGGACAAAGTGTAATCCGGGGAACGGTGACTGACAGTGAGGATGGAAGCCGGATCATCGGAGCCACCGTAACAGAATACGACAAGGACAGGAGAATCATCACCGGTACCATTACCGACCCCAACGGGAACTTCAACCTTCGGATGGAAAATCCCGATGGAACAATTATCATAAGCTATATAGGCTACGCCAGCTATGAGTTCAATCTGGAGGGTGGTGAAGTATTCAATATAAAGCTCTCCCCTTCTGCTATCCAGATGGAAGAAGTTGTAATTACCGCCGAATCTGATTTTAACTCCATGACCGGAGTGGCCAAGAGAGATATCACAGGTTCGCAGGTGAGTATAAATATGGACGAAACAAAACATATGGGGGTGGTTTCTGCAGAGGAAGCGCTACAGGGTAGAATATCCGGTCTGGACATTATGACCTCTGGTAATCCCGGAGGTGGTTCGCAAATTGTGATCAGGGGCCTGGGATCACTGGGAGGATCGACACCACTTATTGTGGTGGATGATATTCCCCAGGATATTAAAATTGATGACAGTTTTGATTTTGGATCAGCCGACCAGGAAGATATTGGAGACCTTGTCAATATTTCACCGCAGGATATCAAATCCATTGACGTACTGAAGGACGCGGCTTCTGCTGCCATATGGGGATCCAAAGGAGCCGATGGTGTTCTGTTGATAAAGACTCGTCGTGGAGCAAGGGGGAAAACAAGATTCGAATACCAGGGGAAGTATACGCTGAATATCCAACCTCCTCCCATACCTATGTTGAATGGAGATGAATACATCATGATGCAGCTTGAGCAGTTGCTGAATCAGAAGGGGCTTTTTGATATTCCAGATGAGATAGCCTATGACAGGGATTATACCGATTTCCATAATTACAACAAGAACACCGATTGGGTGGAAGCTATTTCACAAAGAGGATTCATCAATGACCAGTATTTCAAGGTATCGGGTGGAGGTGATAAAACCAGGTATTTTGCCTCGGTAAACTACCAGAGTAATGATGGCACCACGGTGAACACAGCCCTTAGCAGATTATCTACACGGGTAAATCTTGATTATAATATATCCAGCAAAATACGATTCTCTGTCAATTTCAACTATACCAACAGTATCAAGGAGGACAATTATAAGTTCAGAATTGATCTCAATGGGGATGGGTTCATTGAACCAAGTGAAAGGAATGTGAATGTACGCCAGATGGCCTATATCAAGGCCCCTAATATGGCCATATATGAACATGATGTGAATGGTCATCTGACCGGAGAATATTTCACTCCCATATACAGTTATCAGGGGGATGGGAATACGTATTTTAATCCGGCTGCAGTGGCCAACCTGAGTATCAATGACAGAAATGACAACACCGTACAAAATAGTTTTGTGCTGGATTACAACATTCTTCCATGGATGAGGTTCAAGCAAACCATCTCCTTTCAATACCTGAATGCCAAGTCCAAGCAATACCTGCCCATTGATGCCATTGGCACGGACTGGCTAAATACCCTTAACAATAACTCAAAGGAGGTTAACCAGACTGTGACAAAGATCCTGGCCAGGTCCCAGTTATCATTTGTTCCCCGCCTGAAAAATCAGGCGCACTCTCTCTCAGGCATCCTCATGATGGAAACTGAAATGCAGACTGCAGAGTGGGCAACTCTTGAAACCAGTAAGGGCCCTGGAGGTGATATCCGTGATCCTGCCGCAAATGCCCCCATCAGTTTGCTCAGATCCGGATCAAGCGAATCCAGGGGAATGGGATTCCTGAGTAGCTTTAACTATAAGCTCAAGGACCGTTATATCCTGGCATTAAATGCCCGAATGGATGGAAGCTCGAAATTTGGATCCAACCAGCGCTGGGGGCTTTTCCCAAGTGTCAGCCTGGGCTGGAGATTCTCTGAGGAGGAGCTCTTCTCCGATATGACATTCGTTTCCGATGGTAAATTAAGGGCCAGCTGGGGGCAGACCGGGAAACAACCCGAAAGGCCATATGACAGGCATGCAATCTTTAATACAAGCAATCCAAACCAGTACATTGAGAATCCTATTATTATACAATGGCAGGTTCAATTGGACAATCTTAAATGGCAAACGGTCAGTTCATGGAACCTGGGAGTGGATCTGGGTTTCCTGAAGGACCGGGTAACCTTAACCGCTGAAGTTTACAAAAAAATCACGGAAGACATTCTCTGGAAGAATTATAAGATCCCAAAATCTTCGGGATATCCCCTTCTGAAATGGTATAACGGAGGGAAGCTTGAAAACAAGGGATGGGAATTCTTTACCCGGGTTGTGGCCATCAGAAAGGGTGATTGGATGTGGAATGTGAATTTCAATATTGCCAATAATTATAATGTCTTTCTTGAGTTCCCCGAGAATTTCAATAATGAGGTAGCCACCACTATCGGGAACGGACAATACCCCAGACGAGCTGATATTGGACAGCCGGTTGGTGCATTTTACGGTTTCCGCTATCAGGGGGTATGGTCTTCAGATGAGGATGTTGTTGCATTGGATGCCAACGGAGAAGTGCTCAACGACGTAAATGGAATACCTGTACCACTTACTTTCAATAAACAGTATCAGTTCGTGGGTGGAGACGCAAAATACGAAGATATTAATCATGATGGAAACATTGATTTACTGGATGTGGTATATCTTGGTGACTCCAATCCGGATTTCATAGGGGGCTTCGGCAGTGTACTTACCTGGAAACAATTCCGGGCATCTATTCAGTTTCAATACAGAACCGGGTTTCAGATCGTAAACGAGGTTGCCATGGATACAGAGGGAATGCTTGACAGGAATAACCAGAGCAAGGCCGTTCTCAAAAGATGGCGCATACAGGGCCAGGACGAAGAAGGAATGATTCCACGTGCATATATGGACCATCCTGCCAACAACCTGGGATCGGACCGTTATGTGGAAGACGGGGATTTCCTTCGCTTGAACAACATGACATTCTCTTATGCCCTTCCCCGTGAGCTGTGTGCCAGACTCAGGATCAATACCCTGGACTTCGCATTTACAATGAGGAAAATCTGGACCCTCACATATTATACAGGGCAGGATCCTGAAGTCCCCCAGGTGGGTGATGATCCGTTCTGGTTTGGAACTGACAATGCAAGAACACCCATACCGAAATCCTATGTGTTTAGCATTTCGGTAGGATTTTAATTGACTAGACTGATGAAACATTATATTCAAACTAAACTGAAAATAGTACTGTTTTTCCTGATCCCTTTGCTAATGAGCTCATGTGAGGATTGGCTTGAACTGGTTCCGCCTGACGGACTTGTGAGGGATGAATACTGGCAAACCAAGGAGGATGTGGAAGCTTCACTAATGGGGGCCTATCAGCAATTTGCAAAGCTGGATGGTACACTCTTCCTCCTGGGAGAATTAAGAGGAGATCTGATTGTTTCTGATTTAAATACCAGTAGCGATTACCGGGATATCATGGAAGCTAATATCTTTCCTGACAACAGAATGTGTGATTGGTCCAGGTTCTACACAATCATCCATTATTGTAACTCCGTGCTCAAATATGCCCCCATTGTCCACGACCTTGATCCGACTTTCTCCCAGTACCAAATGAAGGGATTTGAGTCTGAAGCCCTGTTCCTCAGAAGCCTTGCCTACTTCTATCTTGTAAGGGCCTACCGGGAAGTCCCATTCATACTGGAGGCCTCGGAATCGGACAATGTAGACTTCTTTTTACCCACTTCGACCTCAGAAACAATTCTGACACAAATCAAAGCAGATTTACTTGTGGCCAGATCCGGTGTAAGGGAAGATTACGGAAGCCTCAGGGAGAATAAGGGAAGAGCAACTATGGCTTCAATAAATGCTTTGCTGGCCAATATTTCTCTTTGGAATTTTGAATACGAAGCCTGTATCAGCTATGTGGAAGCGATTGAAGAAAGCGGATTTGAGCCGGTTCCAGGCGGACAATGGTTTACAATCTTTTACCCTGGCAACTCACTGGAAAGCATTTTTGAATTTCAATTTGATGAATCTCTTGATCAATACAATTCCACATTCCTTCTCACCTATATTCAAAGAAATTTTCTGGCAAGTCAAACTGCACTGGAGCTCCTTGATCCTTCACTGTCCAAAGAGATAATACGGGGTGAAGGTTCCATACGAATCAATGATCTTAAGATCTGGAAATATGCAGGGGCTGCAGGAGATGGGAAGACTTTTCGGCCTGGAGAGGCTGATCAAAGTGGAAATTGGATCGTATACAGAATGGCAGATCTCCTGCTCATGAAGGCAGAAGCACTTTCTCAGATTGCGAGATATGACGAAGCTCTGGCCATTGTCAATGATCTCAGAACCAAAAGACTCATGAATCCGCTGGCAACATCATATTCAGCTTCAGCCTTCGAAGACATGATCCTTGAAGAAAGGGCACGGGAACTGGCTTTCGAAGGGAAAAGATGGTTTGATTTACTCAGGATGGGACGGCGCAATGATTTCCAGAGAAAAAGTAAGCTCATAGAGATTGTTGTTGAAAAAGTTCCTTCCACCCAAAAATTGCTCATGGCTACCAAACTCACCAACCCCTGGGGTTGGTATCTCCCCATTGAGGATGAGGAACTGGAGAGAAACTTTAATCTAACACAAAATCCTTATTACGCGGGCTATGAAACAAACTAGGACCGTATTCATCATTCTTTTCACGGGGACCTTCCTCTTTACTTCCTGTAAGAAGGAGATGAAAGAAACAGGTTTTTTCGACGAGAATGTGTTATCCATATCCACCTTCCTTGAGCACAATAAAGAGGAATACTCAAAATTCTGGGAGGTGATTCAAAATGCCGGGCTCTATCACACATTAAATGCCTTCAATCCACATGGAGATGGTTTTACACTCTTCCTTCCTTCGGATGAAGCATTCGAACGCTATGTCCAGAAGAACGACAAATATGGCAGTTTCGAGGAATTACTCTCTGATTATGATTTTCTATGGCTCCTGAGCCGCTACCACCTGGTTAATCAGTCTCTGCTCTCCAGCGAGTTCCCCTACGGATCGCTGCCTGACACAACTGCAACGGGAGACTACCTGACCATTGGTATTGAAATAGTGGGAGATTCTTCGCATTTCACGGTCAATAACATGGCACCGGTGACAGTTATTGATATTGAAACAACCAACGGGTATATCCAGGTAATCGACGAGGTGCTCGAACCCATTTCCTACAACAGTTACCAATGGTTGAAAAACACAGAAGGCTATACCATCCTTTCAAGCGCTTTTGAAATGTCGGGTTTAATAGATACCATGGATATCTACCGGCTCTCCTCCAGTGGTCAGTTGATAAAAAATGGCTATACGGTTTTTGCGGAGCATGATTCCATATATGAGCGCGAAGGAATACTATCATTCGATGACCTGCTTGAGCGCTATCATACTCCGGGTTATGAACTTGATGATCCTGAGGGAGGGCTATACCAATTCGCTGCCTATCACCTGCTTGAAGGCCGCTACTTCCTGGATGCCTTTCAGGGATCAAGCAATTACAACAGCTATGCAGTATATCCGGTCTATATAACTTCAAAACTTGATATCAGGATTAATCCGGGGGTTGATAGTTTCAGATTTGAAATATCAGGAAACGACACCACGCTTATCAATTATATCGGTATTTATTTCCAGGAGAGCAATGTGAATACTAAAAACGGACCTGTGCATTTTATCACTGAAGTTTTGGAATTGTATCAACCTGGCAGATCGACGAGGAGTTTTCAGTTTCGTGAGGAACCACTGATTATTGAATACTCAAGGAATGTTGGCAGATATGAATTCGTGGATCATAACCTTTTGGAATTGCTCAGATGGGACGGGCCCGAAGAATTAGTCTACGTGAAAAGTGCAGCGGCCGACGACAATTCATGGAGCGATGATTACATTGAACTGGACGGGAGTTTCACTTTTGAATATGACATGCCAAAGATTATGCCTGGCCGATACCTGGTCGAAATCAGGTGTGATGCCTATGGCAAGGATAATGCCACCATCCGGGTTTATATCGATGACAAACGAATGGGTGGAAACCTTAATCTTACAAGCGGAGGCAACAGCATCAATTCATTTGACTGGTTTGGAACTGGCATCATTGAATTCACCAAATACGAAGCACACACACTGAAGATTAACTCCCTGATACCGGGTAAAATGGGACTGGATATCATCAGATTCACACCTGAATAAAACTGTCGAGAATGGCTAGCAAAATGAGAACATTTAAGATATATACAGGGCTTGCATTGTTGTTAGGCATCATGTTGATACAGTCATGTAATCCTCCCTGGGAGGATCATTATACCAGCCAGGAGGACCAAATCAACATGAAAGTCTGGGATGCCGTCAAAGAGAATCCTGACTACTCCACCTTTGTATCCCTGATTGAAACAGAGGGTCTTGACAGCCTCTTCCAGGCTGAGCGGGTATATACTTTGTTTGTTCCCACCAATGAAGCCTTCTCTGCACTTTCAGATACCACAACGATGATGCAGACTCTTCTTAGGTATCACATTATACAATCCATCTTTATGGACAAGAGTGTTCAAAACTGGAGGAGAATGTTGACATCCTCCGGAAAATTCGCACTTATTGAGAGGGTTGCAGAGGGATATACCTTTGATGGCAGCCCCATGGAATACGCCAGTCCCCTCTACCTGGATGGGAAATACTATGAGATCTCACAGGTTGCTGTTCCTAAACGGAATTTGTACGAATTCACAGCTCAGAATAGTTATGTACTGAAGGAGTACATCGATTCCAAGGACTCCATCTTTCTCGATCGAAGCCTGAGTACTCCCATTGGTTTCGATGACCTGGGGAACACAGTTTATGATTCTGTATTTGGTATGGTGAACCTTTTCGAAGATGAGTTTTTTCCCATAAGCAAGGAATTCCGGGACAAGAATGCCACCTTCATCCTGTTCACACAGGAACAATATGACCTGGCCCTGGATGATATGGCTGCCAGGCTTGGGGGCAGCATCACAGACCATGAAGATATTCCCGCAACATGGCAAAACAATGTGTTTCTGCCCACTGTAACAGAAAACGCCATGTTTGATGGCATCCTTTCCTACGAGAAGCTGGAAGCAGGCAGGGTCAAAAACATCAAAGGGGATACAGTGGTGGTTGAAGCGGAGAAGATTGATCCGGATTCAAGGACCATCTGTAGCAATGGAGTAGGATTCCTTTACAGGGATTTTACAATTCATGATACCCTGTTCAGAGGGTCAGTTGTACGGGAAGGTGAAGATATGATTAGTGAGATCGGGGCCGGTAAATATGCATGGAAAGAGGATGTCAGAGTCTGGGGAGCGGTCATAGAGCCGGAGAGATTGGAGGCCGAGGTAGCTTCAGGAGGTGCCCTGGTCAACCTTACTTTTGTGAGAGATTATGCCGGCGAATACAATGTTGAATATACCTTTACGGACCTCTTCCCAATGCGATACAGGCTTGAATGGCGGGCCAATTCAAGACCATCCGGCTTATTTTCTGTATACGTGAATGGTCAGGTATTGGAATACCAGGATAAATGGGGCAATGTGTACACTGAATTTGACACCAATGACCTGAAACAGTCAGTGGTCTCTGTAACCGGCGAGCGTTTCCTGGCCGAAGGAGGCTTTAATATGCGGGATTACTGGGTAGATCACATTACTGAATACGGTGATGTGACAATCCGCTTTGAATACAAGGGGCCCGGTGCAAACAGCACCAATGGCTTTAATATTGACTACGTAAAACTTATACCTGATTACTAGCAAGATAAAACCAGAATATGTCCAGGATTCTATATATATCAGCATGCTTAATTGTACTTTTTACAGGTACCATTACATTACCCTGCTCTGCCCAGGATCCCATCCGGATTAATGGAATGGTGATGGATGAAAGAGGAGAAGCCCTCGGTGGAATTTCAATAAGCCTTGAGGGAGTTTTGGCGGACCCTGTTATCAGTGACAGCAGTGGAAAGTTCACCCTCTCTGCACCCACTGCACAGCAGTGGCTTATAATCTCCCCGGCGGAGCTATACAAAACGAAAAGAGTCTATCTGAATGGACGGGAGACCATCAGGATTTTGATGACTCCATCGGACCTGGCATCCGGTGATGATCTTGTGCAAAATATTTTCAATGAAGAACATAAGCGGGACTTATTATCCTCAGCACAAAGCATTCAGACTGGATCACTGCACAGGGTCACAGCTCAGACCATTGATGAATCTTTTCAGGGCAATATTGCAGGTGCTTACTCGATCCACCATTCAGGAATGCCGGGAAGTGGTGTTGTAAATTATCTCCGCGGGATCAAATCAATGAATACAAACAATCAGCCCCTGTATGTGATTGACGGACTGCCCCTGGAATCTCCGGGGATTTTTAATCCACTTACAGACGGATATAGTTATAATCCACTTACATCACTTGATCCCAATGACATCACCAGTATGACTGTGTTGAAAGATTTTGCAGCAGGTTCTGCTTTCGGAATGAGGGGAAGTAACGGAGTGGTGATGATAGAAACCCTGAAACCAACTGAGGTCAGGACCATCATCGATTTCAGTCTCAGAACAGGAGTGAGCTCCTCACCTGGACAAATACCTCAGCTGAATGCACTTCAATATAAGAGCCTTGCCCATGAAGTGCTTAATACTTCGGGTCAATGGGAAGAGAACCTGCCTGGGATGTATCCGGGACTATATACCGATCCATCTGATCCCAATTATCTCAGGTATGGGAATAATACCAACTGGCAAAATGAAGTATTTTCCAACAACCTCTTCAGTGATTTTTATCTGCGTATCATGGGAGGTGATCAGATTGCACGATATGGCCTTTCTGTGGGCTACCTGAACCACAATGGGATTGTAAACAATACAAGCTATAACAGGTTCAATGTGCGCTTTGTGGGAACATTTACGCTGTTCAAATGGCTAAGGTTGTATGTGAGCTCCAATCTTACCAGGACCGATTCAAAACTTAAAGAATCAACCAGGTCAGAACAGACCAGTCCCATTCTGACTGCGCTGCATAAGACTCCTTTAATGTTTCCTTTCGATTTTGATGATGAGGGACAGCAATTAATAAGCTACTCGGATGTGGACGAACTTGGCGTGAGCAATCCGGCAGTCACCATCAATGGATTCTCTGCGAGAAATAAAAACTATCGCTTCCTCACATCCATCCGTCTGGAAGGTGATGTGACTGAAAACCTGAAATGGAAATCACTTTTTGGTATCAACGTAAATGCAATTGATGAGCTAATCTTCATGCCCAATCATGGAATGGAGCTCTACTATAACATTGAGACATTTAATGCTGCTAAATCTCTGAAAGACTACCTGTTCTCAATCTATAATGATAACAACCTCACCTACAACAAAGAGATTGGAAACCAGCATAAAATTATTGCCACAGCGGGTTTCAGGCTCAATACAAACAGTTTTGAGGAGGATTGGGGGATTGCCAAAAACTCCAATAAAAATGATGAATATCGCAGCCTGACCAGCGGTACTTCCTACCTGCGTGAACTTGGAGGACAATCCACAAAATGGAACAGGCTTGGGATATACAGCCGTATAAACTACATCTTCAGAGACCGTTATATGGCCCATGCAGGATTGGTGTCTGAAACCTCAACTCGTATAGGCAGGAATGCCTATCAACTGCAGGGATCCGATGATTTGATCATGCTTGGTGATGTACCATTCGGACTGTTCTACTCGGCCGGTGCTGCATGGCGAATATCAAATGAATCATTCCTGAAGAATTATTCATGGCTGGAGGATCTGAAACTCAGGCTTACCTGGGGCCGTGCAGGAAATGATGATATTGGCAATGAAAATGCACTGCGTTTTTACCAGATCAAGCTTTACCGGGAATCGTCCGGGATGGTTCCCGGGAACCTGTCAGACCGGACTATCAGATTTGAAACAGGAACACAATTGAATCCCGGGGTTGACCTGTCTCTTTTTGCAAACAGGGTATCTCTCTCCTTCGATTACTACTCTGGCAGAACTGACAATCTCCTGGTTTATGAACCCCAGTTTTACTATGCTGGATATAAGACCGTAGCCAACAATAATGGATCACTGAGCAACAAAGGATGGGAATTTGCAGCATTCACCAGGATCATTACAAGAGGCAAATTTCATTGGGACCTTGGTCTGAATCTATCGGGATCTGAGAACGAAATCATGGAAATCAGCAATGATGAAATTATTACTGATTTCCATGGGGGGGCCTTTCTATCCAGAAAAGGGGAAGCACTCCTGAATTTTTACGGTTACCAGTATGATGGAGTATTCTCCTCCCAGCAGGATGCAGAAGATGCGAATATACGCAATGAAAGAGGTATCGTTTTTGGAGCAGGAGATGCCCGCTTCCTTGACCTGTCAGGGCCCGGCGGAGAACCGGATGGCATCATTGATAATTACGACAAAACAATGATTGGATCACCCCTGCCAGACCTCTATGGTTCTGCATCCACATCATTCACCTACGGTATCTGGAGCCTCAGTGGGAGCATTCAATTTGTAAGCGGAAACGATGTTTACAATTACGTGCGATCACAAAATGAGAAGATGTCTGATCTGACAAACCAGAGTACCAATGTTTTGCAACGATGGCAATATGATGGTCATGAAACTGATATCCCCCGGGCTTCCTGGGATGATCCCACCGGAAATGCAGAATTCTCATCAAGGTGGATTGAAGACGGTAGTTATCTGCGTCTGAAACATCTCACCCTGAGCTGTAGGATTCCGGACAAATTCCTTTTCTTCCGGGATGCAGAGTTCTACATCACCGGAACAAACCTTATCACAATATCAAATTACCTGGGATATGATCCGGAATTTGCAGTCTCTTACCATACTATGGAACAGGGAATTGACTATGGCCTCATGCCGCTTACCAGGAAATTAATGGTTGGAATCAAGCTTGGATTATAAAATCAGTATCAAATGAATATCAAAATCCCACATATAAGTCACTCATTAGCCTTCCTGCTTGTTGCAGTGTTCATTTTATCGGTATCCTGTGAAAAGTTTTTCGATCCGGAGCAAGCTTTAATCGTTGATGAAAATAGCTATTTCCAGGATTGGAACGAGTACAGGGCAGCGGAGTTAGGGCTCTATGCACTGCAGCAGGAGCTTGTTACTCAACTTGTGGTTCTGGGTGAATTGCGGGGTGATCTGTTAACTGTAACGGAAAATGCTGATCGGGACCTGATTGAAATAAATTTGCACCAGGTAAGCCAGGGGAATAAATATGCATCCCCTCTGAATTTCTACAGGCTTATTGGCGCATGTAACCGACTGTCAACCAGGCTTGAACAGGAACATCCCGAAGTATTGAAAGACACTACTGCCAACATCTATGATCGCCTCTACGGAGAGGTTCTATGCATGCGTGCATGGGCATATTTTAATGCCGTCAAAATATTTAAGGAGGTGCCCTATGTGTGGCCTTCCCTTACCACAGCTGAAGAGATTAGCGAATATGTTTCCCAGAGTAAAACTGTTATCAACCCAGTTACAATTATTTATGGACAGGACGGATATGTCAATGATACCATTTATGGAGATACCGTGGTACTGGAGCGAATGTATCTTGATCTTCCGGCCATTGTTGACACCTTTAGCAATCAGCTTAAGGAAAAGATCAAATTGGTGGGTGTGATTCATAACCTGGTCAATGAGGATGCCTCCTGGGATGTGACCATATGGAACCGTTTTGCCATGCATAGCCTCCTGGGACAGATGTACATGGGGATTGGAAATTATGGAATGGCGGTACAGCATTTTGACCAGATCATGCGCTTTCAGCGATACAATGTCCTTGATGGACCGTATATAAGATATGGATTGGATGCTCTATTCAGCAGGAGCAATTGGAAGTACATTTTCACAGGAATTTATACCGAGGAGCACATTATGACCTTGTGGTTCAATAAAAGCTTTCAGCAGCAAAACCTCCTGCAGTACCTTTTTTCCACCCAATCTCCCAACCAGTACATGCTGAAACCTACTGCCACTGCTATCGAATCGTGGGAACACATATGGAGCAATTACGGGCGCGTAGAGAATGACGATAATTATAGTTTAACCTACCTGGATCCCGAACACTCCAATTATCCTGGGACTCAAGGGGATTTCTATCGTGGACCCAATGTTTCATATGTCTATCAGAGGAATGGAATAATTATGACAAACCTGGAGGTGAGAGATATGCTGGAGCTGAAGTCCAAACGGAATAAACCAGCACTCAGGGAATTGATGGCAGGGGTAGATACAGTAGTCTACAAGTACACCCTCGATAAGAGTAGTTTTGACCAGGATGCAAACTTCCCCATTTACAGGGCGGCAGGAATCCACTTATATTATGCAGAGATATTTGCCCGTTGGAGATTCCCCGATGGAAACGGCATTGTAAAGCCGGATGTGTTTGAAAGCCTGGCTGTTTTAAATGATGGAACCTATGATTTCGAACCAAAGTCTCAGGGGGTACGTGGACGTGCGGGATTTGGGTCCGGCATTGAAGCCATCTCCCTGACGGATCCCATCTACATCCATGATCCCATTGACAATGAAGTAAGCGGATACCTGGACTATACAGGCAACCTTTTTGCCAAACAGATATACGTTGAAGACCAAATTATGGAGGAGAGGATCAGGGAAATGGCCTTTGAGGGAGAACGCTTTTATGACCTCATGCGCATTGCAAAGCGAAGGGATGATCCCTCCTACCTGGCCGACAGGGTGGCTGCCAAATTTGCACCACCAGTTAGAGAACAGGTCAGGGAACATCTGATGATAGAGGATAACTGGTATATAAACTTAAAGTAAGCCATGGCAGATTTCAGACTTAAAGGATTCACCCTATGCCTGATCCTGTTGATTTTTTGTCAGCTCTCCATGTTCAGCCAGGAGCATCAAAGAATGGATCGAACCTGGGGTGGACAAGAGGCACCTGTCAGGGAGGCTGAGGCCCATCGTGGAGAATTATTCCGGGATGGAAAATATGCCATGTTCATTCACTGGGGACTCTATTCCCAACTGGCCAACCAGTACAATGATTCCACATATTACGGAATCGCGGAATGGATTATGAATCCCAGGAGGGCCGGTATTCCCGTGGAGGAATACAAAAAAATAGCCAGGGATTTTAACCCGGTAAATTTTGATGCCGATGCCATCGCTGGCCTGGCCAAAAATGCCGGAATGAAATACATTATCATTACCAGCAAACACCATGACGGTTTTGCCATGTATGATTCAAAGGTGAGCGATTTTAATATTGTGGATGCCACACCTTTTGGCCGGGATCCCATGAAGGAACTGGCCAGGGCCTGTGAAAAAGAGGGGCTGGGTTTCGGCTTCTATTATTCCCAGAACCAGGACTGGACAGCCCCGGGTGGTAACGGTGGTCCACAATATAATAAGAAAGGAGATTCGCTTACTTTCAATGATTATTTTCAGAACAAGTGTCTTCCCCAGGTGGATGAGATCACCACCCAATATGGCGATATGGTCCTGATATGGTTTGACACACCTGCAGGGATGCCAAAGGATTATGCCGAGCAGCTTATGGACCTGGTGCATAAAAACCAGTCCGAAGCCTTTGTTTCAGGCAGGATCGGTTATGGCCTCGGCGATTACCAGACTCTGGGGGATATGGAAATCCCACATCAGAATGTGGATGGCCTGTGGGAAACGGTGGATGTAACCAATGATTCATGGGGATATGCCTGGTATGATGAAAACTGGAAATCACCCGAAGAGATTCTGAAAAGGTTAATCTCCACTGTGGCACGGGGAGGAACCTACATGCTTAATGTGGGTCCCAAAGCAGACGGCTCGATACCGGAGCACGCAGTACGGTCACTTCAGGCATCCGGTGAATGGATTGCAACATACCCCCAGGTGATTTATGGAGCTGGCTCATCTCCCTGGCAGCATGAACTTCCATGGGGTGATGTGGTCCGGCAGGGTTCTTCACTCTTTCTTTCGGTATATGACTGGCCTCAGGATGGAACGCTTTATCTTCCGGGACTAAGGAATGAGATCAACTCCATACATTTACTGGACGGAAATGTCAAATCAGAAATTTCCTATTCAAGGGAAGCGCAATGTATAGTCATAAATCTGCCATTGGAAGAACCTGAGGATTTTGTTTCAGTGATTGAACTGAAAATCAAGGGTGAACCCGAGGTGGATTCTAAGCATGCCCTGGATCCGGTACTGAGCTCAGAGATTAGCACTGAATTTGCGGAAGCCAAAAAATGCAGTACCCAGCGAAAGAGATGGATGGAGAAATTCGGCGAATGGAAACTGGTCCATAATATCCATAAATGGGAAGAGGGAGCCAAAGCCACCTGGGAAGTGAATGTGATTGAACCGGGCGACTACCTGGTGGAACTCACCTATGCCGGCTCCGGCCGCCTGGTCTGGTCGATAGAATCGGATGAAGGGGATAAGGTACAGAACCAGCAAAATTCATCACACATATTCACCTCCTACCCCATGGGCTGGATGAATTTCAAGACGGCCGGACTGCACAAAATATCGGTCTCTCTTGTAAACGGAGACCCGGTTCTTTCCGAACTGGCCGCCATCCGGTTCACCCCGATCGATTTTGGCACTGCACCTGATACCTCGGCAAACCTGAAATAGAAATTTTCCTTTTTCTTCTGACCACCTATGTTGCAGGCCTG
>JAAEOI010000370.1 GCA_024244665.1 Bacteroidota bacterium | reverse complement strand
TTGCCCGCCTCCAGGTATTGTTTGAACAGACCTGTTTCGGGGTGGGCCCAGAGTGGTCCTTCAAAAAAGTTACCCGGACATATGGCATTTACCTTGATCCGTTCAGGCATCAACTCCATGGCAAATGAGTGGGTGAGTCCGATCCCACCGAATTTACTACCGGCATAGGCAAAATTCTTTTTGCTACCCTCTATACCTGATTTGGAGTTGATCTGGATGATATCTCCATAAGACTGGTCGGATACACCATTCTGTGCACGCATTACAGGAACAACTGCCTTCACGCAGTTGAAATAGCCATGGTAGTTAACCCGGGTCACAAAATCGAAGTTCTCCGGATTCATATCTTCAACGCCGCCTGCCTTGAGTACTCCGGCATTGCTAATCATCACGTCCAGACCGCTGAACTCAAGTACGGTTGTGTATACTGCCCTGTTCACCGATTCAAGGCTGGTCACATCGCATTTCACAAACCAGCTCCGATTGGCAACGGTCTGACCGTTCAATTCACCCGCCACTGCCTGCCCCACCGACTCGTTGATATCCATGATCACTACGTTGGCTCCTTCTGCAAAAAGGAACCGGGCAAGCCCCTCTCCGTACCCACTTGCGCCGCCAGTTATGGCAATCACTTTATTATAAAGGGGCTTTCTGATTTGCGGTGAAGCAACTGCCTCAGGCAGCTGTGCTCCCCTGCTCTTCTTCCTGACAGTAGCCAGTTTCTGCTCAATCTTCGATTTGTTGGAGGAGAGTCCCAGTAGTCCAAGACCTTCAATAAAGATGTACTCGCCAATATCCTCTTTTGCCGCCTCAACCTCTTTCAGCACCTGAGCGGATTCACCCTTGAAGATAGATATGGAGCGACCCAGTCGTACTGTGATCTTATCCGGATCGGTTTCAATCAGTTGATCCAGGGGGACAAAACTCCCGCATTTCAGGCTGCTGCCCGACATAATCATCCGGATAGCCGGCACCAGCTGTAGTATATTTTGCTCTTTTGATTCCATATCTAGTTATCGGTGAGTGATGGGTTATAGTTTCTGAAATAGTGGAAGAATATGGCACTCCCCAGTTGCTCCATCTCATCGCGGGACCCCTGCTTATAATTGGCACCCTCCCTCTCCACAAGGTATTGATGAGCAGCCTGACAAGCTGCACCATTAAAAGATATTTGAAGGAGGCTGTCGTCCAGGGCTACCTGGCCTTTGGCACTCACCTCCACAGGGACCATCGCTGTTGTGTTGTGCTCAGTGCCGAATGAGATCATAAATCCATTTTCATAAAAGAACTCGGCATACTCCTTCAGGATATCGATCTGGTTTCTAAGTGGGATAAATTCGATGGAGTTAAATCCACGGCTCTGTAACACCTTGAGCAACTTCTCTTTATCGCCTTCGAATTCAGTCATCTGGTCACCTGCACCATCAAGCAGCATTGGATAGGTGGGAATCCCTCCTGCATCTCTGATAATGGAGACGATCTCTTCCAGGGGAAGAAAGGCCTTCACATCCTCAGGGACAAACGCAGGCGCACCCGATTTAAGCAGTTTAGATCTGAGCTCATCCTCGATGCCGGCAATATCTGATCTGGATTTTGTTGAAGCCAACCCTCCATACACCTTACTCAATATCTCTGCGTATTCCTGGTCACCGGAGGCATGTTCCTCCAGTTTTAGCCGGACCATTTTTGCCACATGACGCTCACGCAGCAGGTTAACAGCCAGCTTCTCCATAATCTCTTCAACAGAGAGTCGGAATGACACACCCTGCTTCTCCAGCCAGCCATTCAGCAATTCGATCATCTGAGAAACCTGTTTATTGCTCTCCTCAACCACCGATTGCAGGATTTTCTCATTGGATTCTGATTGAATAGATGGATAGGCAAGACCTTTACCACTGATGTAGGTCCGGCCCGGGTTACCCGGATCATTAACTCGAATGCCAGCCTCCTGGTCTGCTTCGCTGATTCCGATTAACTCAATGTTAAACAGCGGAAAAAGTCCGTGATCAACACACTCCTCCATGAACTCACCATATCCGTCAGTTACATAAAAGTCGTTGATCCCCAGCACTCTGACCTCTTCTGCAACCGCTGTTCGAACAGCCTTTGTGACACTTTCAAAGGCACTGAATGAATAGGGGGTGTGGATGTGGTTGTTAACCTTCATAGGGAATCCGCTACTTGCTTTGTCGTAAGCTTCAAGCAGTACCTCCCTGTTTGGAAATTGTTCTAAAAAACTCATTCTATTGTCTCTATTTCTGATTAAATACCCAGTCTGCTCCTGCGTAATTGCTCGCCGGCTGTATAGTTAGTGGTAGTCTGATGTCCCTGGAGGGGAACGATTCTCTCATGAATGGCATCCAGGATCCAACTGGCCTGCGGGAAAAAGTAGTCTTCCAGTTCATAGGCAGGCGTGATCCAGTTACGTGAACCCACCACAACAGGGGGTGCATCCAGGTCGTCAAAACCGAGCTCTGTAATATTCTGAGCCAAATCCTTCAGGTAAGATCCCCTTTCACTGGCATCACTCACAAGCAGGATACGACCTGTTTTCTTCAGCGACTCAAGCACCAGGTCATAATTGAAAGGCACAAGCGACCTGGCGTCGATGATCTCAGCCGACATTCCGTACTTCTCCTGTAACTCATCGGCAGCTTCCAGTGCCCTGTAGAGGGTAGCTCCAATGGAAAGAATGGTCACATCTTCACCTTCTCGCTTCACATCCGGTTCTCCCAGTGGGATCTCATAGTACTCCTCGGGTACACCCTCCTTATGGAACTCTTCTCCGATTCCATAGAGACGCTGGCTCTCAAAATAGATCACCGGATCGGTTCCCTGAAGTGCCGAATTCATCAGTCCCTTGGCATCATATGGTGTGGCCGGAAAGACCACCTTGATACCAGGAATGTGTGCTACCAGTGAGGACCAGTCCTGGGAGTGTTGTGCTCCATATTTGGATCCCACGGAAACACGCAATACAACAGGCATCTTAATCAGGTTTCCACTCATGGCCTGCCACTTGGGAAGCTGGTTAAAGACCTCATCGCCAGAGCGGCCAAGGAAGTCGCAATACATAATCTCGGGGATCACACGACCGCCGCACATGCCATAACCGATGGCTGTTCCCACGATGGCTCCCTCTGAGATGGGAGAGTTAAAAAGACGGTGATACGGAAGCGCTTCGGTAAGTCCGCGATAGACTGCGAAGGCCCCTCCCCAGTCGCGGTTCTCCTCCCCATACGCAACCAGGGTTGAGTCCTTATAAAAGCGGTCAGCAATGGCTTCGAAGATTCCATCCCTGAACTGGTACTGCTTCATGCCCGAGTAGGCCTTTCCATTCTCATCATAGGCATATCGCTCTTTACGCGCAATCTGTTTTACCCGTGGATTCTCCTCAAGTGTCATGAGTGTATCCAGTGGTCCCTCTTCCATGGCATCCACCGACTCGTTGGAGAACATCATCTCTCCGATCAGTTCAGGATTGGCCACCAGGTTCATCCTGGGTGAAATATCATCATCAATGGAGAGTTTAAATGCTCCCAGCAACAGGTCGTCGGTCTCCTTCTGAATCTGGTCCAGCATGGCCCGATCAGCAACACCGGAAGAGATCAGCTCAAGTCCGTAAGTGACAATGGAATCCACTGATTCCCATGCTTCAACCTCCTCTTTTGATCTGTAAGAGGATGAATCGGAAGGAGAGTGTCCACTGAAGCGGTAGGTGAGGACATCCAGAAATACCGGACCCTTTTTCTCTTCAAGAATCTCCATCTTCCTCTCATAAGCATCAATCACTGCAAGTGGATTGTAACCATCCACGCGCTCGGCATGCATTCCCTCACGGTTCAGGGCTGCTCCAACCCTGGCGGCAATACTGTATCCCATCGTTTCGCCACAGGTCTGACCACCCATTCCATACTGGTTGTTCATGATGTTAAATATGAGTGGAAGACCGCCCTTCATGTCACCTTCCCAGAGTTCACGGTACTGGTCCATGGCAGCAAAGGTCATTCCTTCCCATACAGGACCACATCCCAATGATGCATCACCAATGTTGGCAACCACGATCCCTTTTTTGCGGTTCACTTTCTTAAAGAGAGCAGCTCCTACCGCAATATCTCCCGATCCGCCCACGATGGCGTTGTTTGGATAGATTCCAAAGGGTGTGAAGAAAGCGTGCATTGATCCACCCAATCCTTTGTTGATACCAGTTTCCCGGGCAAAAATTTCGGCCAGGGTTCCATACATCAGGAATTTATGCGCCAGTGATTTCATGTCGCCTTTGTGGCCCTTCTCCACAATAGAGAGAATCCTTCCGTCGAAGAAATTTTTCATAATCTCATAAAGGGTATCATCATCCAGTTTTTCAATGGCTGAGAGGCCCTTGGCAATAATCTCACCATGAGATCGGTGGGAACCAAAAATATAGTCGTCAATGTCAAGTTTATAGGCCATTCCCACAGCTGCCGCTTCCTGCCCTATTGAGAGGTGTGCAGGTCCCGGATGAGCGTAATGGATTCCCTTGTATTCATCCTTGGTCTTAATCAGGTTGAGCATGGTTTCAAACTCCCTGATAATAATCATATCACGGTAAATTCTCACCAGGTCATCCTTTGAGAAGCGGGAGAGCTCCTCTTTCATACTCTTATCGTAGGTATTTACCGGAATCGATCCCAAATCCAGGGAGCTGGCTTTTCTTACATCCGCCGGGTTGATAAATTGTGTTTTTGGCATTTTTTTGAATTTTTATATGATGCGTTGTTTTCTAATTCGTTGATTTCCCTAAAGCAGCTCCGGGGATAATTTCTCCACCTGATTTTTAATCTCAGCAAGGAATTGTGTGGCGGGTCCTCCGTCAATGGCCCGGTGATCGTACGTAAGAGATAGCCCTATAAATGGTTGGAATCCAAAGGAACCATCGGCCATGGTAGTCGGACGCTGGATGATTGTATTGACACCAAGGATGGCCACCTGCGGAAGGTTGATTACCGGGGTGAACATCTCCACTCCATAGTTGCCCAGGTTTGAGATGGTAAACGATGCCACATCAGGTGCCAGCAGGTCGGGAGAAACGCTTCCACCACGTGCCGAATCCACCAGGCCTTTCAGCTGGGACGAGAGTCCCGGCAGCGAGAGGTCATCTGCATTCTGTAAAGCAGGCACCAGTAATCCGCGTTCCGTATCTACGGCAAGTCCCATATTCACTTTGTTGAACTGCCTGATCTTTCCATCAATAAACTGCGCATTGGCTTCAGGATAGGCTTTCAATGCCCTGATCACGGCATATACTACCATATCGTTGAGGGTAATGTTATAGGTATACCCCTCTTTTGTCTTATTTTTTACCAGCTTTCTTAGCTGAAGCATCCTGGATGCATTTGCGCTCATGTGGTGTGTCAGCTGGGCTGAATTCTGCAGCGAGTTGTACATGGCCCCGGCAATGATCTTTCGTATATTTGAGAGTGGAATGTCGGTATACTCTCCTGTTGAAACAGTAGCCGGAGATGTTTTGACAGGCCTGGCTGTTGCCGCTGCCGTTGCCGAAGAGGCCTCCACAAGGTCTTTGGATGAAATCTTTCCGAAAGGGGCATTCCCTGCATCCGGAACTGAAAGGCCCTCACCCTCCAGCTTCTTCCGGGCAAGCGGGGTAAGCCTTTTACCACTCTTTATCTCCTCCAGCACATCCCGCTCGATGATCCTTCCTCCGGGACCGCTTCCTTTGATGGCGTCCACAACAACCCGTTTCTCTTTAGCCAGTTTTCTGGCCCTTGGCGAGATGGCTGACTTACCATCCACGGAAACCGGTGTATCGGCTAAAACCTCTGATGGGTCGGTTTGTTCAGGGACCGGATCGGCCTCTTCTACGGCCGGCACAGCATCAGCTTCTGAATCAGCAGACTGTTCCGAAGCTCCTTCTGAAGAGGATCCGTCGGGACGAAATTCATCTACTGCTTCACCTTTGGCGCCGATCACGGCAACATTGACCAGAACAGGCACTTCATCACCCTCTTCATAGAACCGGGCCAAAAGCACCCCATCTGTCTGTGCCTCCTCCTCGAAGGACGCCTTGTCTGTTTCATATGCAAATAGCAGGTCTCCCTGCGAAACTGATTCTCCCTCGCTCTTGTACCATTCAGTTAGAATACAACTCTCGACGGATTGCCCCTGCCTGGGCATAAGTACTGGTGTGGACATGGTTATAATATATTTTTTACTTGTCTATACAAGTGCAAATATAACAGCTTTTTAATGAATACAAAAAGAAAGCTGCAACAACCGTTAATATTTTTATTATATACTTGTTATTAAGCATTTTACAAAAATACTGCAGGAGGTGTATTGCTAATTAAAAATCATCACTTATCTTTACAACTAAATTTTTTTATATTTACAAATAGAAGAAATACCTGTCATGGCTCTTAAAGAAGCCCCGCAATACCGGATATTATACGAGAAACTCAGGAAGCTGATTGAAGAAGGCACTTACGTCAGGGGTGATTTACTTCCTTCAGAAAATGAGCTGTGCGCAGCACATCACCTGACCCGGCCAACAGCACGAAAAGCGTTGGACCTGCTGGTTAATGATGGCTTTATCATCCGGCACCAGGGAAAAGGCAGCATTGTGCAGGGACAGCCAAAAGGCATCGGTATTTTATCACTCTCAGGTACCACTACGGCCATCGGCCAGAATCTCCTGATCACCCGCATTATTGTTAAACCCCAGATAAGAAGTTGGGAGCAGGCCTTCGGGTTTGAGATCTCCGAAAGAGAAAAAAGCATGGGATGCATCTACCTTGAAAGGGTCCGGCTTATTAATGAAGCGCCTGTTTTCTATGACATCACCATGATCCCCAACCTCAACCTTCCCCGGTTTACCTCCCGCACTTTCGAAAACCGTTCCCTCTTTGAGATTCTTCGCAAACACTACCAGATTGAGGTCAAGGGAGGGGAACAGAAGATCATGGCCATCACTGCTGACGAAAGGATCCAACAACACTTCTGGGTAAAGAAGAACCATCCCATTTTGCGTGTCGACCGAAAACTTGAAACAAACCGGCCCGGTTTCTCCTTCTTCAGCCAGATCTATTGCAACACCACCGATTACAACCTCACAGGAAGGCTCTGATCCCGATACCTAATCGCCTTCGAGAACGAGTACATTTCAATCGTTTTATCATCCGACCCTGAACGGCCCTGCTGCGCCTCGTGAGTTTTACCACATAGTACAATACCCATTCTCCTTCAGGCACATCGACAATAAGCTCTTGAATATTGAACTGATGGCTTTCTCTCCCCTCCAAAGGGCCAGCCTCCTTCATGACATCCAATTCTCACAAAATCTCTTCTCTTCATTTGCTAGCTAATTTGTATCAAATACCGGCTATTTGGAGTTTACAATCATAACAGGCCCGATCAATCCCGAGGGAAGAAGCTCTTCTGCAGCCACATAAGGATGCTCTTCAATGGTCCAGCCAAGGCGATCTTCAGCAGGTAAGGCAGCATCTCTAATGAGCCGGTTGGGCCACAGGTTGGCCACTTCAATTTCAAGTTCATTGTCCCCAACCTTTATGGCTTCGGATATATCAACCTGCCAGGGTGCGCACCATACCACTCCGAGATCCACACCATTCAGCTTTACCCGTGCCATCTCATGGACCTCTCCCAGGTTCAGGTAACTATGTGTAGCTGGCCCGGGCAAATCGGATAAAACAAAACTCTTGCTGTAGGTCGCAATTCCCGAGTAATACTTAATACCCTCATCAATGCGATTGCTCCAGTCAGAAAGAGCATCGAAAGTAACTTTTCCCGGGCCACCCCACTCTGAATCAAAACTTACCTCCCATGCGCCTTCAATGGTCAATAATGATTTAGTGCCGGGGAAGTTTGATTGTCCGTTAGCTCTTGTTTTGGAGGATTTGTCGCGTGGAAATACCACGAAGTAGCTCTGGTAGGGAACAAACTGCAATGGAATACTTGTGATTCCATTCTCTTGCTTGAAAACGGGCAGCACACGTGTTTCTCCTGTTACCGGATCCCACAGTTCAGGCTGACCTTTCCCAATCCTGAACTTACAATCTGCCAGTACGGCTTCATCCCCCTTATTGGATAGAAAATAGATCTCCCGTTCTTTAGTCTGACGGTGTCCGTAACGAATACCGCCTGGGCTGTCAAAATCTTCGCTCACACCCCTCTCTTTCAATAGAGAAGCGGTAATCGCATAGTCAGGGTAAAGAGCCTCTGAGGAAACTCCTCCCCAGTAAATATACCCGGAGCCATAACTGCGCTTCGCTAATTCTTTGGGCGCTTCAACTCCGCCCCATAGCTCTTCAGCCTGTAACAGAAGAGTTTCATCACATGCAGGATAATTCACAAGGCTGGGTGACTTCAAGGAAGGAGATCCTATTACGGTTGCACCGGCTTTAACCAATTCCATAATCTTCTCCAGCAATTGAGGTGTCATGGTTTCAAACTGTGGGAGAACCAATACCCTGTAGGAGCTACCCCCGGGAAATTCAATTAAGCCATCCCTGACCACTGCACGATCCATTAAAATTTTCGGAGAACAACCATCGAATCCATAGCCCTTTTTATCCGGCAGTCTTCCTTCAGCATCTATCATGGCACTGTTGGGTGGCCGAAAAACATGGGGCGCCCCTTCGGGGGTGAGGTACAATATATCAGAAATAGTTACTCCCTGTTGCATCATGTGGGAACAGCGTGCCAGGTACCTGTTGTAATCACTCAAAAGTGGCCAGAATGTCTGTGTTCTCTCCCAGTGCAATCCATACATGGAGAACATCATTCCGGGTGCTTTGTCCAACCAGGGCTGGTGCGCAAAGGATACCGTCACAAAACGATTAATCCCGGCAGCAAAAGCCCAGTCGCCCTGATTTTTCAGGCTCCATGGAGTCTCCTTCCAGTAAGTTTTAACCGCAGTAAATGCTTCGGCTGCCACAATGGGTTTACCCATCACATGCCCTATGGATGCAGCTTCGATACAGCTCCATGAAGAGTTAAAGTTATTGCGCCAGAACTCGCCCATGGGGATATCTGCATAGGAGCCCAAATCCAGGTCGTTGGTGGGATTCATATCGTAGGGCTCAATGGATAGTTTCAGTCCCCGATCTTCACAGAGTTTTTTCATATGCCCGATGTGGTTTTCCAATAACAGGTCCTGGCACACCATACGTACATCCCAAAGAAAACGCTCGGTGATTTCCCTACTGACTACCACCCGACCTGAATAGGCAGGAAAGTAGGGCCATGGATCGTATCCACACCGCTTCTTAAACTCCTCTATGAATCCCGGTGTCCAGTTCTGTGAACTCATTTCCCAGCTGTCGGCATCCAGACCTGTGAAGCCCGTTGTACGCTCTTTGGATCTGGGACCTATTCTTTTCAACAGGGGATCGAAATAGGCTTCAAAATGAGACTCCAGGGCATCTTTGGAAAACTTATCGCTTTCGAAACCCAGACCGGCTAAAGGTGCCGGCCTGCCATTGGCTCCAGAAGAGCGTCTTCCCATGCGCAGAATGGTCCACTCTCCTTCCGGTACTTCCCACTCCAGTCGTCCATCTGCTTGCAAAGTATCAGTCAGATCGATGATCTCTTCCGGATTAATTACCCCGGATGGATCTGTTTCCGGGTAGCCGACGGGTGAGGGCAGGTAGGGTCTGACACCCTCCATGGAGGTATAGGGATTACGAATAAACAGGGCTTTCTCGAAAATATCATCTATAACAGCATCACAGGAAGGAAAAGCATACACAGCCACATCTTCATAAAAATCAGCGAGATCTTTTTGCATCTCCTCTGTTTGATTAAGGTGATAGGGAGAAACCCTCGGCTGCGGCTTTGGTAATACCTGGTTAAATACCGATGGGCCTTTGGCGTTTATACTCACAGGAACAAGGTGCTGCATAGAATTCTCGACATCTATCCATGGCCCTCCCGTACCTGTCCAGCCCGGACCGGTAATTGTAGTAAACTCCAACCCCAGACGCTCACATTCCAGAATGGTATGTTTGAAGTTCTCCTGCCACGTTTCGCTCATAAAAGGAACATCACCTCGCGGTACGCCAACATCCACATCCATATGCAATACACCACCAATCCCAACCTCTTTCATAGATTCCAGGTCGGCGGAAATGCCCTCTTTGGTAAAGTGCCCATCCATATTGATCCAGTATACCCACGGTTTTGCAGGGTGCGGTGGATCTTTGAAAGTAAGCTGCAGTGAATCTATTGCAGTTTCTGTTTCACAACTCAACATTAAAAATGAAACAATAAAAAGCCAGGAAAACCCCTTTACAATCCTCATAAGCATGATCATAATCTGTTTGACAAAAATATCCAATTTAGATCTCCTATGAATGAGGATCTATTCTTCCCAGTTTTTTCAGATGACTCAATAATTCACCAGTCATCTTATTTTGCTGACCTTCAAATTCTTTTGCGTCATAATAATTATTCCACTCCTGAGGGTCTGCCTCCAAATCATAAAACTCACCCCCGATTATATCACCCTCAATATATGCGCTGGCATCCTCTTTTCTGTTCAATCTCAAAATTAACTTGTATTGATCCGTTCGCCACATAAAAGCAGCTTCCCTTGCCCTCTCGTGCAACCCACAAAAATTGGCCGTTCTGGTTTCTGTACTCAGCAGGTCTATTCCCGGAAGCGCATCCGAAACATTGATTCCGGCCGCCTTCAGAATGGTCGGGTATAGATCTGTCAATTCAGCGGGACGCCTGTCTGTTTTGCCTTTAAACTCTTTGGGAAGTGCCGAACCGGATAGGATCATGGGAACTCTCACACTCGACTCGTAGAGACAATATTTATTAAAACGGTAAAAGCGCTCTCCCAGCATCTCGCCATGATCCGTAACGTATATAATAATTGCATTATCGAGAAGTCCCTTCTGTTTAAGCGCCTCCATCGTGCGTCCAAACATATCGTCTATCCAGGTACAATTGGCATAGTAGCGCATGGTCATCTGTTCCCATTGCTCCGGGCTGGCATTCTTCCAGAATTCGGTATATGGCAGGTTATCCTTTCTTCCCGTATTCACTCCTTTTGCATGAGGCGAAAGGTCGCTGTCCCATTCGGGTTGTTCTGCATAGGTGATGGTTTTTGACCGATATGGATCCTCAAAACCCTGGGGGACATTATGCCCGGCATGGGGTTTCAGAAAGGATAAATACAAAAACAGGGGACGTTCATCCTTGCGTCTATTGATGTATTCGAGACATCGGTTGAATACCCAGCCATCGCGGTGGTTCTCCTCTTTAACCTTACTGGTTTCACCTATGTAACCGAGGTTACCCTCTTCTCCTCCTCCGTAAGGTAAGGTTTCAGTGTCATACTCTTTTTTGGCTTCCGGATCCAGATCGACCATCATATTAGCACCTAATTCGGGTACCTGCCCAATATAACGGGTTTCAAATCCCCTGATGGAACACTCCACTGCCCAGTGTGTTTTGCCAAATCCGGCGGTTTCATATCCGGCATCTTTTAAGGCCTGGGGAAGTGGTCTGTTGGGTAATTTGTCATCCGGCAATCCTGGTTCGTTTCTCAAAATACCAATTTGACCGGGATATAGACCCAGCATCATGGAGTAACGACTGGCTATGCACATAGGAGCCTGACAAACAGCCTGGGTAAAATGCACCCCTTCTTTAGCCAGTCTGTCTAAATTGGGCGTGACAACTTCATGGTTTACAACCCCCAGGGCATCCCAGCGGTGCTGGTCGTCCATCAGAAAAATAATATTGGGCCTGTTCAGTTCTTCTTTTGCACTTTTTGGTGAGCAGGATATTAGAACTGGTAAAAATCCCAGGGTGATAATCAATAATATGGGGTGCTTTTTCATATTCTGCAAGGTATCGAATTTAGTGTATTTATTTCCTGTCGCATGTACCTGATCTCGTCATAGAACCAGTTGTACTCTTCGCCATCATTAAAAGGTCACCCTTATTTTCTGCTAAACTCACGAACATCACAGGAAACTTCATATTGATGCCATCACCTCCCTATCAGCACCTTGCCGAATTTGACAGCTTCCTTCCCTTCTAACTTTAACAGATACAGGCCAGGGACAAAACTTTCAACATTTAATACTGTAGATGAATTCAGACATTTTGCTGTGTAAACCAGTTTGCCATTCAAATTATATAGGTGTAAGATTGTGTTCCGGGTATTGGTAATCGTTAGTTTGTTTTTCGCCGGATTTGGGAAAATCTCTATTTGATTATATAAAGTGGATTCAAGAGTTGTGGTATGATGAACAGTCACATAGTAGTGGGCAATATTTACCTTATTCTCTGCGACGACCCTGATCGTCACCCTGTTTTCATCTTGTGAAATAGTCACACCAGCAGCAGGATCTTCCGGAGTTGCAGTAACAACAGTATCTGAACCTTCACTTACATAAACATCATATTCAAAATTACCCAGACTAAACCCGTCAATTTCAGCATCATTTACCCTTATGGAAGAGAGGTAGGGATTATTGTTAGGCAGAACATTTGACAACTCATGAATCACCTCAAATTCAGCCAGCTGAAAGTAAAAATTGCCATAAGAATCCGGATTAAGCCTGGTTGTATTTACCCTGATATACTGCGCTGTCACAGCTTCGTCCAGAGTGAAAATGCATGGAAGTGTGTCTGGCCTGGAAAAATTCGTATAGGAATGCCCGGGAATATCGGTCCAGTCAAAACCATTCTGGCTGTACTGCAATTTGAATTCGGCGGGAAAGCAGGCGGGGCCATTCTCATCTACCCTGGGGGCAAGTATTATTTGATACACCTGCCTGACTTCATAAAAATCGAGATATATCCATTCACCATGCACTTCATCCACATATCCCCGGGATGACCAAAAAGTGTTCAGATTTTTGTCGATGGCGTTCTCCGGCCCCAATACATTCAGGGCTTCAGATGAGGCAACTATGGGCAAAACGGGCTCCGTTTCCAGATGGAAATTTTGCCTGTAAACATCAAAATCCACAATGCTTGGCCCCAGGCCATACCACAACTGGTAATTCATGCTATCCTCCCATACAACATGAGGTGTGACGGTAATCTGATCTTCAAAAGCCAATATGGGGTTGTAAAAGCTTTCGATCCAGTTGATGCCGTCTTCGGAGTACATCTTGCTCGTCTCAAACTTGCCCGTACCATCTGCAAAAAAACCAGGGCTATTGTAAAACATCCACCAGGTACTGTCGGGGGCAATGGTCACATCTACATTAGCCCGAAACCCTCCTGCAACAACAATGCTTGTCTCTTTGTTAAAAGTCAGGCCCTTATCTGACAGGGTAGTTCGATAAACTCCTGTGGGTATATTGTTATGAAAATAGAGGTGAATTTCTGTGCCAAGTGAGTCGAGACACAGCGCTGAAGGAGCCCATGCTCCTTCCATGTCAATGCCATTATCGGCTCCAATAAGCACACCTTTTTCCTGGTCTCCGAGATGGGTCCAGTTCACTCCGTCAAGACTTGTAGATACAGCTATATAATTGGTTTCATCTCCATAACCACTGGGATAATAGGTATAGTACATCTGGTAATAATACCGGGAACTGTCCGGGTCCCAAAGTCGTATTACCGAGGGATCATTCACCTGAACATTTTCAATGGTAAATATCTCCAGGGGTTCCGACCACGTCATACCACTATCTTCCGAAACAGAATAATAGATCCTGTCCCAGGGCAAGTCAGCTGCACTCATCCAACCGCCAAACCACTGCTTCCATACATTACCTTCCCGGATAATAGTGGTTGCGTATATGTCATAGCCCATAAATACTTCCTCGGGATCCGTGACGGGCTCATCGGCCAGTACCAGTGTGTTCAGGGCCAGAAGGCAAAAAGCAGATATTAGAAGCTGTTTTTTCATCAAAGAGCAGGTAATATGAACCTGTTTAATTATTTGATCTCCTGCCGCATGTACCTGATCTCATCATAAAACCAGTTGTAATCGCCTTCATTGAAAAAAGGATATTTGCCCTCTTCCCATCTCCATCCCACCTGGATGGTATAAAAAAGGTAGAGCCATTGTTTTCCTTCTCTTTCAGTCACGAGTGCCTGGGGCACGTGGTTGGCATCGATGCCCGGATCGGGATCGATGTAGTATTGTTTTTCCCAGCTCAGGCCATCTTTCGAAGTGGCCACCTTTAACTGCCTGAGTTGCCAGCCGCTCACTTCCTGTCCTTCGGGCGCGGTGGCTTTTGTATACCCCGGGGCATCGGAAAAACTCACATAACAGTCTCCGGCTTTCACTATTTCGGGATTGGGCCAGCCGGTCAGTAGTGGTTTATCGGGTGAATGAACAAAGGAGAATTCCGCTGTGCGAAAGTCCCCGGTATTTTCAGCCAATCCCACAATGCTGCCCATTTCTCTGGCCATATTCCGGTAATCAAAATACAACTTCCATTTGCTCCCCTCCTCATCCCAGAGCAGACAGGGACGGTGAAAATCACCAATCCGGTCAGGAGCAGGATCTGGGGGGTATTTTGTGTCGGATTCTCCCAGCATCAGGGGTTTGTCTGTTTTGGTCCAATGGATGCCATCCGGGGAGGTGGCACCCATCACACACTGGATCATCTTAGCCGGGTAGCCCTCGATCTCCATGTTCGAAAAGGTAGGAGGAAGGACCGGCTTGTCACTGGTTGAATCTACGAAGGCAAAAGAAGTGGCACTGTAAGCCATATAATAAGTACCATCTTTGTAGACTACTGAGGGATCGCCGGTATGGAAGGTTTCATAATAATCTTCAGGATCAGGACTGGAATAGAGCACAGATACCCACTTGCTATTATCTCCATCCGCATCCCAGCTTCCGTCTTTGCAATATACCTCCCAGGTATCCAGGTCGGTTCCACGAGCGAAATAGATGGCATCGGCTCCTGCCTGACCAGGATTTGCAATCTCTGATACCCATCCGAAGAACCACATCCGGTAGGGGTATTCCTTATCCGGAACCTCGATCACACAGGGTTGATAAGCATGCATAAATCCTTTGAATGCCGGGCTATGAAATCGTTCCCATCCCTTCAGGGGGAACTCTACACAACTCTGATTGTTTTGGTTGGTATCCTCTTTTCCGGC
>JAAEOI010000369.1 GCA_024244665.1 Bacteroidota bacterium | reverse complement strand
CACAGTTAATTTCAGCCAAATGTCTCCCCATATCGGCCAGGATCTCTGGCTTGCCGTGATTGATGCTGAGACCTTGACAGAAGTCAGACGGGTTGATACCGTGGTGGAACTGACATTCGTTCTGGAAATATTCGAAGTGCTGGAGGACGGCAGGTCTTATCATGTGGATTTCTTTGCCGATCTCAATGAAAATGGATATTATAATCCTCCAAGTGTGGATCATGCCTGGCGTTTGGAAATTATCGAAGCCGATGGGGATGAAAGTCTTGATTTCGGCCACCAGATAGCATTCACCGATATAGAGTGGAAACACAGGCTGAGACTTTCTCTTGCAGGAATGTCGGCCAATTCGGGGCAGAAGATGGTCCTTTATGTCAGGGATCAGAGCAGCGGAAACTACCTGGATACAGTCACCGTAGAAAGCATCTCGGAGGATGAATTCACCATGGACTCTTATGTAATCGGACCTGGTGGGAATTACATGCTAGATTTCTATGCGGACCTCAATGGCAACGGCAGCTATGACGCCCCACCGGTAGACCAGGCATGGAGGCTCCTGACTGATCAGACAGTGGGCGACCTGGAGCTTGAGTTTAGTCACAACGAGAACTTTACAGATATTTTTGAGACCACAGGGGTTT
>JAAEOI010000368.1 GCA_024244665.1 Bacteroidota bacterium | reverse complement strand
GTTTTGGGGAAAGCAATCACTTCACGGATAGAAGCTCTCTTTTCCAGGATCATGATGAGCCTGTCGACACCCCATGCAATGCCCCCATGCGGAGGAGCGCCATAATCAAAGGCTTCAAGCATATGACCGACGCTTTTTTCCATACCCTCCTGATCATAGCCCATATTCCTGTATGTTGCTTCCAGGATCTTTGAATTATGGGCACGTACTGAACCTCCCCCGATTTCATTGCCGTTTACCACCATATCGTATTGCTGGGAAATAATTCCCCCCAGATTCTTGCCTTCCAGGTGATCCTGCAGGAACTCCTTTTTAGGCATAGAGAAAGGATTATGAGAAAAGGTCCACCCGCCGTCTTCTGTTTTTTCGAACAGGGGGAAATCAATAACCCATGCCGGGTGCAGCTCGTTTGCTTTAATCAATTTGAGCATTCTCCCCAGTTCCAGTCTCACTTCTGAAAGCGCTTTATTCGCCGTATTATGATCGGCTGCCGAGAAGAAGACAATATCTCCCGGAATGGCTTTCATACGCTGAATGATCTTGTGTGAAATCTCTTCCCCTAAATATTTAATGATGGGAGATTGCAGCTCATCTTCATTGACAATGATATAGGCCAGTCCACCCAATCCATGTTGCTGAGCAATGGAAGTCAGAGATTCAATTTGCCCTTTTGACAATCGTTTACTGGATAGATTCCCTCCAACTTTAATACATTTAACAACACCCCCTTCATCAATGGGTTTTGTGAATACCTGGAACGACGTTTCCTTCACTATATCGGTAATATCATTCATCTCCAGGCCGAACCTCAGATCTGGCCTGTCGTTACCGTATTTTTCCATCGCTTCGTAATAAGTCAACACTTTGAACGGAAAAAGCTTCCACTTCTTACCATAGATCTTCTGAACTATGGCATTAAATAATCCGGCATTGACATCCATGATATCCTGCATGCTCACATATGCCATTTCCATATCAAGCTGTGTAAACTCCGGCTGCCTGTCTCCCCTGGAATCTTCATCCCTGAAACACCGGGCTATCTGGAAATATTTATCAAAACCACCGACCATCAGAAATTGCTTAAATTGCTGAGGTGCCTGGGGCAAGGTGTAGAATTTCCCGGGGAATTTCCGGCTGGGAACAATGAACTCACGTGCCCCCTCGTCGGTCCCGGAAGTAAGTATGGGAGTCTCTATTTCAATAAAATCGTCCTGGTCCAACAGATCCCGGATATGTTTGATCACCCTGTGACGGTTGATGATCGTCTTCTTTATCTCGGGATTCCTGTGGTCGAGGAACTTGTATTTGAACCTGACATTTTCCGATGTTTTTACGGCCCTTCTTACCTCGAACGGCAGGGTCTTTGCCAGGTTCAATATTTCAAGTTCTGAAGTATCCAATTCCAATGTGCCGGTCCTGATACCCGGATTAAAATCGTCTTCACTTCGATAAATAATCTTACCGGTCACGGAGATAACAGATTCAGGGTTTATCCTGGCAAGCTCATCCAGATCCGGGAAGTTCAACCTGTTCAACCTGACCTGGAAGATTTCAGAACTGGCATCCCTCAGGTCGATGAAAACAAGCTCTCCATGATCTCGCACACTGGACACCCAGCCTGAAATGTTCACTGTTTCAGATAAATTATCGCTTGTTATATCTGAGATAAGATGGGTTCTGTATTGATCCTTAACTATAACTTCAGTACTTCTGGATATATGAGTCAGGGAAGCCCCGAGTTTTTTCGACTGGTCTTTTGATGACTCTTGACGGGAGGTGGAAACCTCACCACTGGCAGGGCTGCCAGACAGCTTGCTGATCACTTTCTCCCGCACAATTTTTCCTGAAACTCCTTTACCGATCTTCGACAGCACCTTACCCACCAGGATTCCGGCTCTGTTCAGGTTTCCTGTCCGAATATCATCAGCCACATCAGGGTTCTCTTTTATAACTTCTTCAATGTTTGATTCCAGTCTTTCGTCGGAGATGCTGTGTTCATCGAAGTAGGATAAGTAATCAAAATCCGGCTTCTTCAGAAGCTCCCTTACTGCATGTTGAAACAGGTTTACGGAAATCTTATCCTCCTTGAAAAGAAAAAAGATTTCTGAGAAAGCCGGGATATATGTGATTTTATCGTAATCCTCGGGTTTGAAATTATTGGTCAATGTCCTTGCTACAAATAGAGGATCATCGACTTCCCTGTTGATGGCGAGTAAAACACCAGACCTAACAGGATCGGAGGTAAAGAATTTGGCATCCTGGGGAAGTACACCTCCCCGAATAAGGATCGATTCGACCGGGAAGGGTAGCATGCTGCTATCCACCTGTGCCTCTTCAACTGCACTTTTAATATCTACAGAAGGGATGTCCGGTTCCTGTACAAACCTGTAGTCAGCAGCAAACTCTTTCGTGCGCATGGTCTTGGTTTGCTTAAGATCAGCATCGAACAATACGGTGGTCTGGTCGGGCCTCGGGCTTTGATGCTGAATGTAGTAGTCGAGTTGTTTCGATACTTCCTCAACAACAGCCTCCATCATAAACTTGAATGAGTTGAGGTTTTTGATCTCGGCACGCGGGTTTAAATCCTTCGTACCCTTCTTACGCAGCGAAACACTGACATCTGATTTGAATTCTCCTTTCTCCAGGTTTGCTTCCGAGATCCTCAGGTTTTGCACAATGCGATGAAGGTACTGGGCATAAGTAGAAGCATCCTGGATCTTATGGATACAGGGTTTTGTAACCACCTCTATCAAAGGTACACCCGATTTGTTAAAATCGACCAGGGTCACGTCTCTTTCATGTACCAGTTTTGCTGCGTCTTCCTCGCTATGGCCCTGCTCCAGTTCCACGGTAAAATCGGTTCCGTCATTTCTGTAGCACTCTACGATTCCATCCGGGATGATGGGTTTTTGAAATTGTGTAGGCTGAAAATTCTTTGGCAGGTCGGGGTACTCATAATGCTTTCTGTCCCAGCAAATGATG
>JAAEOI010000367.1 GCA_024244665.1 Bacteroidota bacterium | reverse complement strand
CCCCTACGATATTCCTATCCTCAGCATGAAAGAGTCTTTGCACGGACAGGTGGAATTGGGCCTGGGGCCGCTGCATACCCAGTACGACTCCGAAAAAGGAATTGCCTATACATCGCTGTTTGTGGATTCGGCCATCGCCAGATGGGACTACCTGAATTTGAAACTCATCGAAAAGGTGCCCATCCATTACAATGTGGGGCATCTGGTCTCAGCCGAAGGCGATACCGTTTCACCGGATGGTAAATACTTGATTGCTCTTAATAAACTGGCCATCGATCGGTTTCAGCAGGTCGGCCCGCTGCATCCTCAAAACCATCAGTTGATCGACATTACAGCGGGTCGACCCATGCAGGTGATTTATGATATGCCCCTTCCCCTGGGAGAACCCCATTACGCGGTCATGATCAAGGCCGACAAACTAAAGCCGATCAAGCGCTTCAAGCAAAAATGGTTCAAACATCGTGTCAAGAAGGGAAGGGAAAAAGTGGTCAGGGAAGGAAATAAGGTTACCGTTAATTCAACGATTATCAGGAGT
>JAAEOI010000366.1 GCA_024244665.1 Bacteroidota bacterium | reverse complement strand
CGGTTCTAGCGTATTGTTCTACAGCGTTGCCGATAATTGATTTACGCTATGGATGCAATTGAGGGAATTCTACTCAATATTGATCCCAAGCTGAAATGTCAAGGCTTCAAGCACCTTTCTCTTGACTTTCTTTGAGCCAATATTGCCATACATTTTCGAAAGGCGCTTTTTATCTATTGTCCTTATTTGGTGACAAAGGGCGATAGATTCAACATCGAGTCCGGTTTTGGAAGCTGAGATTAAAACCTCATTTGGATATACTTCTCTTCCGGGCTTCCTTGAAGTGATTGGAATGATATTAACAGCATTAAGAAGTTCGTTGATATCGTCCTCACTGATAATAATCACCGGCCTTGATTTCCCCTGCTCAGAACCAACTACTGGATCAAGATTTGCACGCCAAATACTCCACTTCTTATATTTCATAGAGACTCTTTGTCAGTATATTGGAAGTCTTCCTGAATCTCCTGAACATCTGAAAGAAATAGCGGATCGTTCGCAGCCTTTTTCAAATATTCCAATTTTGTCTGTTTGTCTTCATCAACATCTTCAATAATGACCCGAACGTGCTTTTTGGATCTGAATTTGTCAGGCAGACTAATGATTAGCTGCTTATCATCTTTAATCTCATATGTTCTTTCGAAGGTCATATAAATAGGTTTATTCAAAGATACGAAAATCTGCTATTCTGGCGGTTGGATATCCCCCGATAAAATGGACGGCAAGTTAAGCTACTAAAAGTCGTAAATTGCCATGATGATTAAAGAAAGACAGAGCTATGATAGGGATCCTGCTTCTTTTAAGTTTTATAAATATCACGAATCATGAATTTTAGAATATGTATTGTGTTGATTATCATAGCATTTACAGGATGTAAAAATCACACACCGAAAGAATTGGAAAAACCCAACATCCTGTTTTGTATCATGGACGATGCCGGAATTCAAATGAGTGCATACGGATATGATTGGTGTAAGACTCCTACATTAGACCGACTTGCCGAAAATGGAATTTTGTTTACCAATGCCTATACTCCTAACGCGAAATGTGCACCGTCCAGATCCAGTATTTTAACCGGACGTAATTCCTGGCAATTGGAAGAAGCTGCAAACCATGTTTTAAATTTTCCGGCAAAGTTTAAAACCTTCCCTGAAGTATTGCGCGAAAACGGTTGGCTCACAGCAAGCACTGGAAAAGTATGGGGACCCGGTGATCCGGGAATGATTGATGGTAAGAAAAGAGAATTTATCGATCAGGAATTTGCTGACAACAAAATGGAACCCTGGGCGAATGGCATAAGTAAAGAAGATTATGCGGCAAATTTTGATGATTTCCTTAATTCTAAAGAAGAAGGCAAGCCCTGGTTTTTCTGGTATGGATCGCGCGAACCACATCGCCGCTATGAATATGGGTCAGGACAAAGAGTCCGGAATAAAAAGATAAGCGATATAGATTCGGTACCCGCTTTTTGGCCCGATAATGAGATTATTCGTATCGACATGCTCGATTATGCTCTTGAAGTAGAATATGCTGATTCACATTTAGGGAAGATGATTGAAAATCTTGAAAAACGGGGTTTATTGGAAAATACGATTATTGTATTTACGTCTGACCATGGTATGCCTTTCCCTCGTGGCAAAGCCCAGGAATACGAATATTCCAACCATGTACCCATGGCAATTATGTGGCCAAAGGGTTTAAGAAATCCCGGGCGAACGGTTATTGACATGGTTAGTTTTATTGATTTTGCACCCACTTTTTTAGAATTAGCTGGTATATCTTTCGAAGAATCAGGCATGCACTCTTCCCCCGGCAGAAGTCTTACCGATATCCTTTATTCAGATAAGGAAGGTCAGGTTAATCCTGAAAGAGACATCCTTTTAATTGGCAAGGAAAGACATGATTACAGCCGGCCAAAGAACCAGGGGTTTCCTATCCGTGGGATCGTTTCGGATGATTATCTCTATCTGTACAATTATGATATTTCCCTCTGGCCTGCCGGAAATCCGGAGATTGGGTATTTGGATATTGACGGCTCACCTACCAAGACAGAAGTTTTAAGACAATTCAGAACGGGTGAGAATGATTTATTCTGGAAATTATCCATGGGGAAACGAGAGTCCAATGAAGAGTTTTTCAACATTAGCAAAGATGATGAATGTATGATTAATCTTGCCAATGATCCTGCAGTGGCTCAACTCAAGCAGAAGATGAAAGCCAGGATGGAAGAGATGTTAAAAGAACAGCAGGATCCCCGTATGTTTGGGAATGGAGATATTTTTAACAGTTATGGATACTCTGAGCCAAGGGGATGGAACTATTACGAGCGTTTTATGGCCGGAGAATTTACGATAGAAAGTACGGGGTGGGTAAATCCAGGTGATCAGGAGAAAGAATTATTCTTTTATTAATTTAATGGTAAATGTTCTGTAGTTTATGTTCTTAACCTGGACAAAGTATACGCCAGGGCTCAAGTCAGGAATCGATACCTGTATCAGTTCTGAATATTCATTATTCGTCATACTTATGATATGGGAGTGAATTGTTAGCCAATTAGGCAAAATCACTTACATCTATGAAATGAATGATTTGTTATATAATTCATCCTTCTCTTTTCAAATCACAGGAGTGATAGTCCGTACATTTGATATGGATTAAAACAATCATCATGAAAACATATTTTGCCGCGGTTGCCCTGGTTTTGATGGTCTTCTCGGGGAGCATCCATGGCCAGACATGGACCGAAATGAATGCCTCTAAAAAGGAGTCGTTTGAGTGGTTCAACGAGGCCAAATTCGGGATGTTTATACATTGGGGACTTTACTCGATTCCTGGTGGAGAGTGGGACGGGAAGCGGATCGAGTCCTACCACTGTCCCTGTGTGGCCGAATGGATTCAGCATGCCGCTGAGGTACCCAGGACAGAGTACAGGAAGCTCATGGAGCAGTTTAATCCGGTGGAGTTCGATGCCGATTACTGGGCTTCGCTGGCCGCCAATGCGGGTATGAAATACATTATCCTTACCTCCAAACACCATGACGGATTTGCCCTCTTTGATTCAAAGGTGAGCGATTTTGATGTGATGGGCTCGCCCTTTAAGCGGGACATCGTGGCAGAGCTCCACAAGGCTTGCAAGGATCATGGAATTAAACTTTGCCTCTACTATTCGCACAATGTGGACTGGATGGACGGAGCAGATTGTAACTACCAGTGGTTTGTGGATTACAACGAGGGAGTCTGGCCTGAAAATTTTCACACCAACATGGCGGGAAAAAAAATCACTACCATGGGGGCCAACCTCTGGGACCCGAGTCCCAATAGCTTTGATGAATACCTGCTAAATAAAGCCTACCCCCAGGTGGAAGAGATTCTGACCAATTACCCCGACCTGGGCCTGATCTGGTATGACATGGCCAGGTTTATGACCCCCGAACAGAGTTTTAAATTTTACCAGCTGGCATACCAACATCAGCCACAGGCACTGGTGAATGACCGTGTGGGAAGCGGTCTTGGTGACTATGCCATTCCGGGCGACAATAAGATTCCGGCCGATGATGAGCAGATGAATAAACCATGGGAAACAGTGGGTACCATGAACAACTCCTGGGGATTTAAGCACTATGACCACGATTGGAAATCGCCCTACGAGATCCTGTATTGGATCCTGGAAATCGCGAGCAAGGGAGGGAATTACGTGCTTAACGTGGGCCCGAAGCCCGATGGATCTATTCCTGAAGAGAGTGTGGCCCGACTGACAGAGATTGGAGCCTGGATGAAAACTTTCGGGGATGCGATCTACGGGACCACCCGCTGGGAGATTACCAAGGAAGGGCCAACTACCCTTGCCATGGACGGTACTAATGCCAGGGAGAAGGAAGGATTTAACACGAAGTTCACTGCAGCGGATATCTGGTTCACCTCCCGGGAAAATCTTGTATATGCCATGGCACTTGAGATCCCCGGGAAAGGGGAGGTGCTGATCCGGAGTTTTGCAGGGAAGGATGTGAAGCAGGTTCGGCTGCCGGGCGGGGAGAAGCCTTTGAAGTGGGAGCTGACATCTGAAGGCCTCCGGGTGAAACTGCCCAAAAAAGCGATGGAAAATTTGGGTTATGCCCTTGAAATTACGCTGTAATCGCGCGATTTCCTATATTGCAGGCATGCGAGTGAGAATGACCATCCTACTGGGACTGCTCCCACTGCTTGTTTCCGGTCAGGAGTTGACCTTCAGGCATGTAACCATTGCCGATGGATTAAACAACGGGACCATCAACGCCATTGAGCAGGATAATCTGGGCCGCTTATGGCTGGCCACCTGGGATGGATTGATGCAGTATGACGGTTACAGGGTTGTCAATCATAAACCGATCCTGGGTGATGAGCGCAGTTTGCCATCCAAACGGGTGGCTAATCTGAGCATAGATTCCAGGAATAATCTCTGGATAACAACAATCAAGGGGCTGTGCAGGTATGATCCGGCTAATGAACAGTTTGATCGCTTCACCGTGGCAGGCTTGCCGCCCCGTGCAGTCAGATCAAAGGTGGTTGAATACAAGGATGATCTGTTAATCCGAAGCTATGGTAATGTTTATTATCTGCCTTCGGACCAGCTGGATTCCAGGGAGTTCAGATCCATGAAGCTTATTGGTGCCGAAGATGAGATTGCCGATCGGGAGATCCACTATGTTTTCACAGATGATGAGCGGTTACTGCTGGGATTCAGGGAGCGTAACGAGAATGACATTCTCCATACAGTGATGTACAATGGGAGAAAAATGGATTCCATTATCCGGGTTGACGATCAACTGTTTTTCCGGGTACCCGGAATTGTCAGAGACATGAAAATAAAGGGTGAAAAGGCCTACCTGGCTACAGACGCGGGATTCTCAATATTTGATTTTGATACGGAAGAACTGGAGAGAAATCCACAACTGGATGGTTTCAGAATCAATGAAATGATTTTTGGTTCCGATGGAAAAATATGGCTGGCAACGGATGACAGGGGATTAATCAGTCTTCATCCTGAGAGTGGGCAGATCGAACAGTTCGGTCACGATCCAAACCGGAACAACACCCTGCTGGGGGACCACCTGTTTTCTCTGTTTGAGGATTTTTCAGGGAACCTGGTGGTGGGTCATGGGGGTGAGGGCATCACCATGGTGAACCTGAAAGATAAACAATTTCACACCTATCGTTATGATCCCCAGAATCCTGCTTCCATTGGAGACAACACGGTATTATGCTTTGCGGAGAGGGGAGAGGAAATGCTTATTGGTACCCGTAACAAAGGGTTGTTTATTATGGGAGCGACACAGGCGGATGGAAAGGCGGAATTCAGGGAACTGCGTATTCCAAAAACCCTTGTGCCTGAAGAAGAGATCCTGGTTGTCTGGTGGATCGAAAAGGAGAGCGACAATTTGTTCTGGGTGGGCACTGGCTTTGGCCTGATCAGAGCCGAGGTGATCAACGACCAGTGGCACTTCGAAAAATATTTTAAGGAATCCAATGTCCGTTCTGTTTTTATTGACGAAAAGAAAAATATCTGGCTGGGAACATACGATGGTATCTATGTCGTACCTGCTTCAAAAAGGGCCACTATGGAGGCTACCCGGTTCAGGATGCACTCCGCATCCACCTCCCTGTCGGATAAGGTGATCACCTCCTTTTTACTGGATAGCCGGGACCAATTGTGGATCGGTACGGAGAACGGCGGGATCAACAGGCTGGTAGGATCCTACAATGCACTCGATTTCTCTGTTGATCTGACGGAACAGGTGAAGTTCAGGGTCTATTCAGCATCAAATGAGCCAGGCAAACTCAATAATGAGGAGATCAGCGTATTGTACGAGCATACCGACTTTACCGACCATACCGACCAAAACATCTGGGTAGGTACAAAGGGGGGCGGGATAAATATCCTGGATCCGACAAGTGACCTTTTCAGTACGCTGACCGTCAAAGATGGTTTACCCGGGAATAACGTGTATGGGATTCTACCCGATCAGCAGGGGAAATTGTGGTTCAGTACAAACAGGGGGCTATCAAGTTACGACCTGCTCACCGGGGTGTTCAATAATTACAGACCATCTGACGGGATCCAGGGAGACGTATTTATGGCCAACGCCTATTTCAAAACGGTGGATGGAAGAATGTATTTTGGGGGGCGAAACGGATTCACCACCTTTCTTCCGGAGCGGATTATTAATAATGAGGTGGAAGCCATACTGCACTTCTCCGGGATTGAGATTGAAGGAGAGAAGGTGGGCATCGGAGATACACTCCATAAAAAAGTTATACTTCCTGAAGCACTTCCCGGATTAAATTCTATATCACTTTCGTTCAGAGAACGCAGCTTTGATGTGCTTTTCTCAGCAATACATTTTCAGTTTCCGGGAGATAATAGGATTGAATATTTCCTTGAGGGGTTTAGCGATCGCCCCACCCGTATGGACGCATCTGCCGGTCGGGTTACTTTTAATAACCTGAATCACGGTCAGTATAGACTCAGTATGAGTGCCGGAAACTCCGATGGAGTATGGTCCGAAATAAATGAAATTTTAGAGATTAAAATATTACCACCCTGGTACAAAACAAATCTGGCTATGGCCCTTTTTGTACTCCTGGGGATCTCATTGCTTTCGGGGCTGATTTTCCTGCTTCTACACCGCCAGTCCCTTTCACACGAACTGAAAATCGAGAAAATTGAGAAAAGGAACATGAGGGAACTCAATGAGTCAAAACTCCGGTTTTTTACCAATGTTTCCCATGAATTCAGAACCCCCCTTTCATTGACGGTCGGGCCCATAGACAACCTTTTAAGGGAGAGTGATGCCAGTGATTTTCGTCTGAGAAAACAGCTGGGGATGGCCAGCAGGAATGCAAAATTACTGCTGCGGCTGATTGATCAGATTATCGATTTCAGAAGGTTGGAGGCTGGTAAGATCAAGCTTAAAGCTATGGAGATGGATATGAAGCCTTTCATGCAAGCCATCGTTGATAATTTTGAGCCCCTTAAGAAGGAGAAGGATGTGGGTGTCTATGTGAACTTTCCCGATGATCCTGTGAATCTCTGGTTCGATCCTCAAAAAATTGAACAGGTCCTTTATAACCTGCTATCCAATGCCTTCAAACATGTGAAAAGAGGGGGGTCCATCGCAGTTACACTCAGCAGGACGAATCACGCGCCAGGCAATTCAAAGGCGGGGTCATGGGCGCAAATATCGGTCTACAACGATGGCAAAACCATACCTGAGAATGAGTTGTCGAGGGTTTTTGAGCGGTTCTACAAGGTGGATGATCTTCAGCTTGGGTCTGGCATCGGTCTGGCATATGCCAGGTCACTGGTGGACCTTCACAGTGGGGTGATCAATGTGGAGAACAGGCAGCAGGACGGTGTGGCTTTTAATGTACACCTGCCACGGGGAAGAAAGCATCTGAAGGAGGAGGATATCGCCGCCGACGAACAGGGCTACACATTCCGGCAGACTCCTGATGTGATTCCCGGGAAAACTGCTCCGGAAAAAGGTGTTGTGAAAGAGACCAGTGAACTGAGTCTTCTTGTGGTTGAGGACAATGATGAACTGAGGGATTTTTTCAGGACCATCCTGGCCGGCAGGTATGAATTTCACGAGGCGGCAAACGGACAGCTTGGATATGAGATCGCAAAAGAGGTGGTTCCCGATATCATCATATCAGACCTGTTGATGCCGGAGATGGATGGATTTGAGCTCTGCGACAAACTGAAGAGCAGTGATAAGACCAGTCATATCCCGGTCATCCTTCTTACTGCTAAAAATACCCCCGAAGACAAAATCACAGGCTACCAGGCGGGAGCGGATGCTTATGTGGTGAAACCTTTTGAAATCGATGTTATGGAGGCGCATATCCAGCGACTGATTCAGATCCGGACCTCACTACAGGAGAAGTATTCACTGGCAGGAGGAGAGTTGCCTGCTGCGAATCACAACCTCACCAAAGAAGACCATTTTATTAAACGTGTCAGGGACCTTATTGAAAAGGACCTGGAGGATGCTGAACTGAATGTAAATAAACTTTCAGAGAAGATAAACCTCAGTTCCACACAACTCTACCGGAAGATCAAGGCGGTCACGGGTCAGTCTTCGGTCGATTTTATCAAAGACTACAGGCTGGTCAGATCAGCGGCACTGCTGAAATCCACCGACCACTCTGTCAAGGAGGTCTGCTTCAAAACCGGATTTAAGAGTCCGTCCTACTTCGTGAAGTGTTTTAAACTAAAGTATGGAGTTACTCCAAAGGAATTTTCTTCCAACGGCCATTGAACCTCTAATCAGTTCTTGACGATTTTCCGGGTTATTGATCCGCTCGTGCCTTTTATACGGAGACAATAGATTCCCAGGGCCATTCCTGTGAGGTCGAAGTCATATTGCCCATCCACTATTTTCCCCGTAATAAGTATTCTGCCATCCGTATGGCAAAGCCTGACTTCAGCCTCTCCAAGATTGGATTCGATATGGAGGATGTCCGAGGCTGGATTGGGATAGATCCTGAGCATTTCTGAATTTGAGCCTCCGATTCCTGTAGCAGCCCGCATCACGATTTGAATGGTGGTATCCTTTTTGAGGAATATGGTATCATCCACCGGCTCATATCCTTCAGAGTTTACAGTATACCTGTAGGTCTCCCTGGCGGGTATGAAAAAAAACCAGGCCATGCCGTCATAATTGCTTGAGCCATTCAGCTCACCAAAGCCTATGGAGGCATCCTGCAGGGGTCCATCCGGGTCACTGATAATCAGTGTCACATTTGCACTCTTTTTGGCCAGTTTTATGGTTGCCGAGGTATCGCCTTTGATCCAGAGGGAATCCCTCAGGCTGTAATAGTCCTCGTGTTCGATCAGAAAATCCCACCAGCCGGGGGCCAGTTTTCCCAGCGTCACTTCACCGTCACTATTGGTCAGGCCTGCATCTCCCAGGTCGGTGGACATCAGGGCCTCGAATACCGGGGCATCAGTCACATCATCCAGGATGGTGAAATATCCGGTGTGGTAATCTCTTGTGAGGTAGAATTGAAAGGTGGTATCGGAGAACACCTCCACACTCCTGATATCCGAAGGAAGGAAGCCATCTGCAGTTGCAACGATTTCATAGAATCCATAGTCGATGCCGGGGTGTTGAACCGCTCCATTGTCATCCGCCACCGAACTCTTTTCCCCGAAAGATACAGTGGCGCCAGGGACCGGATCGTCCGTATCCACATCCAGTATCTCAATGGAAACCTGGTAATTTTCATACTCCAGTGTGTCTGAAATGGTCGTATCAGAAATGATCCCTAAGGATCCGTATACCGGGCTGAACCCATTTTTATTCATTCGATATTCATGTTGTCCCGGGGCTATTCTGAACCCATATGAGGAACCTTCACTGTTGGAAATGAATACCCCACTGTCCAGTACGATGGTAACCTCTCCGGCCGGGGTTACGATCCCCTCTTTCTTGCTGAAGGTTTTGAATTGAACCAGATGGGTCTGCTCACCTGTAGAGAAGCTCCATACCGCTCCAGTGGTGACCTCTCCTCCTTTGCCAACGGCATCAGCCCGCCAGTAATAGGAGGTATTGGGAGAGAGGAGTGTGTGTGGGTCGTCAAGCAAGAGATAGGGGGAGGGATCATACCCGTTGGGATTGCCCATAACCATTGTGGGTGTAACAATGTTCCGTCCGCTATCTAAAGTTATCAATACCACTTCGCCCGCACCAAGGTCGGCATCGCCGGGTTGTTTCGCATCTGCCGGTGTGGCATTGAGTACTGCGTCCTGGCTGACCCCAAAATAGATCATGGCCCGGTCGCTCTGGTATGCGTGTCTGAATATCACATCTCTGTCCAGGGCCATCCCCTGAGCCCCATGGAATGGAATGGGCAGAGAGGTTGAGGGACCTCTGTAGCCGGGGATCCAGTAGGTGTCATCTCCCCATTCATAGGCTCCGATATCGGGTGCCGATCCCAGGTAGCCATCTGTAATGCCCGGGACCTCTGTGCCGGCATTCACTAGGGGGGCGTCGGCTTCGGGCCGGAAATCTAGCAGGTCAGCTCCCGGGTGAAAATCCAGCATGTTGCCCCCTTTCTTACTGGCATCCCAGTTGTGGCTGTGGAGGCAGGGGAGGGGATGCCATCTTCCGATATTGATGCCATCGGCAGCGCAATTCTGCAGTATGCTGTTCCTGTTTCCCTCACCGGTCTCCAGGTTCCAGCGGATGGCAATACTTCCATGCTCACTGGTGCTTTCGATTCCCAGGTAGTTGTATGCCTGGTTGTAGTCACCCTTTATATTGGTCGAAACTGATTTGGTACGCAGCCCCACCAGGTGGTGGCTGAGTCCCAGTGTGGGGAATCCCTTTCCCTCCTCCGGACCATCATAACGATGCCCCGGCTTATCAGATCTCATGAACCAGTTATAGGCCCTGACCGAGTTCACAGATCCTCCCTGGCTGGTCTGGAAGCCTACGCCGTCGTTGGAGTAGAGGTAACCCCAGCCATCCAGGATGTTCCAGCTCTGAATCCGACCCTCCTCAGGACTCGAATTGCATTTAACCGCAGCCCGGTGGCCGATGGTTTTAAGGGTGTTGTACCTGAAGGTGTTCACATTCATAAAGCATCCCGTGGTACCGAGGCCCATCATACCCAGGTGGTGGAAATAGTTGTTTTCAAATACACTCCCCACATTTTTCACCTGGATGATGTGGTACTGGGAATACTCCACGATGCAGTTTCTCATGGTGAAATTCCAGCACTGACTTGCTTCGATGGCGGGAACCTCATGGCCATAAATACCCAGGAGTGTTTTGGGCATATCGGGATAGGAGATGGCTCCGTTCTCAAAGCTGATGTGGTCACCATCAAGCCTCAGGCTGGTGGCGAAAAGCCCCAGGCCATTGAACATAATGTATTCACAGTTCTTCAGATCAAAGGCGTAGGTCTGTGTTTTCCCCCGGATCTCTCTTCCGTTTGGATCACCGTTGTCTTCCGGCCACAGGTATACGGTTTTGGAATCCGCATCATAGTACCATTCACCGGGAGCATCAAGTGCCTGGAGGTGCTGGACAATATAACTGGGGCCATGGCTGCTGGGATAGGTGTACTTTTCGTGGCTCGTACTGACCCCTGAATGTGTGAACAGGTCCGATCCGGCTTCATGTTCCAGTATATCTACCGGGATATTTGCAGGTCCCTGTTTGATGATGGAGAGGATGGCCGTTCCTCCCCAGAAGCTTTTACCGGTGCCGGCCAGGTTAAACCGGGTGGGCACATTTTTGATGGTGGTATAGGTTGTTTCAGGGCTGGAGGCAAATGCCCAAGTGGTGTTAAAGGACCACCATGTATTTACGGCCGCTTCAGGACTTCCTGCCTGTCTGCGAAGGGGATCACAGGGGTTGGTTCTCCCGTTGGGCCACCGGGCGATCACCTGCATCCTGAATCCGGCCAGTTCACCACCCACCGCATTGGGTTCATGCATTAGTTCGGGCTGTTTCACGAACAGCTGCCAGATGTCCTCTTCCAGCTGCATCCTGTAAACATTGTTTGTGCCTGGAAAGGCATCAGCGGCAAGTTCCCACACTGCTCCAACCGATTTTATATCCTGCAGGTCGACGGTGCCGTCCACGATTGGATGTTCATTACGATAGGCTTTGAAAACTACCGGGTTTGAAACCGATCCACGCAGGTTTTCCAGGAATACTTCTTCATGATAGGTTCCTTCTCTCAGGAAGAGGGTATCCCCGCCTTTCAGTTGATTTGTTGCAGCCTGGATGGTTTTTTTCGGACTGTTCAATGTACCCGCATTGCTGTCGTCTCCACCAGGGGATATATAGATGTTCTGTGAAATGGCAGGAGAGCAAATCGTGATATAAACTACAACATATAATAACCTGAAAAATAGTCTATTGAGCATCGATAACAGGGGTTAAGAAGAGAAATCTATTGTTGGTAGGACTTGAAATAGGGCAGGTACCAGTTCTCCTTGTTCATCAGCAGCATCCGGATTTGTTCGCGCTGCTGCGCAGGGTACTTTGACGCAACCTTATCGGCCAGATATGAGGGATCATCCCACCTTTCTGCAATCCTGATCAGATCATAAAAACGTTCACCCTCCCATGCGCATTCAAGGGCACGTTCCCTGATTATCAGGCTGTCGCGCAGAAATGCTTTTGCGGTCTGCTGCCCCGCAAAATTATTGAATCCAACGATCTGATTGGTAAATGGATCATGAATTGGCATGACATCAAGAATGACCAGACCCTCCTCAAGATTTTGTATGGGATCGGTATTTATCCTTTCAGTGTGAGCCAGGTAGGCACGCCTGCGTACTCCACTCACTGATGATGTGCCAAAGCTAATACCCCTGTTTAAAACATCTTCCGCATCCCGGAAACGACCTGTTGCATTCAACGCTTCTGCATAGTAGAGGTGAAGTGGTCCTGCTCTGAAGAAGCTGTAGTCCGCATCCAGGTCAAAGGGGTCCTTGCCCATTGAATATTTATAAACCACTGTATCCACACCGGTCATGAAATTTTTTGCCTCCTCGAAGTGACCGCTCTGTTTCAATTCCAATACATAATCCACATCTTCAGGCGAGAGCATAGTGCCACCCCTGAGGTAAGCATACGAGGCTCCGTGGCCCCGGATGAAGTCTCCAGGCACACCCAGTTCAACCATATACATGTTTTCAGGATTTACTGCATCGCTTACGAAGGTGGCGTCGTGCCATTGTGTTTCCCAGTTTTGAATGGCCCGTCCTGTAGGGGCAAGGGCGTAAATGTTAACCCCATCGTTTGACAGAAAATACTGTAGCTGGTTCTGTTGCTTACTCTCTTTATTGAACCAGGCCGCAAGCATATGCTCATCCGAATCAAAACTGGTGAACATACCTGCCCAGTAGTCGTTGTTAATGGGGCGGTAGTTTCGTTCATCCTCTTCATGGCCTGCAGCGTCATACTGTTTCAGGTTCAGATAGTAGTAGTCCCTGTTATTATATACAATCTTCTCAAAGTACTCCAGGGCTTTTGTGTAGTTTTCTGTAAAAAGAAACATCTGTCCCATCAGGGAATAGTAGGCCCATTTATTCCAGCTGGTAATGCTCCAGGTAGGATCGTCGATCCCCTCTGAATTGTATTTTGCTCCCACCCTGTTTTCCCCAATGTATTGCTCGAGCTGCATAGAGAAGGTATCCACGGCTCCCTGAAGATCTAAAAATGTTTTTGATACGTCCGATAACACGTATTGGTTGATCTCCTCTTCTGTTTTAAGGTGAGCAGGAAAATAGGGAACTTCGCCAAATATCCTCACCATATTGAAGTAGGCCCAGGCACGCATGCAGAGCACTTCACCATACAGTCCAATATAATTCCGTTCATTTTCAGGGATATCATGGTAGGCCACCGAATCCAGTTTGAGGAATATGGCTGAATTGTTCTCCATGATCTTCAGATCCAGAGAATTGCTTGCAGCAATCAACCTGTAGAATCCTTTTGGACTCATAAATTCATTGTCGGGATTAAACTCAAAATTGGCCACCTCTTCCAGTTCGGCAGTGGCATTCATGGTAAGTTTCAGCATATCGGCCCTCACCTCTCCAAGTACAAAGAGCTGATCTACCAGATTCTGTTGAAGGGCATAAAGGCCCAGTCCGGCCGAGCGATATCCATCCCACTCTTCGAAGATCTCATCGGTTCTGGCTATATTCAGCTGATCGGGTGTAAGGTACTTCTCACAACCGGTAACCCAGATTACCAGTAGTAGCAACCCGGTAGAGATTGCTTTGGAGAACTTCAAAGGTATTTTGAGATTCTCTGGGTTATATTGGAATAAAATCCTTCTCATATTTCTTCTTATATCGATGCTTTTACAGTCCCAGTTTTACGCCCAGAATAATTGTTCTGGCGCTGGGTAGCAGGCCATAATCGATTCCTTGCTGATAATTCTGATATCCTCTCCCCACTTCCGGGTCTCCCAGATAGTTTGTGAATGTAAAAAGGTTTGTTCCTGTCAGATAGAACTCGGCACTCTGAAACAGTCCGAATTCATCTGGTATGATATAGCGGATTGCTGCACTCTTCAACCTGATGTATGAACCATCCTCGATCCAACGGGAAGAGAAGGCTGAATTCCCCACCTGGTCATGCAGCAGGGCCCGGGGTGTATCCGTTAGATCACCCTCCTGTCTCCACCGTTGTTCCACATTCAGCGACTGGTTGGAAAAATCAGTCATATTCTCTGAAAGGTATCTTCGATAGTTAAACAGTTCATTTCCGGAGACAAATTGCAGGTTGATCTCAACCATCCATCTTTTGTAGGTAAACCGGTTAAACATTCCTCCATACAGGTCAGGAAAAGGAGAGCCGAAACTGGTTTTGTCGAAATCTGAAATCTTTCCGTCAGGCTCGCCGTTGGGACCGGAAATGTCTTTGAATTTCGCGTCGCCCGCCCGAAAGGGGATATTTGCGCTATTGACAAGACTGGCCTCTGTTGCCTCTTCTGAAGTGGAATATACACCCTCAAAGAGATAACCGTAGAACTGTGGATACCTGGATCCTGATTGATAGAGCAGTTGGCCGCCATCGATGGGAATCACCACCTGGTCTTTATAGATCTCATTGATTGTGGAATTCAGGCTGGTGATGTTTATGGCAGAGCTAAAGGTGAAGTTTCTTCCCATCCTGAAAAATGTACCGGCTTCAAGTTCAATTCCCCTGGTCGTTGAACTTCCTGAATTTCTTGCCAGCAAGTCATCCCAGATCCAGCCCTCTGCCCGGGTTTTAAGGAAAAGGTTATCTGTCCTGTTTTCGAAAGCATTTATGGACAACTTTAGTTTCTCTCCAAACATACTCAGATCGGTTCCAATGTTTATCATGGACATGGTCTCATGCATCAGTCCCAGGTTACTGGTTCTGCCCGGTACGATTCCGGTCACAGTCCGGTATAGTACCTGGTTATAATAATCAAGGGCTGAATAGGGGCCTATGTCATCGTTCCCTGATACGGAATAGGAGATTCTGAATTTCAGTTCATCCAGGCGGGACAGACCGGACAGGAAACCCTCATTTGAAATGCGCCATGCACCACCAATGGAGTAGAAGGGCGCATAGGGTTGTTCTCCAAGGTATACCAATCCTTCAGCCTCTTTTCCAACGGTTGAGGATCCGTCCAGGGTTACCACAGCATCCAGAAAATATCTGTCTTTGAATACATACCGGCCACTGGTATAGAACGAAATCCATGTCCATACGGGTGAGTCGCCGTCCAGCGCCCTCATGCTGTTCTCGCCGGCATCAAGATTGCTTACTGCATCGTTCTCAGGCAGATTTTTTGCCATCCGCAGATCAGTCTGAAGGTTTGTACTACTGAGCCTGACACCTGAAGTAATGTAGAGATTATGGGCACCAGAGTTGTTGTTGGAATATTCCAGATAGGTGTTGTTATAGAGTGCATTTAGCCTGTTATGAGATCGTTTTGAGATATTGTTTATCTCCCCATTCTCATAAGGAGCTACACCAATATTAGGGAGGTAGACTTTTTCGGTCAGATTGCTCTTGTTAAGTGATAATAGCGATTTGATATTCAGGCGATTGGTAAGCTCGCCTTCCACCCTGAATGTGGCCAGGATCCGGGTATTGTTCACCTCCCCAATATAGCCTTGCGAAACAGCAATGGGATTGCTGATGTTATACTCCAGCGGATCCATTAGCTGGTTGGTAGGGTTGCCAAACTTGTCATACACATATGGGCCAAGGACAGGGGGTTTGGCCATGGCTACATATTGTGGACTAACCTGCTGGTTTGTCATATCTTCCACCTGGTTTTCCAGGGCAGTATTCAGATAGGCATTCACATAAAGCTTCACTTTTGGCAGGACATTGATATCTCCCACCAACCTTATTCCAAGGCGCCTGAAATCCGAATTGTCCACAATCCCTTTATAGTTGTCAAATGAGAATGAAATGCCATACTTGGCTACCGCATCTCCACCCAGAATAGAGAGATAGGCATTGGAAGTCCTGCCATGCTGGTACATCTCCTTCTGCCAGTCTGTATTGTGCGCATAATCGTAGGTATTGTCTGAATTTTCATCAATGAGCAGTCCGGGATAGCTGGCCTGGATGTTCTCCTCCGGGAAATTCACCGATTGTAGCAGCTCATGCGCATAATTTCTGTATTGGTCTGCATCCAGAAGTGGCATCTGTACCGGTTTTATGGCGATGCCGGTGTGGGCAGTAAAATTGATTTTTGTCTCTGTATCTTCGGTATGGAGGGTTTCAATGATGATCACACCATTTGCTCCTTTTAACCCATAAATTGCCGTGGCAGAACCATCTTTTAGCAGTGTAACAGAGGAGACATCTTCAGGTTTTATGGATGCAATGGGGTTGTAGTTAAATCCCCCAATCAGGTTGGTATAGATTCCCGGATTCTCCATGATCACTCCATCAATGATGTAGAGTGGCTGGTTTGAAGCATAAATTGAATTGGCACCCCTCACGGATGTGAAACTTCCAGAACCCGGTGTACCAGTCTGATTGATATGGTACAATCCGCTCATGGATCCCTGCATATACTGTTCAATAGAGGCGTAACCAAAATTTGTAAAATTGTTGTTGTCAAGATGGGTTACAGAACTCAATACATCCCTTCTGTTGATTGATCCCATATGGGTATTGATCTGATCGTAGCCACTTGGATTTTCGTTTTCTGTCAGGTAGATTTCAAAAGATGTCTGCTTTCCAATATAGATGCGTTGTGGTTTATATGTATGGGCAGGGCTTATCATAAGCCAGCTATTCGTAGTGGATGCAAGCAGTGAAAACCTTCCGGATGAATCAGTGAATTCCGGGCTGATATTTTCATTCTCTATGGAAATGGAGATATTCGGTACCGGCACACCTTTATTATACAGGACCCTTCCCGAAATGGATAGAGAGTCCTGGGCCAAAACCACCGCTGAGGACAGGTTCCAGGAGAGTAGAAGGAAAATTAGTGCTATTTGAATTTTTGTCATATGCTTCTACATTGTATCTGTTAACGTTGCCGTAGATTCAAATAATCAATGACAATGCCTGTGCTGCTTAAGTTGGACGGACTGGAACTGATAAATTCAAACCTCACGATTGCATCACCAAACTCCTTGATGTAATACTCATCAGGGTCTGTTGGATCGCTCTCCACGTAAAACTCATTGATATTCCATAAACTGTTTGAGGCGCGGAGTTTTGCCCAGTCCACCCCCTCCTCATGAGCCGTCAGATCATCCAGGGTAAAACTTCCGAAGTTATAGGTATCAAACTCAGATATCAGGGATCCCGGATTGCTTGCCGGCTCAAAGGGTAACCTGGTATAGATGAGGCTATCATTTATATATACGTTGTATACACCTGAAACGGTGCTGAAGCCAGCCCAGTCAAGCGTATACCTGCCCGGGAATACATTGACAATGGGCACTTCCAGTTCGAAGGTGCCGTTGAAGTTTGAACTGATGGTGACCTGAATGGCGGAGTCGTTGGATGCAATGTCGGATGCCCCCAGGACATAGTTAATGTTCCCAGTCAGGTCCAGGTTGTTCCCCGATTGATCTTTATATGTGACGTTGATGCCGTTGTGAAATGTCAGTTTTCCATCTACATCCTGATAAACCAGTGCTTCACCTTCAGTTTTAGCCTCACTTTTATAGAGTTCCTCCGGGATGAAAAGGTCCAGGTAGTGATAGATCAAACCATTGCTGAGGATTACCTGATCAGAGTTAAGATTCAGATGATCAACCTCCACAGTGTCTCCCAGTATGTTGACCACCGATTCCCCCGAAAAGTCTTCATAGGTCAATAATCCATTAAAAAAGGCAGTTTCCAGATAGTACCCGAAATAGACCTCCTCAATCCATTTAACGGGAAGATCAGCTCCCGATGGATAACCAAGATCCTCCGCAACCACATCCATGGCATCGTAAAACTGCTCATCGGTATAGAGAAGCAGTGTGGCAAAGGTATCCCGTGTATTATAATCCACATCGAAATATTTTGTCTTGAACTCATTGTATATGGTATAGACAGAATCATAAATAATCAGATCGTTTTCAAGGTCAATTTCGATGATTTCACTGTTGGCGTAATCCATCAGGATCGTATCGAACGAGTTGATATAGGTGCTGAAATATTCGGCATTTTCATCCAGGTATTCGGCAATGCTCTGTTTCGGTTCCAGGACCTCTTCCATTGGGTATATAATTCCATCCCTGAACCTTGCAGGAAACGGGGACAGGTTAATGCCGTCGACTAAATATGTCCCGTTCTGGTTCTCGAAATAGAGGAACTTGCTGTTCTGGGTGAGTGATTTTAAGTTGTGTTTTACATTGGATAGCAGAAAATAGGACTTGATAAGGTGATAGAGAATTAGCGATTCTGTAACGACTCCTTCTCCGTCAGAGTAGATCTGAAGTGCACTGTTTGTTGGGACAAAGAGTGTTTTGGTACTGATCAGGGTGTCAGAATTCTGGAAATACCAATCCAGGCCAAACTCCTCAATATGGGTGGCAAACCGGGAATATTCAGGATTCGATTGAATCTCGTCCCAGATGGTTCGATCCACATAGGAGATATCCGTTTTATAATGATCATCCCACGGATTCTCACATGTAGCAAGGAATAATCCTCCCAGAATAATCAGTATTGTTGCGAACCTGTTCATTTCAAAATTCGTTTATCAGCTTTATGTGTTAATTTATCGGTCTGAACTGAATCCAGTCCCAGTATAACTCTCCACCCACAACCGTTTCAATTCTTATGGTATGGGGACCGAAATCTTCAAATCTCCTGTTCCCGAATTGAATGGATCTGAATCCCGACCGGCCAAGTGTTAAGTCCACAATCGATTGTTGCTGAATTCCGTCAATAAATAGTTTTATCTGTGGTGACTGGCTCCCCCTGTTTATTCTCAACCAGATCTCATAAGCTCCGGATGCCACGTTGGGTGTTGTATATTCCAGTGTGAAATTTCCAAACATAAAGAGACAATCCTGGTTTGTGGGTCCGTTTATACCCGCCAGGTAGTAGATCGATTCAACCCCCGTCCATGATAAGTTAACCATCTCTGAGGGGTTGGTAAATTCCAGGGGAGATACAGTCTCATCCTGCATATTCTCCAGGATGACAGGTTCATTGTAAAATTGGAATTCGTAGGCGCCGGTTGGTTTCTGGATCACCATCGGGTCCCTGAGGGTGTGAACCGGTCCGTTTAATGAAAAGCCATTGCTGTTGTAAAGGTCCACCCGGATATAATTCAGCGGAATGGTATCTCCTGCAACCACAATGGTATCGAATACCGGGATGCCCTTATTGATAATAATATCCTGGGTTGCATCAATGGATACCGGGTTATAGGCATAAGTGACAAATGGACCGACATCTTCAAAATCGTTGATGGCATGTCCCCCCTCCAGCATATGATAGGCAGCATACTGGTAGAGTCCGTTTTCCGGATCGGTATACTCCAGACCCGGGGTAGCATACCGGGTAATAAGGGAATCGATATTATGAATGCCGAACCTTGCAAATACCTCGTCGGTTTCCACAAAGAGGGTATAGTAATTTCTGATGGTTTTTCCTGTTTCAGTGGTTCGGAAAATTCCCATGGTATCTGTGAGTCCAGTGATTTCAAACAGTTCTGTTATGACCGAATATTCCTCTCTCTCAAGCAGGTATTCATAGCTGTTGGATATAATGGGTTCAAGTACGCCATCCACAATATGTATATACCCATTGGAAAGTTCCAGGTCCAGTTGGACAATATCTACACCATTATTAACCCGGTAGTTGAGCTCTTCGTCAAATCCCATATAGAGGTATTCCCCGGTAAAGGTTGAATCTCCAAGGCTTCCAAATGGAAAGTCGGCGGATTTAAAACTGCTGGCTACCACATGATAGCGGGCAAGAATTTCCAAAACGTCCTGGTTGTTGATAAGGTCATCAACCGATCCGAAATCCGATTGGGATATAAATTCCTCAAATGCATCATTTCCAGGAAGGAAAAGCGTGAATCTTCCATCTCCATAAGGATTATATAATTTTAGTGGTTCCAGGATGCCGGCCTTTTTGGCCACTTCATAAAAAAGGCTGTAGGTATCCCTGTTCTCCTCCAGGTAGGCACCGATAGATTGTTCTTCAATCGAGACGAAGAGTGTCAATTCTTTCTCCTCCTGACAACTGATCAGAAGGATAACTGCTATTGCGAAAAGCCATATGACGGTTCTTTTCTTCATGCGTTATTCTGTAAATGATGCGTAATAGGGATTCTGTGTCAGTTCAGGATTGTTTTCCAATTCATCCTCATGGATGGGCAGGTACCAGCCATTGGGGTCTTTAAGCCTGGACCGTTTCACAAACTTGTCCTGCTCAGGAAACTGAGATACCACGTGCTCGATAAACAGCTCTTTTCGCAGGTAGTTATTTCGTCTTCCCAATTTCAACAGATCGAACCAGCGTTTACCCTCAAATGCAAATTCTTTAGCACGTTCCAGCAAAATGGCATCTTCAAAACTATTACTGCTTCTTTCAATTTCAAGATCATGTAGCAGTGGATTGCTTCTGCGAAATACCTGATTGATCAGGACCTCTGCTTCATCAAAACGTTCCAGCATGGCAAGTGCTTCAGCTCTCATAAGTATAATTTCGGCATTTCTGTAGATGATTAAATTGGCTGCATCCTTTTCTGTATCTGATCTTAAATCCCCGGATCTGTTCAGTGCATATTTTGTAATGGAATGTCCGTCAATTGTGAAATCCATCCGGAGTGAAATAAGATCTTCTGCAAATATCTCAATTGCATATGTGCTGGCTTCTATTGCAATGCCCGTCCCATAGGTCAGATTAAAGAGCAAGTTGCTTTCAGAAGCTGCATCGCTGAATTGAAACTCCAGTATGGATTCTTCAGAATTTCCCGGAAAGAAGAGATCTCTCCAGGTTTCAGATTCCATCAAAAACAGTCCGTTTATGCTGTTATCCTCGATATTCTGGATGTGGCCCAGGCAATCGTTGTACCTGAATTGCCACAGTGAGATGTCTGCCAGCAGCGCCTGAACCGACAGGTATGTGGCACGTCCCTTGTTATATTCTAAATCTCCGTAGTCGAAGGGTAGGGCATTTTTTCCGATCAGGTTTAGTTCCGCAACAACTTCTGTCAACAAGGAATCGGCAGAACCATTGGGGTAGTATAGTTTAGAATCATCGGCCAGGGTGGGTTCCGTTATGTAGGGTACCCTGTCAAAAATGCGAACCAGGTAGAAGTAGGCCAATCCCCTGATAAACTTTGCCTCCGACTGATAATAGGTTAATTGAACCGTGGTAAAGGTCGGATCATCATCCAGTACTGCCTCTGAATTTGCAATTACCAGGTTGCAGTAATTGATTGCCTGGTAGAATTTGTCCCACTTGACAAAATCATTGGAAGGTTCAATGATTCCATTTTTAATAAGCCGAATGTCAGTTACTGCGTTGTTCATCTCCTGCACCATATCACCCCGAAGTTCACCCTGAAGAAGCAGATCTGAATCCATATCGGCGAGTGTCCTGTATGCGCCCATCAGCACAGCCTCCACATCCTCTTTTGTATGCCAGTACTGCTCAGTGATAAGCCCGCTTGTGGGATAGATCTCCAACCAGTCTGAACAGGAGCTCATCAGGATTGAAACCAGGAGGAGACCTTTTGCTATGATCTGTATTTTTCCTTTTTTCATGTTAGAATCCTATGTGAAAATTGAGCGTGTAATACTTCGGTACCGGTGTTCGTCCTTTATCTTCCGTTAAGCGGTCGGGCCGGTTGGTTTTAATTTCCGGATCAACCCCGCTATAGTTGGTGAAAGTCAGGAGTTTTCTTCCTGAGATGGTGATTCTCAGACTCTTGAGTTTAATTTTTGCCAGGATAGATTTTGGTACGTCATAGAGCAGGGAGACCGAGTTTAACCTCATATAGTCACCCTCCTCCACATAATAACTGGATCCCAGGCTGTTAAAAGAGTGGGCATATTGAGCTTTGTGGATCTGGTTCTCAATGGTTACGTTTTCATCTCTCCACCTGTTAAGGGTGGCCATACTCTGGTTGTCAAAGGAGGTCATCCGCTCAAGATCCAGTCCCAGCTTGTTGATGATCTGAAAGTTGATCCGGTAGAGAAAATTGATGTTCAGTGAAACATTCTTGTAGCGAAGTCGCGTCCCGATATTACCGGTATATTCGGGCAGCATATTTCCAAGATAGACTACATCGTTGATGTCAATTTGGCCATCATGGTTAATATCGCTGTATTTTGTGTCGCCAGCTCCAAATTTATTACCATTGTAGACCATGGTAATGGGCTGGTGATTCATGTCGTACAGAGGCTCTCCATGGGCGTCGAAAGCGTAGGCATCCTCATCGGTCTGGTAGACTCCTTCGTAGATAAATCCATAGAAAGAACCTATGGGCTTATTCAGCTGGAGCCTGTAGGGATACTGGCCATTTCCAACATTAGTATTTCTTTCGGGTTCAAAATTCTCTGCAAACTCAAGAAAGCTGTTGATATTCCTGTTTATATTAAAGTTTGCACTTATCTTCAGATCGCCCCGTCTTTTAATGTCACCCCGCATGGTGAACTCCCATCCTTTGTTCTCGATGGAGCCTCCATTAAACCAGTTGAGGGTGGCGTATCCACTGGATGCCGGGATTCCATAATCTTTGGTGAGAATATCCTCGGTTCTGATCCTGTAGAGATCAACAGTCAGGCTAATGCGTTCGTTAAAGAGCCCCAGGTCCCAGCCGCCAGAGAGGGAGTAGCTTCTCTCCCAGAGCAGGTTCCTGAGTTCGGGTCGTTCCGGTGTAATGATCCTGTTACCTGCATAGGTGTTTCGTTCCGGAGCACTGTATATGCTATACTGGGCGAAGGCACTTTTCGGGGCCTTACCGGCTATTCCATAGCTTAGTCTGAGCCGTGAGTTGGAGACCCAGGACAAACTTTCCATGTACGCCTCTTTGTGCATATGATAGGTAAATCCAAAGTTTGGAAAGTATCCCCACCGGTTGTTCTTGCCAAACTTCCCACTGCCCTCAACCCTGACCCCCCCCTGGATGGCATATATGCCCCTGAAGTTGTAATTGACCATTCCAAGTCCGGATACCTGCCTGTCAAGGCCCTCTCCCGACTCCAGGTTATTGATCACCGCCTCCACCGAGCTTTCCGGCATGCTCACACCCAGTCCGTTTGAAATGGTTGTCCTTGAAAAGAAGTCGTTTTTACCAATAATCTCCCACATCAGGGTGCCTGTCAAACGATGTGATACACCCACCTCGGCATTAAAGTTTAATTTGGTTCTGCTGAGTCTTTTGAGGTACCAGAAATTGTCTTCAGTGGTTTTGTCATTCCAGTCGCTGATCCATGCTGTGGCCACTGAATTTCTGGAGAGGAAACTGTTCTCGGTCTCGCCACGATACTGGTAGGCAAATAACTGATCCAGTGAAAGCCAGGGTGTAATGCGGTACCTTAACTGCGCACTGGCATTCAGATCGCTTCTATCGGTGTTGGTGTAACTGTGTGCCACAAGTGCAGCAGGATTGTAGTAGTCGATCTCATTTCCCTGGAAATTGTCGATGGGATTAAAAAACCGGCCCGTTGCATTACCCAGTGAATCGTATTCATAGACACTCATATTCGGCGCCATCCTGTAGGCTATGTTCCTGATATGGGGTCTGAAAGGAGAATTTCCTTTTTCATGATAGTTCATACCGATCTGCTGGTCGGTGTAACTGAAATTTGTTACCAGGGTTAACCGGTCGGTAATCCTGTAATCGATGTTGATCCTTGTGGTGAGTTTCCGCGCATCCTCCCCCCTGGTGGTCCCCTCCTGTGTCTCATACCCCACGGAGGTGTTGTACCTGGCTCTTTCACCTCCTCCGCTTGCGGAGAAATAGTGTTCGAATTTATTGCCCGGCCTGGTAATTTCAGAAATCCAGTCGGTATTGTTATTGTAGTTGTGATAGAGGGGGTAAAACGGATCATTGGCGATCTGAGGGTAGTCGTTGGTAAGGTCGATCACCCCGTAGCGATTCTTCAGCCCATCAATCATCAGGGTGACGTACTCATCTCCATCCAGCATGGGAATTGGAGAGGGATCGGAGTAGCGTGCGGCTGAGAAATCGTAGTTAAAGACTGTTTTTCCTTTTTTTCCTCTTTTGGTTGTAATCTCAATGACGCCATCTGCTCCACGGGCTCCCCATTGGGCTGTTGCCGATGCATCTTTCAGAACCCGGATGGTTTTAATATCCTGAGGGGCCACACTGACCATATCACCGATATCTTCTGCATCTGCGGAGCCAAAGTCAATATCGGTGGTTGATTTTACATCCTGGGCCAGGCCATCCACTACAATCAGGGGTGTGGAACCGCTAAGGGAACTCATTCCCCGGATCACAATTTGTGAACCGCCACCCGGTGTACCCGTCGAGGTAATATCCAATCCCCCGATCTTACCCTGTAATGCATCGGCAGCGGAACTTACACCTACTTCACTGATGTCGGCCATTGATACCTCTGTGACTGATGCGGCTATGTCTGCTGCAGGAATGTTTGTAAGGCTCCCGGTCTCTCTAACAGCAATAACTACCACCTCCTCCATCATGATATTCTCCTCCTCCATGACAATGTCAAAGCTGGTTCGTGTCCCGATCTCGAGCCGCTGGGTAGAATATCCAATTGAGCTTATCTCAAGGACGTTGCCTGTGGATCTCACCACAAGCTGAAAATTCCCGTTCACATCAGTAATTGTCCCTCCAATAATCCGGTTATCACCATCAAATTCGGCCACGGAAACTCCGATAAGGGCTTCTTGCAGAGTTAGATCTACAATATGTCCCCGCAGAATGGTCTCCTGCGCAAGAGCTGAAGAGGCAGATCCTATAATAATCCCAAGCAGGAGTATAATTCTAACAAACTTCATTTGCAAATTGATTTAACGTAGTCATTGCATTAGGATCATGATTGCGTTTTTACCCTACTCCGAGAGTATGGAATGAAACAGAACGGTATCTATCTGGTGCAACACCGCGGTTGTTGCATAACTTGTGTACTGCTGGTTGTCGTCATATTCCGGCTTTACAGTGGTGAGCATTACGTTGCTATTTTCCGAGGCCACATCTATGGAATAATAGACCCCGCCTTCGGGCTTTAGAATGTGGATCACATCATAATCCGGATTGATCTCCAATAAATTTCCCGCCGCCGTAGGGTATTGATCAGATGGCTCCTGCCCATCGGTGAAAATTATACTCCCGACAATAAAATGTGTTTTCACAAAATTCCTTTTCTCAGCCAGGCTCATGGATTCAAAATTGGATTTTTGGAAGGCCTCATCGGTAGGTGCGAATATGGTGTGTTGTAACGCTTCGTTGTAAAAGAGAATCTCCTGTTCATTTTGTGACAGAAAGCCGGTTTGCCGCAGGGCATTAAAAAACTCTGTATGGTTATACTGCAACCTGTTTACAATGCCGTCGGATGCGTTGTAGCTATAGTTATACCATCCATTTACGTCATAGGATTTTCCATTCTGAATGTCATACCCTGTAACCTCCTGTGGGTAGATCTCAATTCTCAGGGTTGTGTCCGGTTGGTTGTATCCAAAAGTGGAGGGTTCCTTTCCGGAGAACAAGAGGGATCCATCCATCTGTTTTTCAACCACAATATAGTTCCCTGCCAGGTTTGGCATGAACTCCTTTGTGGCTAATCCTGCGGGGAATCCGAGGGCTACCTGATTCAGAATCCTTGTTTTTAAAATGGTAGCTGAGTGTTGAACTTCGGATGAACTGGCATAATCAAAGGTGGTCAACCGGCCATTGTTGTCAGAGATATAGAGGGATGAATCTTCTTCCAGTTTCAGATCGGGCACAATGTAGAATGCATATTCCTGATCCATTGCTTTCAGCGCATTATCTGCCCTGCTCTGGAGTACGGCGTCCAGAAAAAGCCTGTATTTGTTTGAGAGGACCAGTGGTGCCCCTACTGATGTGAATATATTTGGAATGATAAAGTCGTCATACTCAATCAATGCGGCATTGGAGGTAAATGTCTCCTTCACAATCTTGTCCCGATCCAGCACTACCTTTTCCGGGATTTCGTTATAAAATCCCTTTTCCAACTCATCTGTGAACAGTGGATTGACACCGGTCACGAAGAAAGAGTTGGCAATCAATCTTCTGAAAGACTCCGGGATGCCAGTCAAACCACCCTGAGCCAGAAGGTACTCCTCAATAAAGGAAATGAAGGCCCTGTTTGTGGGAACCACCAGTCCGGCATGGTTGTACATTGGGAAGCGTTCGTTGGTGGTGTTAATCTTCTCCAATCCCGGCTCGAAACTGCCGATATCATAGGGGAAGGTGTCATCTCCCCTTGAGAACTCCCGGATCAAAGCCAGGAATAGTGAATAGTCAGCATTGTTTTCAAGGAACTCTTCGGTATTGTCAGGGGGTAAAACCACCCTGTCAAGCTTATAAATGAAACCATTTGCTGCAAAAATTCCATCCCCTTCTATTTTGGCACCTGCCATGTAAATATCGTCATTGATCTCAATGGTGCGGTCAAAATAGAGTTCGTAATCCTCTTTGTTCAGTTCATTGATTTCAAAATATTCTCTTGTAAAGACAGGCATAAATTTCCTGTAATCTGCCGCCCGTATATAATATGAGCTTGATTCAACTGAATCGACAATTCGGCCCTCATCATCCATCCAGACTTTTTTGGGTTCCTCTTCAAGGATAGTCTCTTTCTTGTAGACATATGAGCTTTTCCATTCATCGGTATCATCCGATCCCCATCCATTATTTGCAGATAACTTCCTGAATTGCTCCTCGTTCCAGGAGTTTTGCAGGGTGAGAAACTTTATCATGCGTGTTAATGTTCCAACCGGAATATCCTCAATGGATTGATAATCGGGATGATCCTGAAAGAATACTTCGAAAGCGGAATTGGTGGGGGCGAGCAGGGTATAACTACCCGATGTGTTAAATGTTTCGTCAAATCCGGTGATCTCCAGGGCAGATGCATAGATGGTCAGGTTATCTTCCGCTTTCACCTGGGTGTATAATTTTCCCGCCAGTCCTTCAGGAATCTGGTATTTTTCATGCTGCTCAACCCCTGAGAAGGGATTGTTGCATCCTGATATGAGAAACACAATCAACCATACGAAACCCATACAGAAAAATCTCGAACTCATGCCGGTAAAATTAAATAGAAAGATATAAAACAGGAGTGACACACTGCCACTCCTGTTTTTAGGTTTGGGTTTTATCGCTTAAGGACTTTCCCAATTCTTACGGAACCATTCAATTCCTGAACTTTTATAAGGTAGGTGCCGGCCGGCTGATTGCCCAGCTCTATGAAATGCCTGCCGTCATTTGCATTGAACTGGTCCACAACAGCGCCAGTCATGTTCAATACAGTGACAACCGAGTTGATCCTCAATCCGTCAATAAACACCTTATCGCTGGCCGGATTCGGATACACTTCCAGGGTGGAGGCATTTCCATGAGAAAGACCGGTCATGACAACATTTACACTTACAGCGGCCTTGCTCTCCAGTAAGCCATCACTGGCTGTCAATTCCAGCACATATACACCTTCCGCACTAATGGTTACATCGGTCGATTCGGCATCGGGAGTGGCAATTGTAACATTACCTTCGTCTCCCCCTGCTACGGACCAGGATACTGTTACCTCGCTTCCTTCTGGCAGACCGTCGTCCGAGACTATGGCAGCGAGATTAAATAGTACATCTACATTGGCACCGATGCTTTCAACCAGGTCAATACCTGGTGCCTGGTTGACAGCCATGCCTGAGAATCCCAGGGTGTATTTTACAGTTACAGATTCATCGTCTGAAACCACCACAACCATGTCATCGCTGTTCAGGGTTCCAATGGATCTTTTAACGCCAGCCCTGTCCTCAATGTAGCTCTCTCTTCCAATAACAGTGATGTTGTTATAAAATGCATCCACAGAGATGCCAAAGGTTATTCCGTCGACCAATAGATCGGTCACCTCATACACATCTGACAAGACATAGGCATCTGTTGCGGACATGGCAGGTTTAAGCTGGTAGAGCATCTTTGTCACCTTGTCCTGGGCAACCACTTCGAAATAGACATCGGAAGTTACCGTTCTCAGCACAACCTGTCCATCTGCAGTCACAACATTTTTACCAAGCAGTTCATTGTTTCCATCCACAATGGTTAATGCTGCATCTGCATCTTTCACCACGTTATCCAGAACATCCACAACGGTGGTACCATAGGCCATACCCTCAACGGTACCTGTAGTGTCGTTATCGATCACGGTATAGGTGGTGCTTGTCAGTATGGCATTGTCCTTCAGGCCTGAAGGAGTTACCTCCAGTACATAGGTGGTAAAGTTTGAAGAATCGGCTGCAGCCACGTGGAGTGTATCACTGTTCAGCAGCACATCGGTGAGGCCAAGTTCCGCTCCGTTGGCATTGGCAATGAACTGCAGTCCCTGCTCCTCATCTGCTTTAGTGATGTTGTCAATAAACTGTTGCACAGTTGTACCTTCAACCACGCCCTTCACATCCTGGAGTCCCTCGAATCCAGTGGAGACCATATAGTTGGCAGATGTAATTGTGGACACATATACCGAAACCACTTCCATATTGTGTGTTCCGAAATGCTGTGTCATTCCAGTCCAGCGACCTTCTACCTCGGGCCAGTAGAGCTCATCACCCACGATCCATTGGCTGACTTCATGGTCTTCACTGATGCCTTCACCCACTTTTGAAACACCATGGTAGATGTCTGGTTCACGAAGAAGAATGATGCCTTGTCCGCCTGAGCCCACTTCCCAGACCCTGGCACTGTCCCCGTTCATATCCCAGCTACCTATCTTGTAACCCGGAGAGTTAATGGGATCTCCAATGGCATCGATTAACTCAAAATCTGCTGTATCAATAATGGCCTTGGTCCCTTCCAGGATAGAGTCATTCAGGATTTTGAAGAGGAAAAAGCTGTGGTCCGCCCTTGCATAACCCACATGGTTTTGCTGATCCACAGGATGACCTCCGTTGGGGGCACCATCCAGATCAAACTCTTCAGGTGTATAGATGGATTTATCAGGATAGTATGGGTCCACCAGGGCCTCTCTGGGGAAAAACAGGACATCGATCTCCTGTGTATGTGAAATGCTTTTCCACCACTTTGCCGCTTTGTTATGCATGTTTGCCATGACAAATACATCTCCGGGTCCGATCTTACTTTTAATGTTAGGACCGCCCTTTGTCAATGTATAATCCATGGTTATATTCCATGCAGTGGTATCCTTAGATTTGTAGACATATCCGGGAATATACTTGTTATACCTGTTGAAATAGCTCATGGTATCCCGTATTGCCTGGGATGGGTCGTTGTTCCTGTATGTTTTTACAATCAGGTAGCGTGACAGATCAAGTTCCACATTTCCAGGATTCACAAGCTCCAGTCCTGCGTTTCTGGTACTGATGGTCATCATCATCGTGCTGAAAAACGGATCAGAAGCATTTTCCTGAATTTCATCGCTGAATACCTCAAACAATATTGAGTAGGTAGAAACCGATGAGGAGTCTTCGGAAGTCACCTTGATTGTGGTAGTCCTGTTTTCCACGGAGCCGAACAGATCAACTGCACGATCAATTTTGACCCATGCGTTCAGATTCATGGTTGTTACCTCAAAGGCAGGTACATCCATGGTGCCCGGTGCAAGTTGCACCACGTAAGTAAGTTTGGAACTACTGAATCCGGGAAGGGTATCGGAAAGAATAGCTCCATAAGCCCAACCATTTTGAAGGTAGTATCCTATGTTAGCACCCTGGAGGGAGATATCGGGCCATGTGATGACCGATAACCGTGATTCAGGGTTGCCAGCATATTCCTGCACATCAATAAAATATTCCTTTGTGCTTGAACCGTCAGCTCCTGTGACCAGGAGCTTGTCACCATAAACCAGGTCGACGTGATCCTCTCCGGTCACGGGAATAAGAGCCCATGATGAGTTGGGAGCAATGTCCATATATTCTATCAGGGTGTCGATCCTGGTGGCGAAAGGTACATTGCCAATGGTATCGATGGTGGGTTCGTCGTCTGTTACATAGTAATACTCCGCCCATTCACCCAGGTCATTCATCTTGTAGGTAGGGTAGATTTTCACACTGTTCAGGGCAGCATCTGCATACGAAATGGTCAACTCTGCAGTTTCCAGATCATCACCACAGGCATAGAGATTGATCACATCGCCCGGCATGGCAACCTGGTTGAACGACAGGTCGTTGATGTCGAGCAGTGAGTCTCCCTCCTCTGAAAAATTTCTGTAAGTCCAGGCCATTCCGTCTCCCAGAATCACCTCATTGTCTATGATTCTTTCTCCGCGTAAAGCACCCCAGGGTACTTCCAGTGTTCCATTAACCAGGTCCATGGTGACTCCTTCTCCGGCAGTAACATCCATGGTGAAATTTCCATGATTGCCTGCGGTTTTGAACACCTTTCCACCAAGGTTTTGGTCATCATGTTTGATGGGAATCCACTCTGAAGTGGTAATGTCATCACTTGCCGCAGCGGTCCATTCCCCTTCCAGGGTACCTTTTGTTATGGTGTGCTTGCGAACAAGAACTGCTTGCCCTGTGGCTTCAAAAAAACCTGCCACATCGGCAACGCCCAGTCCGATATTGTTTGAAACCGGGTCCCGGTCTCCATTGATATTGTCCACCAGCACCCAGTTTGTCTGGTAGAACGGAGGGATGGTGTCGGTCACACGTACTGCCACAAATACCCCAATGGGGTAGCTTGACCACTGTCTGAAAAACCGCTCACCATAGCTGGTGGTATCATTGGGTTCGTTTTTCTCTATTTTATACCCCACATAGTCGGCCATCTCTACCAGCTCGGGTCTGTGGATTGGCCCTCCATCATCGGTAGTTGCATCATAATGTGGTGCCATCAGGAATGTTTCTCCTGGTTCCAGGGTATAGTTGTCCACGCTTAGTTTAAGGGAATCAAAAAGGATGGACATGGTCGCGTTATTTGCTTCGGGTCCCCAGAAATCCCAGGTCTGTTTTCCACCCGGTAGTGATCTTACGGCCATTTTCCGAAGATCGATGGCAGTATCTCCCATATTGCATAATTCAATATAGGCTGTCTGCCATGAATCACCCCTCCATTCGGAGATAATCAGGTGGTCGATGGTGTCGTTAAACATTGAATCCGATTTCAACAGGGATTCATACTCCTGGGCCATTGTCGTGCCCGAGGAAAGCAATAAAACAAATAACCCGATCAGACCTGCAAGCCATCGAAACGTCCTGCGGGATCGGGAAGCATTTTTCAAAGTAGTAGTTTTCTGATCCATAATAAAAAATTTTAGTTTAAGTATACGTGCATATTCTAGTTTGTCTCAGCACTCCTTGATAATCTATTGTTTCACGAAATAAAAGTACTCCCGGGAAGGATATGATGCATTTCGATCATTACCACAAATCGTACATACAGTTATACAAATCTTACATCTGCCTATTTACGAGACCTCTTGTGGCATTCTTATTCTTCATAGTGCGATTTACAGGTCTGTTTCTTTTAGTTCACTATTCTCTTGATATATAGAGGTAGTAGGTGCTGAAGTTTCCGGTATCTTCATTCCTGAAGTTGGCTGAGATCCGGTGTCTCCCTTTTGTCACCTCTGCTTTTAGCTTCACCTGTCCATTTTTAATGGTTTTTGATGTGGCAACCTGCTCTCCGTCGATCTCCAGTGAAGCACCCGTTATCTGCACCTCCCTTATGTTTCCTTTTTCATTGTTCACCTTTTCTGCTTCCAGAGGCAGACGGCAAAGATGGAAGGTGTACGTTCCCTCCCCTTGAAATTCAATATTCCAGACACCCCGGTCCGGGATCCCCTTTTTTACTGCCGACTGGTTCCACACTGATTTGGGTTTTTCATTGATTCCGACCGGAAGCAGGTCCATGGTCACAAATGGAGTGGAGGAGTGTTCATCCGAATAGAGAAACCAGTACTCATCATCAAAGGCTTCACTCACACCTCCATGCCAGTTCATATAGAGTTGCCTCATCTCCTCGGTTTTTTCGGGATTGTTCAGGATTTGCCGCTGACCGGGATCGGTTTCAATATCATACAGTCCGGTTCCCGAGACCAGTCTCCATCTCTCACTCATCACGCAGCTCGAACTAAATAGCTTTTCCCGGTTGTTGACCTTTCCCTCGGTTACCAGCACCCTCCCGGGCCACTCAGAAAGGTTCTCCTGGAGCATGGGGAGGATATTAATGCCGTCGAACCGGCTGTTTTCAGGTAGAGTTAAACCGCAGGCTTCCACCAGGGTGGGAAGCAGGTCTATGTGGGCAGTAAGCTGAGTGACCGATCGTCCCCCGGAGACCTTGCCCTCCGGCCAGTAGAAAAAACAGGGTACCCTGTGTCCGCCTTCATAGTCGCTTCCCTTTTTACCGCGCATACCGGCATTATATATGGTGCTATCCTTTTTTGCACATGCAGAACCATTATCAGACAAAAAAATCAGCAGAGTATTTCTATCCATTCCCTTCTCCTTCAGAAAGGATCTCAGGCGCCCCAGGTTCTCATCAATATTACTGACCATTCCGTAGAAATTGGAGACCTCTTTGCTGAACCCCATCTCCAGGTAGGGTTCCACATATTCGGGTGCGGCACCGATGGGTGCATGGGGGGCGGTGGTTGCCAGGTAGAGGAAAAATGGATCATCCCCGGCTTTGTCAATGAAATTTTTGGCTGCCTCAAACTGAACGTCGGTGCAGTATCCCTCAGTCTGAATCCAATCCCTGCCATTCCAGTAGTGTCCGTCCCATAAACCATTCTCCCAGTAGTCTGCCACCTGCCCCAGGCTGCCACCTCCAATCCGGAATACTTTATCAAATCCCCTGTCTTCCGGCCTGTATGGATAGTTGTCTCCCAGGTGCCACTTCCCTACCATATAGGTTTTGTAGCTGTTCTCCCTGAAAATATCGGCCATGGTTTTTTCTTCGATGTGCAGGATATTTTTTCCGCCCAGCGTGTGCCATACACCCACTGAGGTAGAGTATTTCCCGGTCATGATGGCTGCCCGTGAAGGGGAACAGACATTATTTACATGAAAATCGGTCAGGCGAATCCCCTCATGATAGAGTGCATCCATTTGGGGTGTATGTATGGATTTATTACCAAGAGCACCCACCTCTCCATAACCCTGGTCATCGGTCAGCACAATAATTACATTGGGCGGCTGGTTTTCCAGTGCCGTACAACCCGAACTATAAATTGTGCAGATGATAATGAGCGATGTAACAAGGGTCTTCATTTTTCTATCTTTTATGACGAAAACAGTTGTATGGATTTTAATTTCAGTGCATTGTGCTCCTGCAGGCCGGCTTTAAGATACCTGCAGCTGACCGGGTTCTCAAATACCTTGTCAAACCTGCGTGGCATCTCCCCGTGATAGCTGTCTGCCTTCCAGATCTGCCTCCACTTAAGGCCATCGTCAGAGACCCATACCGTGAGTGTTCTCAGTTGATCCCTGTTACCTGCCATGGGAGCAAGGATTGTAAACGCATTGAAAGAACTCTGCTCCTTCAGATCGAGCAGCAGGAAGGGATTATTTTGGGTTTTTGTGGAAAGCACCACATCCATCTCCTCATCACCTGTCTGGGAAGCAAAGTCATCACGGTTTTTGGTGCTCTTTTTGTCGATGGAGGAGGCCTCAAAATCTGCATTTCCGGAAATCAGTTCCCTCCGGAACATTGGATCGATCAAACTTCTCAGCTGTTCCGGGTAATCATCCAGTATGCCGATATCAGCGGTGTCAATGGGCAGGAATGATTTATCGAATACCCTTGAATCGGAGGATATGATGAAATCAGCCGGCCCGGGATCTCTGAAACGTGGCAACGGGTTCTTGAAACCGGGGTCAAAGGATTCGGAGCCATACTCCCAACCCCTTTCTATTCTTTCACTGAGAAAGGCCTCCACATAGCGGTTATCACCCGCATGATAGTATACGTTGTTCTTCAGGATACAATCTTCGGGCGTGGAGAACTCCTTCACCGTTCTCTCCTTGTAGGGTGGTACAGGGTTGCCGTCGAAGTAGATAATATTGCTAAAAACCTCTGAGCCCGGATAGTACACCTGTCCTGGGTAGGAGGTGAACCGGATATTGGTATTATAGAGGATGTTGTTTTTCAGATGGTTGAATCCTTTATGCACAATTCCTCCGTCTGTAATGATATTACTTTCAAAAAGTGTTCCCCGCTGCCAGTCATCGGTTCTCAAACCATTTCCAACCACTTCCCCCAGGAAGTTATTCCTCAATACATTGCCCGGTCCTGCCCCGGATACGTTAAGGGCTGCTCCATCTCCGATTTTGCTCCTTAAGCGGTAGAGGTAATTTTTCTCTACCAGGTTATTTCTTGCATGCTCGTAGGGCATGATAGCCTCCTGGGTAACATTTTCGGGATTTTGAAGGGCCTGGTCTATCTCGTGCCAGCGAAGGGTTTTGCTTGCCTCATCCCAATCCACATCCGGACCCTCTTTAAAGATGGGTGCCCTTACGCCACAGATGCCTACCCCTTTCCTCGGGCAGTATTGAATCAGGTTGTGAGCCACGTAATTCTCCCCGCTCTGCCAGATAAAGATGGCATGGCCGTGCCACACAACCTCTCCCACATGATCGATGATGTTATTTACGATCCTGTTGTGCATATTTACATCCTTTGTTCCGGGTCCATAGCCGGCAAGCAGGATCCCCATATGGCCCACATGGTCAATCAGGTTCTTTTCGATTGAGATATGCTGACAATGAAGATCGAGCCTGATGGCAGAGTTTCCTGAAGCAGTGAAGCGACAGGCCGAGACGGAGCAGTTTTCAGCGCCCCTGAAGCGAAGCAGGGCATTGCCATGGTCAAATTTATCCCAGTCATGCTGAATGCCCCATCCCTTGTGATCCTCCCACCACTGATAGCGGTCGCCATGCACGAAATGAATGCCTTCGAAATGGAGGTTTTCTACCGGATTGTCAACGGGTCCCTCATAATCAATTTCACCTTCAACCCGGATGTGCTCCCGAAGCTGGGGGGCAAATATTTCATCACCGGGGCTGCCGTCTACCGGCCAGTAATATAGTTTGCTGTCTTTCATGTCTAGGACCCACTCGCCCGGCTCATCCAGGAAATCAATGACATTCTCTACCCAGGCAGGATTGTATGGTTTGGGTGTGGTAAAAGGAGGGGAGTTGGCTTCAAATTTCAGATAGGCGGTTTTTGCCTGTTCATCCACAGAGTCAATGCTGCTGAAGTTCAGGCACCAGGGCACCGGACTGAAAAAGACTTCAATGTCCTCCGGGTTGTCCCAATTTTTAATCTCGTTTCCGGGGAATGTAATCTCCCTTAAGAGGTGACGGTCATCTGGATTGGCCACATTCCTGCTGGCAAACCTTGCGAATTTTTCCTGGGTCGACTGGAATCCTTTGCTTCGTGCCCTTGGAAGTCTTTCATAGCCATCGAAAAGGGTATGGAAGCGCTGAATATCTGCAGGGATCTCTGCCGCCCACACCTTACCCCTGGCAATCTCAGGCAGGGATCCGGGGTATTCGCTCAGCACTTCCCAGTGTGAGATATTCCTTCCTGAGGAGATCACCGGGACTTCATTTACGGCTGCCCTGTAGCGTATCGAATGTTCCTTGTTGCCACCATCGTTCACACTAAAGACAATGGTTTCGTCAATGAAGTAGGTTCCGCCGGAGAGGATCACTTCCAGGGACTGACCTCTTTCGGAGTGGTCCAGGCCACGGATACAATCCCTGGCCCCGGTGAGGGTCTGAAAAGGAGCGTCGCGGGATCCGTCATTCGTGTCACTTCCTGAGGGGGAGACAAAGAGTTGCCTGCTTGTGGATTGCCCGCAGGATAGTATGAAAGTCAGTAAGAAAAAGAGCCCCCCGGTGTGTAAAATGGTTTTACCTCTCATATCAATTCTTCATCAGTTTTGCATAGTGGCGCTCCCCATTGACCAGGTGAATTTCAAGCAGGAACAATCCGGGTTCAAGCCCGCTCATATCCACGAATCCACGCTTCGGCCCCGTGCTTTTAACCAGTGTTCCGGATCTGCTATATACCTTGAGTCTCTTGATGTTTTCGAAGTTTTTAATGTGGAACCCTTCGTTGAACGGATTTGGATAGATTTCCACCCGGGACTGGGACAGGTCTTCTCTTCCTGCAATAAATTCATGGATGTAAATCCTGAAGTCATAAGGTGCGGTCTGCTTCCCGCCAATCACTACATCCACGGGCATGATGATGGGATTGACATCCAGGGCTCCAGGAGTAATGATGTTGCTGTTGACCTCATATCCTTCACCCTCATAAATATTTACCCTTGGGTAGCCCGGGAGTGCATAGGGATCGGTTACAGGGAATCTTTCACCTGGAAATTCCGAAGAGATCAGGCTAAGGTCAAGCTTGTCCACGCTCATGTAGAAGGGGATTCCCACCTCTGTGATAATTGTATCCTGACCGCTAATCTCAATTTCAAAATCGCGTTTTGTCAGGCAGTTGAAACCCAGCATGAAGTCATCAATGGTGATCTCCTCACTGCCGGTAAAACTTGTTTCCGGAAAGAACCAGACATCAATATCCTGAAGGTGTTTCCATTCCTTGCCGGGATTTTCCTGGTCCCACATCTCAAATACCTCGTCGATGTTTACAAAAACCGATCCCCTGGAATCTGTGATCGGAATGTCAATCAGCACGGCTGTCCCTTCGGTTCCCTCAGAGGTCACATTCAGGGCCACGGGAATGGTAGTGGTCCCGGCAGGAACAGCATAGGCGAACTCCATAAGGGGATGGGGCCGCAGGATCATGTTGATTCCCTTCAGCTTGAACTTATTTGAAAATGCTGTCCTGCCAGCGGCCGGCCAGATTTTCAAACTAT
>JAAEOI010000365.1 GCA_024244665.1 Bacteroidota bacterium | reverse complement strand
TTAGTTTGCCGGCTCTAAATGAAACGCTTAATGGTAATCGTCTTCGTGGATCAGCTGATGAAGTTGTCAATGCCCTGGAGTATGCTCAATGGACCGCTATGAGTGCCGGTCGAGAGACCAGGGTCGTCATAGATGATAATAGTGAGAGAATTGGATTAAGCTGGTACACAATAAATGCCGATCTGTTCAGTGGGGGAGACGAACTGGCTGCTGCTGATGTAGAAACTGGTACTTATCAACTAATGCCTTATCCTTCAAGAAAAGGAATCAATTACCCGGTAATACTGACTAATGAAAAAAGGTTTGAGGGTGTGGATATTACCGTGTCAGACTTTGGCACAGGTAACGAAGTAGATTTCGATACGCAGGGAAGCCCATCTAAGGGAGGAGCTGCTACTCTTGCTCTGGGAGGTGGTCAGATAGTAGTTACTCTGGAAGCGCTTACAGGAAAGGTTACTGTAAGTGAGTAGGAGAAAGCACCATAACTGAACGATTTTTGAAAAAAACTGTTGTGTCTGTTTCCCCAGTCCGAACGGATTCATCCG
>JAAEOI010000364.1 GCA_024244665.1 Bacteroidota bacterium | reverse complement strand
CATCCTCCTCCCGGGTTCCATATTCCAGTTCGCGCAAATAACGCACTTCGCCATCGGGTCGGACGATGCGATAGTCGAAGGTATGGGCCCGACCGCGCTGATGATCGGGACTCAGGATAGAGCTCAGGTTATTGATTAAGTGTTCGAGGTCGTCGGGGTGAACAAAGGAAAAATAATCTTCCTCGCACTGGTATGTTTCATACAGTGCTTCCAGACTCAGCCCCAGAATACCCGCCATTTCCTCGGAGAAATAAGCGGATCGTTTTGTGGTTTCGTCCCATTCCCAATAGCCGATATTTATCGCACGCGACAGGATTTGATGAAGCTCCTTTGTGGATTGATGATCGGCTTCCTCCCGGGCAAGGTTTTTCCGAAGCAGTCGGATTTCGTCGAGCAGTTCCAGGTTGGTTTTCGAGGAGTCGCTGGAACCAGGATTTTGGCCGGAATTGGAATTTTCAGGACTCAAAACAGGACCTATAAGGTTTCTTGAGAATTATCTGATTTAGATCGGCATTCAGGCTAATTACTTAAGTGTTGTCGTTAAATAAAAATCCCCTGGAAGTCAGGGGATTAGCCTTGAATAATTG
>JAAEOI010000363.1 GCA_024244665.1 Bacteroidota bacterium | reverse complement strand
GAAGGTAGAAGCTGCAAGTGAAACTGAAGATGGAATGGTGTATGTCAAAGGAGGATGTTTCGACATGGGCGATATCTTTGACACTGGAGCCAGTGATGAGAAACCTGTCCATACTGTATGCCTAGGTGACTTTTACCTGGGGAAAACTGAAGTAACCCAGAAACAGTGGGAAGATGTAACAGGCAGTAATCCATCTAAATTTCAATGTGCAGACTGCCCGGTTGAAAGAGTGAGCTGGGATAATGCTCAGGATTTTATAAAAAAACTGAATGAGAAGACAGGCAAGAATTACCGTCTTCCAACTGAAGCTGAATGGGAATACGCAGCAAGGAGTGGCGGCTTGAAGGAACAGTGGGCAGGAACCAACGACGAAGAGAAAATTGGAGAATATACATGGTATGGCTATACTGCCAATGGTCGCACACATGCAGTGGCAGGAAAAACCCCAAACGCAATTGGCCTTTACGATATGATGGGAAATGTCTGGGAATGGTGCTCAGACTGGT
>JAAEOI010000362.1 GCA_024244665.1 Bacteroidota bacterium | reverse complement strand
TTGCGCTGTTTCTAGATTCATGCCTGGTTGGAAGAACAAACACAAGAAATAATCGGGAGACCTTTTATGACAAAATACTTTCGATTTTTCATTGTAGCCATTTTTATCCTGAATAGTTCGGCCCTTTTTTCGCAGCGCAATGAGCGGGAAACGAGTCATTACATCATGTTTAAGCCACAGTTCCTCCAGATCAAGGATGGGCTGAATTATGGTTTGGTGCACAAGGGATTGAATCTGGCAGTTGAATATGCACGGGGCTCTTCTACCGAAATCAATACATTCATATATTCTGCAGAAATTGGTTTCGGCACTAACTACCGACAGGGGATTGGTTTAGCCTGGTCGCTTACGCCAGTTGATCTCTATTATGGGTTCAGGCTCAATCAAAAAAGTAATATCCCGGTTACGCTGGGTCCCTACATGGCTGCCATCTACAAATGGCAACTCTATCCGGAGTTACAGAGCGGACACATGTTGTGGTTCTCATCCTATGAACTGGGTCCACAACTGCTGATTTCTTTGCCGGTACAAGGGAAGACAATTAATTTTGAACTCTCGGGCTCCCTGGCCAGTTTTAACTCGAGGCCGGAGCCTGTGACAGAGCAATACTACTACTTTCTTACCTTCGCTGATTTTGTGAAAAATCCACATTCAAACATGGAGTTTGGTTCACTGAACCAGTACGGTCATATCCATTTCATGGCGCAATTACTGAATCCGGACAGGAAGCTCTCTGTTGCCTATGAGTTTGAGTTCTTTACATATGTAAGTACACCTTCGTTCAAATACATGACGCACTCAATCACCCTCAACTGGAAGCTGGGAAAGAACTAAATTATCGATAATGAGAGCTGCCTTCACCTTACTCGCCTTTGTTTTCTTATTCAGTTGTCTGAAAGAGGATCCACTGAACAAACCGTTTGAATCTTATGTTCCCATTGAAATCGGTGATGGCCTGGTCATTTCAACTCCACTTGAGGAGGGTATGAATCCTGAAAAACTGACCAGTATATACTCTGACGCCTATGCAGACGAAAACCTGTGGTCCATGAGAAGTCTGCTGGTATTCAGAAACGGACGCCTGGTTTCGGAATCCTATTTTAAGGATGATAACGATTTAATGAACCACCACCTTATCTGGTCCAGCACCAAACAGGTCATGGGCATTCTCTCGGGTATTGCCCTGGAGCATAATTTGATCGCTTCCCTGGATGATCCCATATCCACCTACCTGCCCTCCATTCCTGAAAAATACCCGGAGAAGTCGGGCATCACCATTCGTCATCTGATCACCATGCTATCTGGCAACGATTATAACAATGACGGGGTAAGCGGCCAGACCGATAAAGTATTGCGGCAGATACCTGACAACATTACAGAGTATGTACTATCCAGACCCATGCGGGCTGATCCGGGAGAGGAGTTTTTCTATAACGACGGCGATCCTCAACTTATGTCTGCCATACTTCAGAATGCTGCCGGAAAGCCAACCGATGAATGGGCGGATGAGGTGCTCTTCTCGAGAATCGGAGTGACCAACTACAACTGGGTGCGGTACAAGGATGGAACCACCCTGGGCGGATTTGGTATTGAGACCACCCCAAGAGAATTGGGAAAAATTGCCCTTTGTGTAGCCGATAGCGGAAGCTTCAGCGGAGAGCAGGTGATCCCAAGGGACTGGATTGCCAGGATGACCTCTCCGCAGGTGGACCTCGATGCTGATTTTGATTTTGGATACTACTGGTGGCTGGATAGAGTCCGGGGCATCCATTTTACCTGGGGGCATGGCGGACAGTTTGCTTTCATCGTCCCGGATCAATCACTGGTGGTTGTCATCACATCCATCCCCAATACCCAGGGGGATTATCAGATCCAGGCAGATGAAGCGCTCCCGTATGTGGACAAAATTATTGAATCATGTAACTAGAAGTGAACAAACAATGAAAATACAATTGATGAAGATAACCATTGGACTTCTTATGGCTGCGTTACTGTTTTCCTGCAGCACAGAAGTGAACTTAGAGAAAGAGGCGCAATTGCTTCAGTATTTGGAGGACCAACATTTATTTAAGCTTCGTAAGGTATATGACTTGAATACAGAATCTATTTCAAGGAAGGCAGATTTGCAGATTCAGGCACAACTACTGAACACTTTTAATAAAAATAGAAAATCCAACGAGGTCATTGATGAGTTGATAGAGCTGTACGAAGATGAACTCACCGATAGCCTTGAAGTGGAATTATTCACCCTGAAGGCAGACAATTATTTTAAACTCTTCGATTACAAGTCAGGGTATATGACCAATAAGTTCCTCCTTGAAGAGTTGGGACATGTGATGGACAGCGTTGAATTAGCAGGTCACGTCAGCATGAAGAATATTTTAGAACCCCTACAGCATGTTCCACCACAGGTGGTGAAGATTCAGAACGACAACCTCATACCCTTAAGCAGGGATGTGGCCGGGCTCATGAATATCAGTGTGAGGTTTGGCCAGGAAAACCACAATATGATTTTTGATACGGGAGCCGGTATGTCGGTCATCAAAAAAAGCTTTGCACAGCAGCTGGGTTTGGAAATGCTGGAAACATCCATTAATGTAAACGCGGCCCAGGGATCTGTGGTGAAGTCCTCTCTGGCGGTATCAGACAGCCTGTATCTGGGCGACATTCTGGTCACCAATGTGGTATTCCTGGTGATGGAGGATGAGATGCTCAATTTCCCACAGATCAGTTTCTTTCCACTGGGCGCCATTGGTTTTCCGGTAATCGAGGAGCTTAGAGAGATTTCCATTACCCGGGCCGATACGCTCATCGTTCCAAAAGAACCGGGTAAGGCCGGTCTCGCCAATCTAAGACTGGACGGACTCCAACCCCTGGTCTACCTGTATAATGGTTCCGATACACTCGAGTACTCATTTGATACCGGTGCTACGAAAACACATTTCACATCAAACTATTACCATAGATACAAAGACGAAATTGAGCGGATAGCTCACCTGGATACAATTTCTACTGCCAGTGCAGGGGGAAGGATGGAACATCACACACTTCGACTGGATTCAACTATGTTACATATAGGTCAGGAAACTGCCGTTCTGAAAGATCTCCATGTGCACCCGGAACACAACGAAACCTTTGGCAAGGTATATGGAAACCTGGGGCAGGACCTGGTGAGGTATTTTGATCGCTTTACATTGAATTTTGAGGAAATGTTCCTTGAGTTTAAATAGAGAAATGGGAAAATCTGGAAAGAAAGGAATGCAAGTTAAAGGATACAACAGGAGTAAACTCCTGCTTGAGCTAATCGTAGTTTTTCTTGGGGTCTCATCGGGTTTTGTTTTAAATAACTGGAGGACTCAGCAAAGAGAGAAAGAACTTGAAGTGAAATATATAACAGGATTTATCCAGGATATAAACGATAACATTCCCGAGGTGGAAAGCACTCTTGAGTCAGACAGTATATGGCTGGAGAGAGCCACTCCGATGATCCTGGCAATCAGGAATAAAACGCTTCAGAAAGACTCCGCAGAAGCGGCCATTAGAATGATTGTTGGAATCCAGAAGCTGAATCTCAATACAGGAACATACCAGGACATAACCAACAGCGGGAATCTTAACTTAATCAGGGATTTCGCTCTGAAAAGGCAGATTATTGATTACCACCTGGCGCTTGAGGGCGCAACATTTTTGGACAACTACTTCTACACCTATTTCAGTGATCTGGTCATGCCGTTTATTTTCTCAGAATATTCTGTACTGACCCAGGAATTTAAGGACCTGGAAATTATACGCACCATTGAGTTTTCCAATGTTTTTGCCGGGTATTTTTCACTGGTTCAGCAACGTGTGGCAGTGTATTATATACTTTTAGAAGAGAGCTATGGGTTGAAGGATATGCTCTCCCCTCTCTCCGGTGATTAATAGGTAGTTTCTCCAATATAGCAGACTTCAGGTTAAGCTACCAGATGTGCAAAGTATTTACCAGGTACTACAAATGGCTTCGAATTTGATTTTGCTTTTCAGCAAGTACACCATGGTTACAGGCGAAACCTTTATCCAGGGAGTAAAAAAACATAGAGAAGCAGGTAAAAAGATTGTGGTTACCTGTACGATTTTCCATTGATTTCTGTACAATACTCCAAGATAGTGCATGCACTGAAGACCTATATTTGATCTGTCTTGAGAACTAAGACCTTGATCACATATATGAAAATTACTACGATGAAATATTTCCTTACAGCCATTCTTGTTTTACTGGCATTAACTGCAAGAGCTAATGAAAAAGCCCTGGATTTCTGGGATGAAGAAATACGTCTGTTTGGCGTAGCAGATGTTGGCAGGCATGTGAATTCTGATTTATCTGAAAGAATTGCGATTTCTTATGTATCACAATCCTTTGCCTTGGACCATTCCACAAAAAAGAATGGCGATTTCAGTGTGAGCTATGTTCCCGGCAATTCAGGCCACCCTCCGGTATTCGGATTTGTATCTAACCTGTGGCTTGATGCCGGGTGGACCCTTAGTCCTTCCCACCAGCTGAATTTCTGGCTGAAGGTGGATGATGACCAGGCCCCTTCGAAATGGAAGATGCGTCTGATTGACTCCAAGGGAGCTGAGGCTGTGGGAACCATTGCAAAAACGAATACTTCAGGTGAGTGGGAAGCATTTTCCATCAGGCTGAAATCACTAAAGGCTCCAAAAGAGTTTAACTGGTCATCGGTCAGGATGTGCGAATTTGAGGCGGGATTTGGCAAGGAGGCAACAATATGGCTGGATGGAATCAGATTTGAGGGCCAAAATAGAGTGATAGGTGTTACCGATAAGTCACTTGTCCAACGCATGGAAGAAGCTGAGGCCAGTCGAAATACACGCATCGGAATCGCATTTAAACAGTCCACCAAAACAGATAAAGATTTCCCTGCTCTAAGCGCATTTGCCAAAATGTTCTTAAACGAAGATCTTGAGACTGCCAACCAGTTATTGGTGGATGAACTCAAGAAAAGCTCGGATGCCAATGCCTGGAGCCTGTTCCACACACCCCTCTATTGCCGCTTCTATTACCTCTTCTCAAATCGCAATGGGAAATACCCGGGTCGCATGACTCCCGAAACAGAAAAACTTCTGCTTGAAACCCTCTGGGACCGCACAGCAGCCAAGAACGATATTGCCTGGGCCAGGCAAAGCACCTGGTACCTGGATGGCAGCGAAAACCATGATCTCAATGCTAAAGCCTGTAACCTGGTTAGCTCACGAATCTTCATGGACGAGCCGGACTATAAGGACCGCATTTATCCCGACTATGGCTTTGGCGGCAGCTACCACTATGGGCATGCGGGGTACTACGGACCGGGCATTGATCCCGAAAGCCGCCACGGCGGAGGCCGTGCAAACCTGGCTGATGGTAAGGAATATAAGGCCAGGGATCACTACGAAGCATGGCTTGTATTCCTTAAAGCATACTTCCGCGAACGCGCTGAACGTGGTTTCTTCCTTGAATATGCTTCCAATACCTATACCAAGCATTCTCTGAATATGGTTGATTTAGCCTATCAGTATTGCGGGGATGAAGAGCTGCATCAGACTATTGGCAACTTTCTCACCCTTTTCTGGGCTGATTGGGCACAGGTTTCCATCTCCGGGGAACGCGGCGGACCCAAAACCAGGCACCACCATACTGTCTTTGGCAAAGGCGACTCCACCTACCGGATCATCAGCTACCATATGGGCGGACCGGCCACTGCCGGGGTCTGGTGGTACTGGAATATCATAAATGATTATAATCTGCCTCCCGTTGTGTGGAAAATGGCAATGGACCGGGAAGGAATGGGATCCTATACATACAGGGCAAGAGGTATAGGTGAGGAAGAAAACGTTTTGCCGCGGCCACCTGGTACGGAACGTTCCCTGGTGGTTGACACCGATGCCCGCTTTCTTAAATATACCCATGTGACACCCGACTATACCCTTGGCACACAAATGGATCATCCCTCTGCGGTTCACTCCCACCTGAGCAACGTTGGCCGGTGGCACGGTATGACCTTTGCACAGTCGGCAAAAGCCCGCATTGTTCCTGTCTGTCTTCCGGGAAAAGCAAATAAAAAGGGGCAGACAAATCCCTACGAACTGGAAGCCATGTATCAGACCGTGCAGCATGAACAGACCTTGATTGTTCAGCAGTCCCGGCGCTGGTACGCGGTACACCCGGAATGGTATCTGATCAATGCCGATTACAATCAACCCATAGGTATCTGGTTTGGGTTGGAGTGGGATCAGCGCATTGAAACCCTGGGCTGGATCTTTGTTCAGCGAGGTAATGCCTACGCCGCAGTCCGTCCGGTCATGTGGGACGAACAATATGAGAAAGAGAAGAAAATCAAGACATCAGGTACCCAGGCGATTTTTAATGCACCCGATGATGCACCCACTGTCAAACTACGTGAAGATTGTTACCGGTGGAATTCCGATAGCACCATCATTCTTCTGGAAGATAATCATATACCTGTTATCATTGAAGCCGGACGTGTAGCCGACTACCCCACACTGGAGGATTTCATGAATGATGTACTTGATAATCCGGTGGCTCTGTACAAAACTGTTGTGCCCGGCAATCACATCCTCACCTACACAGGCATTGGCGAGGAGGCTGAAGAAATTGTGTTCAACGCCAGCGTTCCCGAAATCCCTACCATCGGAGGAGAAGCTGTGAATTACAGCCATCCCATGACCTTCGACAGCCCCTTTATAAAGTCAGCCTATAAAAGTGGAATAATCGAGCTCAAATTCGGCGATGAAAAACTAAACCTGGATTTTAACTAGCATTCCTTATGAATAATATGACGATCAAAAAATGCTTAACTGCACATCTGGTGCTTGCCCTGATCTTGCTTGTGCCAAGCCTTCAGGCACAGAAGAACAGACAGAAAGAACTGGCCGAATTTGAAAGTTTTGTGATTAAAGCCAAAGAACAGGGGGCCACCCATGTGAACATCACATTTAATGTTCCGCCTGCCCTCTGGCAGTACGATGTTCCCAATGATCCATATCCGGAGTGGTACGTGATCCAGCCCAGCCTGATGAAGATTTTTCCGAATTCCAAAATAGAGCCCTATGTGGATATGGAGTATGCGGAAAGGGTCGCTTCCATATTTGAGGCAAGATGTGCTGTTTTAAGAAAGCACGGACTGAAAGGAGCCTATTTGGCCAATGAACCCTATGTCTTGCCGGAGAAGTTCTTTACCGATCATCCTGAACTCCGGGGAGCGCGTGTGGATCATCCCAACCGGTCCCGGGCTGCAAGGTTTGCTCCCTGCGTGGATGAGCCGGCAGTACTGGCCATGTACCGCGAAAGCATGAAAATCCTGCTGAAGCGCTGTCCGGAGATTGAGAAATTCGATTTCCTGACCTCCGATTCGGGGTCGGGTTTTTGCTGGTCGCCTGCCCTCTATTCCGATCAGAATGGAAATGCCAACTGTCAGCATCGCCCCATGTCAGACAGGGTGGTTGGGTTTATGGAGAATTTAAAATCTGCGGCTGAAGAAGTTGATAAACAGATCCAGGTCAATATCAGCCCCATAGAGCCAAGGCAGTGGATGATCAATACATTTGATCACCCGGAATTGATCTCGGCCAGACTGTCGGAGGGACTTACCATCGGGGGTGCTCCGGATGCTTTTGGTCCGGAAGCTGCAGGCTGGGGAGTGGAAAGTTTCAGGCCCATCCTGGGATTGTATAACCCGGTATTCAGGGCCAGGCGCATGATTGGTGTTTTTGATGAAGAGAAACCTTCAGGAAGCATGGTTGTTTCTTTTGACAATCCCACAAGTGCAGAGTTCTACATGGATCTGTACGGTTTCTTTAAAGAGGCAAAACCCGGCAATACTGCTGAAATGATGCAGCTTATGCGCGATTTTG
>JAAEOI010000361.1 GCA_024244665.1 Bacteroidota bacterium | reverse complement strand
GGCCTCGCGCCCGGAAGCTGTCTGGTCAAGGTAGACGGAAAGCATCAGCCTGCATGTCAGGCAACACTGAAATATGAAAATGGGGATATATACCGCCTGATCACTTCCGTTCACCTTTCACGGCCTGAAAACTATCTCTCCATATATCAATCCGGGTGCAATTTCTCCTGCCGAAAATGTCACTCATGGTATTTCAGCAAAATACAGGATGGGTCCTGGTACACACCTGAGGACATCCTGAAGAAAAGCATGGAATACGAAAAGTTGGTGAGCCTGAAGGAGCCACGGGAAAGGGCGACCGCCTGGCATGCACAAGAGACTTGCCGATGTTGCGGGAGCTGCGTCACGCGCGGACGACGGCCAAGCACTTGTCCGGGTTTCCTCGAACCAGAGGCCATCCTGATCAGCCCCCAGGGTTTCGGCCCAGCCAGGAACGTAGTCGCATTCACAGGCGGCGACCTTACTTGCTGTCCTGAATTTTACGAGGACTGCACGCTTCTCATCAAAGCCCAAACCAACCTCTGGGTCCTGATTGAAACCAATGGATACGGCCTCACTCCTCAGAACCTTGATCGTCTCCAGGCTGCCGGTGTGGATGCCTTCTGGTTAGACATCAAAGCCCACGATGCCGAGAAACATAAATGGCTGACAGGATGTTCCAACGCGCATATTTTAAGACTTCCTGAGGAAATTCTCAAGCGGGGATTTACCCTGGAAGTTTTATCTCTCTACATTCCTAACCTTGTAGAAAGCGATGAACTGGAAAGAATTGCCCGGGTACTGTCAGAGGTTGATCCAGCGATCCCCTTTACCATACTGGCCTTTTTCCCGGAACATCAGATGAAGGACTTCAGGAGACCTAATACGAAAGAAATGGTGGAAGCTTACAAGAAAGTGCAATCTACTGGTTTGCAAAACATAAAGCTCGGGAATCTGGGCGTTTTTATCCATAATGACGAAGACAGGGATTACCTCCTGGCGAACATTGACACGGGCGCACTCTAAATTAATAGGATATTAAAGAAAATTACTCGATGCGATTGAGACATGCCAAGACCTTGATTACGGGGAAGCCAGGGGTGGGAAAGACAACGCTTGTTCAGAAGATCATCAAGAGGATGGGATCGATCAACATGGCCGGTTTTTACACCTCCGAAATTCGAAGCGCGGGGTCTCGCCTGGGATTTGAACTGC
>JAAEOI010000360.1 GCA_024244665.1 Bacteroidota bacterium | reverse complement strand
GTGTTTATCCTGGTGGATGATCTGGGTTGGGCAGACCTGAGCTGTTACGGCAACGGATTCATTGAAACACCGGCCATTGACCGCCTGGCTGAATCCGGGATGCGATTTACGGCGGCCTACACCGCCTCGGTTTGTACGCCCTCCAGGGGGATGATCCTTTCTGGACAGTATAATGCCCGGACGGGACTCTACAAGGTACCCTTCAAGCCCAATGACCGCCCCTGGGCAAAGATCATTCCGCCCGAGCCATGGGGAGACAGCCCTGTGGATGCAGAACCTCTGGGCGTCCTCCTTACGCGGGGAGGATATGAGTCGAAGATCGCAGGAAAGGTTCATGTGCCCGAAGCCTTCAGTGCAGGCATGACCGGGAAATCAGATCCTGAGAAAGCCAGGGCTGCACTGGGGAAATCGTTCTACAGGAAAGTGACTCAATTCAGCGAAGCCAATCCCGGCAAAAAGGTTGGGCCCATCACCAGGGAGGCCATCGAGTTCATTGCCTCCAACAGGGATAAACCATTTTTCTGCTATGTAGGTCACCATATTCCACATATCCCCCTGATTGCTAGAGAAGAGCTTAACAGTAAATATGAGGAGAAGTGGAAACAGCAGCCGGTAAAGATCCATCCCCATTATGCTGCCATGTGTGAGGTCATGGATGAGTCAGTCAGCCTGATCCTCGAAACGCTCGATCAGCTGAAACTCAGTAAGAATACAATGGTCGTTTTCTTCTCAGATAACGGCGGAGTCTTCCATTGCTTTGCTGATGGCAACGGAGAACAGATCACGGATATGACTCCCCTGAGAGGAGAGAAAGGAGGGATCCTTGAAGGCGGGATCCGTGTCCCCATGATTGTCCGCTGGCCCGGAAGAGTCAGTCCCAATTCGGTGTGCCATACACCAGTTGTATCGGTCGATTTTCTTCCCACTTTTACAGAGGCCGGCGGGATCGGCCTGCCTGAAGAGCAGCTCACAGACGGGGTGAGCCTGGTTCCTCTTTTTCAAGGGACGGGTCAGTTGGAGAGCAGGGAGATCTTTTCATACTTTCCCGATTATCATCATGACTTCCCGGCAGTGGCTGTGCGAAAGGGCGACTTCAAATTGATCAAGGCCTCGGAGGACGGGCATCTTGAACTCTATAACCTTGCCGACGATCCGGGAGAGGGAAAGAACCTGGCAAACAGTCTGCCCGAAAAGGCAGAAGAACTTCACAGGATACTTATGGACTGGCAGCTTAAAATTGGAGCAAGGAGTGTCACACCTAACCCGGATTATGATCCACGGAAAGAGCATATCCTGAAACCGGATGAAGAGGACAGGCGCCGCGCCTACCTGCCGGTATCCTTTTCCAGATAAATCAATGTTTTGAAAGCAAAGAACATACCCATGAAAAGAACTGTAATTATCCTGTTGCTGATATGTGGATTTTTTTTGTATTAAATAATTACTTATGAAACACCTGCTTATCAAAACCATCAATACAATATTAATCCTGGTAATTGCTGCAAATTTTACTTCGGCGCAAACAAAGCAATTACCAACTCCCTCTCTCATGGAAGAGAAGGCAGATACAGTGAAATGGTATACCACAGGCTTCAAACAGTCGAACACCATGGGCGGTGGCGAAGCAGCAATTCCGGATAGCGGGAAGTTTCGCGTCTTCGTTTTAATGGGACAATCCAACATGCAGGGTGCCGGAAGGGCCAATGAGCTGGAAGCACCCTACAATGAAAAACATGAGCGCATCAGAATCTGGGCGAATGGCAGGTGGGAATACTTTGTGCCGACTATGCGATTTGGGCCGGGCATGTCGTTTGCGCATCAGCTTGCCGAATTCTGGCCGGACGATCACATAGGCATCATCAAGGTTGCAGTGGGCGGAACGGGAATATGCGGTTTCGAGAAGGAGTGGTCTTATGAACGGGCTCAGCTCACCTTTGATGGGGAAAAGGGTCCCCTGTATCAAGACCTGATGAATGCCATTGAAGAAGCAAAGCGTATTTCGCAGCCTGAGTTTTGTGGTTTTTTCTGGAAACAGAGCGCCGCCGATGGAACAAGAAAAATCCTCGCTAATGCCTATTATGACAGGTTCAATCAGTTGATTTCGGATCTTCAGGCAGACCTTGGTGTCCCCAACCTGCCGACATTTGTTCCGGTTTACGCGAACGACAAGGACTTGCTCAATGCGCTACGGGCCAACATGAATGACGAGGACTTACACAATGCTATAAACTCGGCAGGCAAAGCTCCGGAGAATGATGGGGAGTTGCTCCAGGTAATACTATCCTACATAAATGACCAGAGTTTGTCCGAAGCTAAAAGGCTGGGAGGCAGTCGTCCGTACCACGCAGCCGTCATACACGCACAGAATAGGGCCGGTCGGGAGATATCTATGGTTACAGCTATTTATCCGGGCAGCTTACCCATAGGAGCAGATGGAGTCCACTACAGCTCCGAAGGCTATATCACGCTTGGGAAATTTACAGCCTCTGCCGTAGAAGAATTTTTTACGGGTATAGACAAAGCCCCCCTCGAAACTGCCATACAACTAGCCCAATCACAAGTAAATGCCCATGCCGGAAACATAGGGGATCAAGAGGGGCAATACCTCCAGGCAATTTTCGATGCTGCCAACAATGCCATTGCAGCAGCACAGGAAGCATTGGGCAAAGACCTGACAAGAAGCGGATTGGATGCAGCAATTGTGAATTTAGAAAATGAAATGGCCAAATTTATTCCAAACCTTACAGGTGAAAGCCACCTGAATAGTTATACATTCAGCATATATCCAAATCCGGTATCAGATATGCTTTTTATTAGAGCTGATAATCTGGCGCGAATCAAGATAACAGACTTGAGCGGAAGGGTGCTCATTCAAAAGGAAATGAAAGGTAACAGAGTTGATGTTAGCGCATTACAGGATGGTATCTATTTCCTTCAGATTGTAATGACTGATAATTCCATGGGGACAGGCCGTTTCGTTAAACGGAAACTATAAGGAACAGAAATTATTCCAAATGTAACAACAAGCCTTTATCGAAT
>JAAEOI010000359.1 GCA_024244665.1 Bacteroidota bacterium | reverse complement strand
TAGTAAGAAAAAAGAAGATCATAGCCATCAGCTATATTAAGACAATTTGATCCTTGGTGGTGACCAGTGAAGATATTTAACCAAATAGTACGCAATTGTACCTTTCTCATTCTTATGCTCCTGGCAGGTTGCGGCCCCGTGCTCAACCCCTACAACGAAGATTTCAATTGCCGAGCCAAGGACGATGCAGGAGAATGCATTGACACCCCGACAGCCTATCAAAAGGCGCGTTTTCCAGAGACAACAACGGAAGTACAATCAGGACCATCGAATGATCTGAATCAAAAAATTCAAGAGAATAGATACCGAGCACTTGCCGACTTGTTGCATGAGGAGAAAAAGCCGCTCCTGCTGCCACCCAAAATCCTCCGAGTTCTCCTACTCCCCTATAAAGGAGAAGACGAGGAACTGTTCATGAGTCGCTATGTTTATCTCAAAATTGAGGATTCCAAGTGGATCCTCACTGATCTTGCTGAACAATAGTCCATGATTACCCAACTACTACAACGCGCCATCCTTGGCCCCAGGCAATATTTAAAACATAGCGATCTGGACAAAATGACCAGGCGCTCCCCGTTCTCTTCGTTTCTGAACTACCTGACCTATGATCCTGACCTGGAAATTTACCTGAACCAGGATGGAAGCCTTGGATTATTGTGGGAGTGCGCTCCGGTAACCTACGCAGGTCCCAAAACTACCACTGCTCTGGAAGGATTGTTCCGGGCGGGCTTACCCAAAGGCAGTGCTGTTCAACTAATCTTCCATGCCGACTCCCATATTGAGCCAATCCTTCAGCGTTACCAGAAGAACAGGACCAGGAAATCCCCTCTTGTTCAGTCAAACACCGATGCAGTGGTCAAATTTCTCACCAAAGGTAAAAAAGGATTAAAGGCATGCAGTAATGTTCCGGTGCGCAATTTCCGCCTCTTTGTTGCGGTCAAGCTACCTGGCGACTGCTCAGAGCTATCGGGGCCAGGAGATCGTACCCAGGAAGGTAAAACGGCACCTCTGCTGGATATCAAACGCCAGATAAAAGAAACCCTGAAAGCGGCATTGCTCTATCCCCGGCACATGCCACCCGAAGACCTGCTGGAGTGGAACCGGAGGCTCTTTAACAGTTAC
>JAAEOI010000358.1 GCA_024244665.1 Bacteroidota bacterium | reverse complement strand
CTTATGAAGACATGGGGCGTGCTGCTGCCGTAGCGAAGGATGCAGTTGCCAAGGGCCTGAAGCTGGCTGTTCCACTGTTGGTGACGCCGGGATCAAACTTGATAGAAGATACCATTAAACGTGATGGACAGATGAAAGCCCTGACCGATGCCGGTGCAACCGTATTGGCCAACGCCTGTGGTCCATGTATAGGTCAGTGGAAACGGACAGATATCAAAGATGGTGAGAGAAATACCATTGTAAATTCTTATAATAGAAATTTCCGTGCCCGTAATGATGGCAATGCAGAGACGCTTTCATTTATCGGCTCTCCCGAAATTGTAACTGCATACGCCTTCTCAGGATCTCTCTCCTTCAACCCGTTGACAGATAAAATAAAAACAATTTCCGGGCAGGAAGTGATGCTGGATGAACCATCCGCAGAAGATCTGCCGTCTGCCGGATTTACCGGTTGCGGAAAGGGTTATGTTTCACCCGTGGAAGATGGTTCGAAAGTGGAAATAAATATCAATCCTGAATCAGAACGTCTTCAGGTATTAGCCCCTTTTGCACCATGGGATGGTAATGATTTTGTCGACTCTCTTTTATTGTTAAAGGCTTCTGGAAAGTGTACAACCGATCATATCTCTCCGGCGGGGCAGTGGTTAAAGTTCAGAGGGCATCTGGATCATATATCTGATAATGCCTTTTTTGGAGCCGTAAACTCGTTTGATGGTTCAGCCGGTACAGGCAAAAACCAGTTCACCGGTAAGAGCGGTATAAGATTCTCAGATATTGCCCGTGATTATAGGGAGCGTGGAGTTTCATGGGTTGTTGTAGGTGATGAAAACTAT
>JAAEOI010000357.1 GCA_024244665.1 Bacteroidota bacterium | reverse complement strand
GAACCTGAGGATTTGTCTTTATCAATGCACTTTCACACTCATAGAAAGTGTTATTCCTGACGGTCAGTTTCTCCACATGGTTTTGTATACCATAACGTCCATCCGGGCACTTCATCAGGATAGTTGCCATTGGAATACGATGGAATGTATTATTTTCGATGACACATTCACGAGCAACATCCATTAATATGCTCCGGGTGGGAACACGACCAAAATAGTTCCGGCGAATGATTATTTTATCCGGAATGCTTGTCAGATTTTCAATCCAGTAATCCTGATGTTTTTCTGAGATGTCACCATCTATGCATATACGCATGGTTTTATCACTTAACAACTCGGAATCTACCACCTTAAATTCGCCTTCTGTCTCAAGGGTTTCAGGATTGCGGAAAATCAAATGATCACCTTTTCGGAAATTCAGAAAACCTTCGGCCTCACTGCATGTAAAATCAGCTTCAAGTATTCTCTGACTTTCAACATTGCTTACCTTCATCAATAGTCCACCGATACTAATATGGTCATCGTGCAGTCCGGCAAAACAACTATTCTCAAAAAGAACCTCTCCCTGACAGGCAAATATCTGGATCGCATCAGCAAATCCTGCATTGGTGCGCTTCGATCCGGGTTTTGGTTCCATTCGCATGTTTTTAAAAGTAAGATCGCGGCAAAAATTACAAGCAAAGCCAACTCCATTCCATGAATAAACATTTACATGCTCAAAGGCTATCTTCTCACATTTATAAACTACTACTCCGCATTGCTCACGGATGCCATATCGAAACTGAAAAACATTGCCTGGTTTTATCTCTGAATTTAGCCCGGAACCTGGTTCGTGGTGGGCCCGGATTCGGTTCTTGTCTGTTCTGGTAATTAAAGTTGCATTTTTCAAGGGATCGGGACATCTCCTTGTAATATCTTTCACAGGATCATAATACTGGAAAACATCCGGAATCTGTCGTTCATCATCTGCATCCAGCCAGACAACCCGATTATCTTCTATGATAAACTGATCATTCGCCAGAACTTCATACACAATTTCATTATTCTCTTTTGCAACTACCCTTAGCTCAAATACTGAAGGACGCTCATTTTCTATCGATAAACGCATCACTTTAATACTCTTACAGGCATTCAACACAAAAGGTGTCATGCGTCCGTGTATGACGAATGTCGATCCTCCACCATCAATAGTCAGGCCATCCAATCCATTCAAATGAAAGGGTGTGACAAAATCCCATTGCTTATGTACTCCGGCAACAGGGTAATTTGCTTTAGATGAAGAAGCCTTGTAGAAGTCGTAGGTACCGGCATCAAAACTTAAAGTGCTCTTCCCCTTCAAAGTCCGGATTTCATCCAAAGCCGCCCGTATTGCGGGTGTATCATCTATGCCATCATCAGGTACTGCACCAAAATCCGAAACATTAATTACTACTGATGTATGAGCAGATAAGGCAACAAGCAATGCAAACAACAGAATTGTTTTTCTCATGGAATTAGTTTTTTGCATGCCATTTTGAAGGAAAGAACCTGACCCGGTGCCCTTCCGCTTCAAAAAGAGTTTTCAGCTCCAGTACCTTCTCCTGATGCGAGGCGGAAAGGTCATTCAGCTCCGATCGATCCTCGCGTATATTGTAAAGCTCCCATTTCTCCGTGAATGTGGAATCTCTGTCCATCACCTTTCTGCCCACCAGCTTCCAGTCGCCATGCCGGATGGCCGCGTTCCCTTCATGTTCCCACAGCAGATTTCTTTCCGGCAGCCTGTCCGAATCAAACACCGGGATCAGGCTCATCCCCTCCATGGGCAGGATGCTTTGGCCTTCATATTCCTCAGGGTAGATCCCGCCACCCAGGTCCCCGCAGGTGGCCATCAGGTCGATCAGGTGAGACGGGGTATGCCGCAATGCACCCTGGTCGGTGATCCCCGCTGGCCAGAAGGCAATCAGGGGAGTGGCGATCCCACCCTCATGTACGAAGTGCTTGTACATTCGAAAAGGGGTATTGCTCACATTGGCCCATGCCTCTCCGTAGGCTATATAGGTGTCGGCCGGACCAGGCATGGCCCCGGGTCCCATCCTCACCGGATAGCCGTCTCTGGTCTGAACCGGAACCATCCTGGTTTGTAATTCCGCTGGTTTCATGGGGGGCAGGGTGGGTCCATCAAGCCGCGATCCTGCCACCGTCCCCCAGCGCTTTATAGATACCCAGTCATCCAGTTCAATATCTGCATATCTTCCCAGTGCTTCCTGACACCCACCATTATCCTGGAGGAACAGGATCAGGGTGTTCTCCAGCTCTCCCTCCTCCTTAAGTGTTTCAACGATCTTTCCGATCCCCGCATCCATACGGGTAACCATAGCTGCGTAGGTTTCCATGCATCCGAGCTCCCAATCCCGGTTTTTCACTGCTTCCCAATTGCCGAACTGATCAGACATCAGGGCTGAATTATTGATCAGTCCCATTTCCTGCAATCTCTTATGGCGTGCCTCCCTGATGGCCCCGTAACCCTCATCGTAGACACCGTCATATTTTTTGATCTCATCCTCCGGGGCATGCATGGGCCAGTGAGCTGCGGTGTAGGCCACATACATAAAAAAGGGCCGGGAACCATCGTGCTCCTTAATATAACGCAAGGCATTGTCGGAGATGGCATCTGTATAGTAATATTGCTCAGGACTGTATTCCGGATCCGCATCGGGAGACACATATTCATTGTCACGGGTCAGGCCGTTTGGATCCCAGAGGCTTCCGGCCCCGTGGATGGTCCCGTAGAAACGGTCAAATCCCCGCTGCAGTGGCCAGTTGTGTTTCATGGAGTCGGTCACCGGCAGGTGTTCCCGATAGGGTGTAACATGCCACTTCCCCGACATGTAACAACTGTATCCGTTGAGGCCCATTACCTCTGCGATGGTCACCACATCCTTTCCCAGCTCGCCCCGGTATCCGGGAAGCCTGTCATCCCCCATCATATGCCCTATGGAAGCCTGGTGGGGATAGACACCTGAAAGAAGCGATGCCCGGGTGGGGCAACAACGGCCCGTATTGTAGAACTGGGTGAATCGAAGACCGTTTGCCGCCAGGTCGTCAAGGGCGGGTGTGCGAATCTCACCCCCGTAACAGCCCAGGTCGGAGTAGCCCATATCGTCCGACAGGATGATGATGATGTTGGGGGGTTCCGGATCCGCCCCGGAGCAGGCAGACAGGACACAGAGGAGTGCGAAACAGAGGAGCGGTAGGAAAGATTTTTTTGTGGGTTTCATGATTACAGTTATTGGTTATCAATCAGGGTTACAGGAGAATCAACTGAGATGGTCTTTCTGACTTCAGGGCCTTTGCGGGTATATTCCCCAAGTGCATTTTTCTCCTCTTCTGCCAGTTTCAGCATCAAAGCAATCATTTCCGGATACTTTTCAGAAAGATCATTTGTCTCCCCCGGGTCCTCGCGCAGGTTATAGAGCTCAGTGTGATCTGAAAAAAGCGTACTCCCATAAGTACTCTTCATGATTTCCCCCTGCTCCTCTTCAGAAAACCGTCCCAGGAGATTCACTTTCCAGTCCCCGTACCTTACCGCCTGGAGATACCCCACATGCCAGTAAAAATAGGGCCTTGGCATGCGTTCCTCCCCGGGATTAAAGAGGTAATCAGAGATATCAATGCCATCCCTTTTCACCTTATCATCCAGTTGTAGATCAGCCAGTGCAGTAAAGGTTGGAAAGAAATCAAGGACGGAAGCAGGAGCATTGCAGGTGGTGCCGGGATCTATTTTGCCTGGCCACCATGCAATGAAGGGAACGCGAACCCCTCCTTCGAAGGTCTGGCCCTTTCTGCCTTTCAGAATCCCGTTGCTGGCCCCCCAGTGAGGCGCTCCTCCATTGTCAGAAGTGAATATCACAAGTGTATTGCCGGCAATACCCTCTTTTCTGAGATAGTCCAGGATTTTTCCGGTAGACCAGCTGATTTCAGCGACACAAGCTCCAAAGCCCTGCTTTGGGTTCACGGTCCGACTGTGATACTGTGGCCTGGCAGCAACCGGATTATGGGGCATGGTATGGGCCAGGTAGAGGAAGAAGGGTTGCTCCCTGTTTTCTCCTAACCACTGTATTGCTTCTTCCGTATAGCGTTTTGTGAGAGAACCCTGGTCTTCTTTCTTTCGTTGTTCAATACTGTCGATAACCGTTTCGTTTCTCATCAATGGCAAAAGGCGCTTCTCTTCAATCTGAATCCCCATATCGTTGGAATAAGGCAGACCAAACCAGTAATCAAACCCATGCCTTACCGGCAGGAATTCGGGCTGGTCTCCAAGGTGCCATTTGCCAATGATCGCGGTGGCGTATCCGGCCCTTTTCAGCGCCTCGGGTAAGAGGGTTTCCCCTGGATTTATTCCTTTCTCCGCCCCCGCAAATAGCACCCACCTGTTATCAACATCCAGGTCCATGTCCACCCTGCGGGCATAACAACCGGTCATCAATCCCGCACGGGAAGGGGTACAAACCGGAGCCCCGGCATAGAAGTCGGTGAACCGCAATCCCTCCACAGCCATCCGGTCAATTTCCGGGGTCTGGTTCCATACCGAGCCATAGCACGATAAATCGGCATAACCCATATCGTCACAAAAGATGACAATGATATTGGGAGGTGTAACCTTATTCTCTGCGAATATCAATGCATTGATACTCATTGCTACAAGTAGGATAGAAATAATTTTCTTCATTATTTAAGTTTTATTTTCAGTACATAACCATTGGGGTTGGGCCGGCATGCCGGCAGCAAAACTTCCAGGCCCTTATCACCCATTTCCCAGGACAATTTTCCTTTGCACCCAAGCATTTGTACATTCTTGATCACCTCTTCTTTCTCCTCCTTTAATTGTGAGATGGATTTTATCAGAACCTGCTTGTCTTCCGGCCATTTTAGGCTGGTGGCATAAATGCAATTATCTTTTGCTGAAAACCAGAAATCTTTCGGAGTAAATGCACTGGTGAATCCTTTCTTCTCCCTTTCTCCGGAACCCTTCATGGACAGGCTGGTAGGCCCTTCATGGCTTACCTGCCACTTCCCTGTCCCGTAAACAGACTCTCCGTTAATATCCATCCATTTACCGATGGCCTTCAATTGTTCCTGACTCTTTTCAGGGATCACGCCTTCTGAAGTGGGTCCCACATTCAGCAGATAATTACCTCCTTTGCTGGCAATTTCCGTAATCCAGAACAGAAGCTCTTCGGTGGACTTCCAGTCCTGGTCATAACTTTTATAGCCCCATGTATTATTTAATGTACCCGGAGTTTCCCAGTAAACACCTGCTCCCTCTTCACCTTCCGGTATTTTGTTGTCACCAGGTATCCAGAAATCTCCAAAATCATTTCCCACCCGGCTGTTAATCAGACATGAAGGCTGAATTTCATAAGCCAACTTGTAGAATTCAAAGCTCTGCTCGCGGGTCATTCGCCGTGGCACATCATACCATATTTCCTGCATCCCGGGAAATTTCTCAAGTAATTCCCTCATCTGCGGCTTTGCTTTTTTCTCCAGGTATTCGGTGAAACTTACAGGTGCAGGATCCCAGGTATTAGACGGCCATGTTTGCCAGAATGGAGATTTTGATTCCATTTCGACCTCTTTTCCGGTGTCCAGGAAATCGGCCACACCTGCATCTCCCCCGTCCAGCCAGTCGGTTGCATGTGAATAATAAATGGAGAAATTCAATCCATGCTTTTGACAGGCCCTGTATAATTCCTCCATGGGATCACGATCAAAGGGCGTGGCGTCTATAATATCATAATCCGATACTTTTGAATCATACATGGCAAAACCATCATGATGCTTGGGCATGGCCACAATATATTTCATGCCAGCCATCTTGGCCATCCTCACCCACTTATCGGCATCAAAATTTATGGGATTAAATTTACCGCACATCTCCAGGTAATCCTCTCCTGGTATTTTTGCCCTGTGCATGATCCACTCACCAAGGCCCTCTATCTTTTCCCCTTTCCAGATCCCGGCCGGAAGGGAATAGGTTCCCCAGGTAATGAACATCCCGAATTTGGTTTCATTGAAATCACTCAATGCCTTCTCTTTGGAATTACGCATTCTCTCCCATTCCTGAGAAAGACTATCCTTTTCCTGATTCTGTGAAAATCCCTGGAAAGCAAGACTCAGACAAAATAATACGATCAATAATTGTAAATGATGGATGTGTTTCATATTCCCAATTGTTTATCACTTCTACTTAAGGTATAATTTCGCTTAATACATCTTCGCCAAGCTCTTTGTCTGGCGAGAACCTATCAGATTTTACATAATTCAGGATACTGTAATAGAGCTGCCTTGCTTCCGGTTTGTCCTGAAGATTCAACAGGTCGATGGCGCATATGAGCGCACTCCCTTCCCCGTACCTGGTTTCGAAAATCATTCCCAGTTTATGGTTGCGGGTAAAATTATCTATGGTCTGAATCAGCGGTTTATAATCAGCCGGAGTATCATCCAGTATGATGGGTTTGCAATTTTTCACCAGCTGCCACCATTGCCAGTTGCTATGAAACTCGGTAGGGAAATCCGCCAGTAAGGGTGAGTCCGGATCACAAATAAATCCGAGTGATCCTGGTGCCGGCTCCATACCCCGTCTGATTGCTCCCCTGGCAAACATGGGATAGCACCAGAAATCGGTTTGAAAAGCGCCCCTAATGCAGTGTGTAATTTTATTGTGGTCCGGTATGATGATAGCCTTGCCTCCGTTTTGAAGATGTTTCCTTGTCTTTAAATCCAATTTGTCTGTAACTACAATTCCTTCAGGAATAATTGTATTTACAGATTTGGGATATACCCAAATATCATATTCGTTTTTGTACCTGGTCCCCTCCAGTGAAATGATCATGTTCAGTTTTTCAGCTGTCTCAATTGAATTCAGTGCAATACTGATTTCTCCAATCTCTGCTACTGCTCCCTGTTCAATATCCATGTGCCGGAACTCTCCTTCACCCAGGGATTCTCCTTTACCATTAACAAGCTTCCAGCTTAACTCAGCGTCATTGAAATCTTCTTTCCCATAATGTGCGATTGCGACATCTGCTTTAAACTCCTCATCATTTGTCCAGGTGTATTTCCTCATTTTAAGCAGTGGAACCACCTCACTGCAGAATTGGCTCCATTTTTCAGGCGTAATAAATCCTTTGGGTTCCATGAAATCATTCAGGATCCCCACCAGGGCAGTACCCTGTCCCGGGAAATCCTGTATATCCAGCAGCTGGAATCCCGCAAGGTCTGGTGTTCGCAGTGCGGCTTCAATATCCTCCCTGTAACAGATAACAGCCAGTTTCCCGGATGCCTGTACAAAATCATCGGCCTGGTCAAGCATCTTTGCTTCTTTTAGCCTTTCCCTGAAGATTTCATAATTCCTTGCCCGGGTTACGCCTGTAAATTTGGGGATATCATTAAAATCAGGAGATACCTGGAACTGCCCAATTTCGTGGCTAATAGCAGGTGCATCAACATTTTCCAAAGCCTGGCTGTAGGTATGTAAGCTCGAAGGAGGGGTATATTCAATGTGAGGTAATATTTCCGGACATAGATGTACTGCAAAGGAACCCCTTACCCCATATTTACCCGAAGCCCGTGCGGTCACCCAGAAATCATCGCCTTTGGCCATACTTGGATTTAAGGCCATGTTGTTGCTGCCCTGCGCATACAACCTCCTGGGATCCATTCCCTTAAAGTGTTCAACAAGGTCAGACATGGCTTTATTACGGCCCAGTTCATTTCCCAGCGTAAACATGGTAAAGGAAGGATGGTTCCCATAATACCTGAAGATCAATTCCCCTTCTCTTCGGAGATATTCTTTCAGCGTCATGTTAACCCTGGCTGATTCCACCCCAGTGGTGTCGACAATGTACATTTTCTGAAAGGTCTCATCATAAGAGTTTTTATTGTCCATGTCATAACTCTGGTTCGGAAGTTCAGGCTGAAGATAGACCCCCTCTTCATCAGCAGCTAATAATGCTGCTTCCGGAGGAAACCAGGAGTGGAAACGCCAGTGGTTGATACCATATGATTTCAATTCCCGAAATAACTCAATCCACTCTTCCTTTCTCATTGGAGGATAACCGGTAAGCGGATAATTGGCACAATCGATACGCCCTCTTAAAAATACCCTTTTACCATTTATGTACAGATGCCTTCCTTTCTGCTGGAATTCACGCATACCAAAATCTATCTGTTTGGAGTTATTGGATACTACACCATCAGAATTGACTGACAAATTGATATTTAGCCGGATTAATGCCGGATCGAATTCATCCCATAGAGGTGCCTTTTTGTCGAAATGGTATATATATTCAAGCACTTCATTGTTTTTGATTTCTTTGATTCTTTGTTTGCGGATTTTAAACTTGACTGTTTTTTCCGTGTTCCAACTTTCGGCACGGAAATGCAATTTTCCTTCTGCTTCACTACCTGTGATATTTCCGAAGGTTAGACGAATCTTAATGCTATTGCTCTTTATTTCGGGGTACACCTGTACTTCATCAATCCATACCGGATCAGTGACATGTAATTCTGTTCTGCCAATAATACCGTTCCAATTTGTTTGCGTCTTCTCACTAATAGCAAATGAATTACCAACGGGGGGCAATTTTGCATTGTCAACCAATACCGTAATCAAGTGTTTTCCAGGTTTAGCGGCTTTGGTCAAATCAAAATACTGAGGGGCGCTAAGCGTGTTTTCATAACCACAATTGATACCGTCGAACCAGACATAAGTGTCCTTTGTCCTCTCAAGCAGTAATTTTACATTTTTGCCTGTCCAGTCTTCTGGTATATCAACCTCTTTCTGGTACCATGCTGCTCCTTCCCAGTACCATAGACGCGAAAGACGCTCTACCTCCTGTTCATTCTTATAGATTCCCTTTTGATATTCATCGGTAGTACCAGGCAGTGGTATAGAATCGGGGAATTGTTTGTTGTACCAACTCTCACCCATACCCGCATTGTCCGGATCAAGTTGAAACTTCCATATCCCCGACAAATCTTTCACCTCATGTTCATCCTGAAAAGGCCGGTGACAACCCGAGCTTATCAGCAGAAAAAAAACGATGCCTGTTAATACGAATCTAATTTTCATTATTACTGTGGTCGCCCGTTTGGGAAATAAAGATCCAAAATTTCCTGTACATTATTTCTTATTAGTAAAGCATAATCTTCATCGTAGGTACTCCAGAGCGTCGCATGATTTTGTTCTGTTATATAACCACTGCCGGAAGGCTGATGTCCCCACCAGCCGTTTGCAAAATCCTGGTAGCCTTCCAGATTATCTGGTACCAGTGATTTATACTTTACAAGTGTATCATAAATTTTTGCAGATGCCGGCAGATTTTCAGATTCAATCTCGATTTTTAAAGCACCGGGATCCATGGGTGGAACACCCCAAAAATGAAAGAGGGAGGTAATATCCACTCCCACACTTTCAGACAATCGTAATAGCAGCTTGTCAATACCCGTGGCAGAGCTTATGCCATTTTCATAATCTTCGTTAAATGATTTCCAGTAATCACCCAGGACCTCCCAACCAAAAAGCCGGGCAATTTCCACGAATTTAGCATGTCCCTTGAGCTGGTACTGTTTTTCCAATTTATCCATGCGCTTCTTCTCTTTGAAGTTCTGGCACATCATCCAGCAGAGAGCAGTATTATCCAGCGTGCGATAGGCCATATCCTTATCCATAGAATTACGGAAAGCTTCATCTAAGCTGTATCCGAATTTTTGGTGCCACACCGCCACGTGAAGTAAATTGACATTGGACTCGGTTTCGCCGGGGAATTTTGTAAACAGGTACGCATGCCCCTGTTCATGAAATTCATAGTAAAGGGCATTCTGAGGCCCGGTGACAAGGTGGTAGTTATGGTATCCACTGTAATTCCTGTTTGGATCGTAGGTCGCATTGATAGAAGGATAACCGGGTGCATGATATGGAACCCGGAATATGACATCCACCTGGGGATACATTGTTTCTTTGCCCCGGACGTGCGGGAAACCCATCAGGTCATTCATAACATCCATTGCAGCATCCCATTTCTCCATGAGCGCAAGCGGGTCCTGAAGTTGATTAACCCAGTTGCCTGGAACCTGCATCATAAACTTGTCTGATTGGAAATCTGCCCATGGAGCCTTATGCTTACTTTCTACGTTCTGCCATTGGGAAAGTGATGTCTTATGAAAACTTTTCAAGGAAAAGTAGGGTGAGCGGACTGCGTTTTTAATCTTTACATCCACAATGCCGGCGTCAGCCAAATAGGGAACTTCAATATAGATTCCGCCTCCAAGGGGACTTGCCACTTTTATTTCAGTACTGTTAATATCATAAAGCAGTGTAGATCGATCCAGTCTCTTAACCGTTGGCCGGTTGGACATATCCCAGGAATGAGCTCCAATCCTGATTTGATAACCTGCTCCTGCAAGTGACGGAGGTACGGTAAGCGTTGCAATTGATCCAGGTGCCAGATAAGCACCCGTTGGTTTTCTTGCAGGCCGTTCGGCATGCATGGTCAAATGACCGTAGGTCTTTAAATAGCTCCCATCTATTTTCACAGTATAAGTTTCATCCTTGTTGTCCGGTGGATCCAGGGCTCCCGGAAAATGAGCTGAACTTCCGAATTTGAATCCATCAATTAGAGCCTCATGGACCAGGATGTTTTCCTGGGTATAAACCCGGTCCATAATGGACTGCATCACGTTATAGACTATCCAGTCAATACTACTGGTAAAACTCTCCCTGTTTAATGGCCCCCGGGCGATCCAGAGAGGACCCCTTATGTTGTCATACGATTCTACCAGATCGAAACAAGCCTTTATAATGGTGCTATCCTGCCCAAGGTATTCACTTTGTGAATCGATAGTCACTCTATGCCCATGTATCTGGCCTGGTTCCAGATGAGTTCCTCCCTTAATATGATCATTCAGGGCAGTTAGTGCATAAAAGAGCTCAGGAAAGGAACCATTGTACTCAGGATTCTCGTTGTCACCCGGGACATCCTCCTCCTCTTTCTTACATGAAGAGGATCCCAGGGTCAAAGCGATTAACAGGAGTGCCGCCAGGGTCATTATTACAGATTTCATCGTGGTTTATCTATATTGCTTGCTATACCTTATGGGGTACGACAAAAGGCTTCCTGTATTTTCGTGTAATCAGCTGATTCGCTTCGGCAGCAAATTCACCCACAAATTGCTCCTTATCCGTATCAAAACGAAGCATAGGTCCAAGAATAACATCCTCATTTTTCCAATCAATACGGTTGGCAAAAAGATGATTCCTAAAGCGGTCGAAGGACTCCTCCAGGCATGCGTTGCACTGAATTATCTCGTTAATTGCGCCGGGATTCGATTTTTCCCCGATGCGATATGAAGCATTTCCCATATGGACAAGTGCCGATGATAGATGTCCCTGTTCAACGTCCGCATACAAGTGGCCGGGATCGTCCTTTTTAAGGGCAGAGATAAAGTTCTCCTTACCTCCTTCAAAGGCTGACTCAAAAGTCCTCAGGAGTCTCCCCTTGCTATCAAAGGCCTGGTTGTTCGCAATATACCCGTCCCGGCAATGTACAACAACTCCTATTTTAACCCCCAGGCAGTCGTCCATACTGATACGGCTTTCTGCTCCCCACTTCCCTTTCCGGAAATGGTGATGCATGGGCAGGCCTCTTACTTCAAAAATAATGGGCGCTTCTTCATATTCCAGATACACAATTTGTGTATTGGGTGTTTGCCCATCATCATCATAGCCAAATCTGCCCCCCAGACTCATAACTTTGCCTGGCAGATGGTCCAGTCCCAGAGCCATTCTGCAGCCATCCATATAGTGAATTCCATTGTTCCCCAGGTCACCACTCCCGGTTTCCCAGTTCCAATGCCAGTCGTAATGAAAATTCTCCCGCTGAACAGGACTCATTGGAGCTGGTCCGGCCCACAGGTTATAGTCAACCGATTCAGGGATTGAAATAGGGGCTGCCACTTTTCCAATGCTCATTCGTGCCCTGTAATTAATTCCATGCACATACTCTATTGTACCCAGATTGCCTTCCCGGGCCCAGTCAAATGCTTCTTTATATCCCAGAGGCATCCTTGGGACATGAGGCACCTGGACAATCCGCTTATACTTTCGTGCCGCTTCAACCATTTTGCGGCCTTCAAAAATGTTATGGGAGGCCGGTTTCTGGCAATAGACGTGTTTTCCCGCCTGGCAGGCCATAATTGTAATCAATGCATGAGAATGATTGGGAGTAGCAATAGAGACAGCATCAATATCCTTGTCTTCAAGCAGATCCCTGAAATCCTTATAGGTTTTCACCCTGACATTCTCTTTTTCCAGTGCTTTAGCCTCTTGTCTCAGTATCGCTTCATCGCAATCACATATGGCAGCAATATTGACTCCCGGGATTTTTGCAAATCCCCTGAGATCCATTTTTCCCTTGCCTCCTATTTTTACGTTTGATCCAAGGCCTATGATCCCCAGATTAATTTGTTCATTGCTGCCCAGGACACTTGAGCTAAAAGGCACAGACAATGTTATGCCTGCCATTGATGTTTTCTTTATAAAATCTCTCCTTTCCATGGCTGATCATTTAACTTTCATATTGAAGGGCTAAAAACAAAGCACGGTAATAATGCATGAGCCTGATAGGCTCGCAGCTTTCGCTGATCTCGGCATTGCAATATCCCTGATAACCTGACTCCCTGAGCAGTTTTAAAAAAGCCCTGTAGGGATAATCACTGGTAAGATCATGCATATGGATCCCCCTGATCCTCTCTTTCACCATATTGAAATTGCTTTCGAGACCTTCTCCTTCAGCATCGCTTGCGTCGCAATTCCAGTTGACATACACATGATCACTGCCACTGTAATCCAGTATTTTCTTTATGACCGGAACACGGGCCGTTCCATTACCATGTACGCAAACCCTCACATCTACACCCAGGTTATGCCCGTATTCTCCAACTTCGGCCAGTGCTTTTCCGATTTGCTCCATGGTCTTTTCCCTGGATACGCCTTCAGGAAACGCATTGGGGAAAACCCTTATACCCAGGGCTCCCACATCATGAGCCAGCTGCAGGTACTCTTTGGTTCCCTCAATATTTTCCTTCAACTCCGCCTGGTCGGTGTAATGATACCGGAATGCACTGGCCAGGCTGATAGCTTCCAGAGAAGAATCCTCAAATCGCTTTTTCACCGCGGCACGTTCCTGTTTGTCCAGGGTCACTTCCACACCATGCTTGTGGGTTGTGCGCAACTCGGCATGAACCCAAGCCGTTTCCGTACAGTTTTTTATAAGGGTTTCAATATCCCAGTCTTTACCCAGATTATAGGTCATCAATCCCAGTTTCAGGGCTGGGAATTCTTTTTTTGTCCCGGGAGCGGATTCCACAGCAGACACTTTCGTAATGCCGGTGGTTAAAGCTGCCGTTCCCAGGGCAGCAGTCTGAATAAATCTTCTTCTTGTTGGTTCAAATTTCATAGTATAGATCTTTGGTTATTCAATAAGTACATACAGATGGTTTACGGAATTCAATCCCTGGTCCCCCGCACTTTTAACAGTTACCACATAGTGCCCCGGTTTTGAATAGACATGAGTAATCTTTTCATATGATCCGCTGCTGTGGTTTTTCTTTGTAATGCCGCCGGTGGTGATTTCAACAGGGGCTGTCCCGTCGCCAAAATCCCAGATTGTTTTTACCGGTGCGGTGTGAAATGTTCTTGCCAGGAAGGTGATATCATCGCCGGCTTTCAAGCCCAGTGTGGGATGATATGCCAGATGTATCAATCCAAGCTTGGTTTCTTCGGGATGCTCCCTGTCATACACTAAGACTGTGGCAAAATCATAATCGATATTCCCTTTGGAATCAGTGATTTTCAACACTTCTGAATATGTACCCGCCCTTTCATATGTTTTGTTCTGAATTGCTCCGTCGGCTTTGCTTCCATCGCCGAAATACCACTCATACGATATGAGAGGATTCTCAATCCCTATGGATTTTGAGCCGT
>JAAEOI010000356.1 GCA_024244665.1 Bacteroidota bacterium | reverse complement strand
GAAAACGTTCATAGCAGGGATGCTATGACCGAGCCTACATGGATGTATTCACGGCGTTTTTCGGAAGGCTCACCCTTCTTCCTGCCCGGAGTGTGAGTGGAGGCTGGATTTCCAAATAATGGGGGGAGTGAACGGTTACAACAATATACAAGGGGAAGTCATTCAGTATTTCAGTTGCATATTGAGAATCAATCACAGTCAGTCTAACATTCGGCCTGATGATTAAGGTACAATTAGGTACAGTACATGCGGTCGAAGAGACAAGCAGGCTGGTAACTTTGTTTCGTAAAATCGCCTTAAATGAACAGGGAATCTGACAAATGAATAAAAATTCCTCTCCTACAATTGGTGTTGTTGGTCTCGGCTACGTTGGCTTGCCGCTAGCGATTGAATTTGGCAAAAAATATGAAACCATAGGACTGGACCTGAAAGAAGATATCATAGCTTGTTATCGCAATGGCAGTGATCCTGCAGGTGAAGTAGTGGATGCAGAATTTGCTGCATCTTCACGACTGGTATTTACTTCAGATGCAAAACAATTGCGTGAAGCAGATTTTCTTATTGTTGCGGTGCCAACCCCCATTGATGAAGCAAATCAGCCTGATTTGACACCATTGTTTGGCGCTACGCGCACTGCGGGAACGATTTTGAAGAAAGGTTCTACAGTGATATTTGAATCCACTGTATACCCAGGGTTGACTGAAGAAATCTGTGTACCTATTCTGGAGCATGAATCAGGACTCAAATGGAAGCAAGACTTTCATGTGGGATACTCGCCGGAGCGTATTAATCCGGGTGATAAAGTGCATACACTTACTCGTATCGTGAAAGTAGTATCCGGTGACGATGCCGAATGCCTTGAAGCAGTAGCGGCATTGTATGAATCGGTTATTGAAGTAGGTGTATTTCTCGCAGCATCCATCAAGGAAGCTGAAGCGGCCAAGGTAATCGAAAATACTCAGCGTGATCTGAATATCGCCCTGATCAATGAACTGGCGATAATTTTTGACCGTATGGATATAGATACTCTTCATGTTCTGGAAGCAGCTGGTTCCAAATGGAATTTCCTTCCATTTCGCCCAGGGCTTGTGGGCGGGCATTGTATAGGCGTTGATCCATATTACCTGACGCATAAGGCTGAAACTATGGGTTACAATCCTCAGGTAATCCTGGCCGGTCGACGTATCAACGATAGCATGGGCAAATTCGTTGCTGAGAAAGCCATAAAGCTGATGCTTTCCAATAATCACCAGCTGGCAACGAGCAAGGTAGGAATTCTGGGATTGACCTTCAAGGAAGATTGTCCTGACCTCAGAAATACCAAGGTCGTGGATATTATCAATGAACTCCACGAATATGGCATTGAACCCATGGTATTCGATCCGGTAGCAGACAGGTCTCAGGCTGAAGCCTGTATTGGTAGGAAAATGACAGATCTAGGAGAATTTAGGGATTTGGGCGCATTGATAATTGCTGTGCCGCACAAACAGTTCAGCAATATGCTGGTCTCAGATTTTGTGGGTATGCTGTCTGAGGAGGGTTGCCTGCTGGATGTCAAATCCATGCTGGATGAAGATCAAATCCCTGATACTAGGACTTTCTGGCGTCTGTGATCATGAGTATTCCAAACATTGATACAGCATCAGCCTACGCAGAACTGCAACAAAATCCTGCTATCTGGTTGGTGACCGGAGTGGCGGGCTTTGTAGCCTCTAATTTGCTGGAAACCTTACTGGGTCACAATCAGAAAGTGGTTGGGTTGGACAAATTTTCCACTGGATGTCAGTGTAATCCGGATGAAGTACTGGAGGTGGTGGCTGTGCAGCAGTGGCAGAATTTCACCTTCATTGAGGGAGACATCCGTAAACCAGAAGATTGTCAGAAAGCTTGTGCAGGTGTTGATTATGTTCTGCACTAGGCGGCTCTGGGCTCGGTGCCGCGTTCTATCAAAGGCGTTGGTTCTCGATGCGAGGGAGACCCCCTCATTTCCTGTTTTCCAGTTCAGCATCAGTGGGCTCTGCACGATCATGAGTTCTCCCCATGATTACCTTCGCCTGGACAGCGCGCCCCTGGTTATGTGATTTCGGGAGTTCTGGTGCATCTCTATATTCACCTCAAATCGGAGAAAAATCTAACTCAAATCGGCTTTTCCTAGCTACAGCCCCTATTCTCAGACAGGCTCCTAAAGCACTTCTTTGGCGCTGAAAATAAAAACTATGCCGTCGGCTCGGTAGTGCGCCCCTGGTAGGGATCAGGGCGAGCAAACGGCTCAGGCAGTCCTGGTTGCCAATTTCCAATACCAGGAATGCGTTCGGGTAGTCTGCGGCTTCCTGGATAATCTCGCCACGGTTCGAGTTGGAACTCAATGAATAAGCCATTCATATAGGCGAGCAAGCTGTCGCGCAACAAACGAGATTCAGCATTTTTGTAGCGGGTGCGGATATTGATGCTTCGTT
>JAAEOI010000355.1 GCA_024244665.1 Bacteroidota bacterium | reverse complement strand
CCAGAGCCCGCCTGCACCAGTTGGGATTCACCCATGTGGAGTTGGATACGCTATGGGATGTGGACCGCCCTGAGGATCTGGATCTATACCGGAAACATCTGCACTCATGCAGCTGAAGCACAGAGTTGCCGTAGGCGATGGCAACAAAGTCAAATTCTGTGGAATATTATCTGTAGTAACTCAGACCAGATCTAGCAATTACTGTCAGTTCAATGGGGCCGTTGTGTGGCCAAAACGGTCCTTTGTGATTTCCTAATATATTCAGCAGGATTTATCTCTTTTCGACCAAAGGGAAACCGTGGTCTGTCCCCGATTATTCTACAGTTAGCTTTCTATGTGCTGTGGCTTCTATCTCGGCAACCTTCTTCAGGGTGAGGCCAAAGAGTTCGGCCACATCCTCTAGAGATCGCTTTGGGCATTCAATCCCATTAATCTGACGATAGATCTTAGCTTCCTGTGTGGTTAATGTTGTTGTGTCTTCCATTTTTTCTGGTCTAGTGGTGATATACAGAAGTGGACCCCATAACTGACACAATGAATCAGCATTTATAAGTGATATCCCTGGGTCTGTTTCATGCTGCTAAAGGCAGTCCTGAAGGTAAGTCATAATATACCTGATCAGGTGTCATT
>JAAEOI010000354.1 GCA_024244665.1 Bacteroidota bacterium | reverse complement strand
TTGCGCTTCGCCGAGGATCAATACCTTACATGGGAGAACCCAAAAGAGATAATATTTGGTGAAATTCCTGTTCTGAATAGCTCAAACTGGATCACTCCATGTGTTTCGGAACAAACAGGTTATTTTATGCCAGTTAATTTTAGCTCATCTCACCTCATCGAAACATTTCTAAAAGCTTATCAGGCAACTGGTAACAAAACATATCTTGCTGAAGCCAAAGAGCTGGCAAATACACTTCTGTACACACAGAAGAAACACAATGGAGAGTATCCCACTTACCTGATCCCACCGTCTGACGACGGAAAATTTGAAGAGGTTCAGAATACCTGGATTAACTGTGGTGTATATACCCTACGTGCTGTAATGCGATTGTCGGAAGCTCTTATGGCAGAAGCTCCCAATGGAGATCCCCAGGGGAATATCATCAATAATTCAGATTGGTTTGATGTGGAGGGTCGGCCAATTATGGCACATGAAGGGGATATTGCCCGGTTCAACGGATATTTCTACTGGTATGGCAGCAGTTATGAAAACAACCCAACAGGTAAGTTTGACATAGCTGATGGGCCGGTGTGGAACGGAGTTCAGGTTTACCGATCCACCGATCTCAAAAACTGGACATTTATGGGCGTCTGTTTGCCTCGTCCTGAAAATGGCTGGGGGGAGCTGGGCGCCACAGGGCGCGGTCATGTAATCTACAACGAAAAGACGAAGAAGTACGTGATGTGGTACCGCTGGTACCTGCATGTACCCGCGTCCTTCCTTATGGTGGCCGTAGCAGATCAGCCGGAGGGGCCGTTTACGCCATTGGGACCACGGGAAATGGGAACTTCCAACGGTTTTGCATCTGATATGAATGTATTCAGGGATGACGATGGCAAGGCCTATGTAATCTATTGTGACCACGGGGAACACGGAGTGGAAGGCGGAAAAGCCACCTATATTATACGTATCGACGCCCTGAGTGATGACTATTTGATGAGTAAGCAAGACGGTGTCGTGGTATTTGGTGGAGGCAACGAAGCACCTGCCATGATCAAGTACAAGGAAAAATACATCGCAGTTGCATCGGGAGTACATGGTTGGGCTGGGTCAGAGACCGTTTGCTCAATGTCCGATTCGCCATTAGGGCCCTACACCCAGACAGATGACATTAGTGAAGAACATACCTGGGGCTCACAGGTTACAGACTTAATTTACATTAAGGAGTCTGACATTGTAATGGCACTGTGCGACCAGTGGTGGAATCCAAATAAAGCAGATATTAATCAATCGCGATATCTGTTTCTTCCAATTCATATGGATGAAAAAACAGGTATGCCGAAGATGACATTTCAAGAAAAGTGGAACCCTTTGCAGTAAAATGACAGCACGCGATCGCATACTGATGACACTTGCGGGGACGATCCCCGACAGGGTTCCGGTATGCCCTATAGTATTTGAGAACTATATCAGGCAGTATTATGCTGATCCTGAGATAAACGTCATGGAAGCCACGGTGCACTTCCTGACCGATATCGGTGCCGACATCATCCATCGGAACTGTTATCCCTGGCTTTATCTGTTCGTTGAGACCACGGGTCCGATCAACGACAACTGGCAGGTCTCCATTGAACATAGTCAAGCCGGGAGCAAGAAACAATGGAACACCTCTGTTCGTACCCCCGGGGGTGACCTCAGAGTGGTCTGCGAAGCACGGACCATGAGCAGGAACGAGGATGCTTATGCATATATGGAACTGCCAATCAAGGAAACCAAAGACCTGGATCTTCTGCATAAATACGAACCGGCATGGTCACACGATGATGTGGATACGTCGGCACTGCGTGACGCCAGGAAAGGGATCGCAGACCGTGGCGTGACCAGTCCATGGGTGCAGGGCGTGTTTAATTTCGCGGGATTGTATTACCGGAACTTCGAGCATCTTCTAATGGATCCGTACGCTGACGAAGGTTTCTATCGTGCACTGATGGAACATGCACTGGAACAGAATTGGAGCTATCTGAAGGTTCTTATTGAGAATGGGGCTGATGCTTTTGCTTATGGTGGAAACCTTGCCGGTGGTGAGGTGGGACCTCAGTTTTTTGAACAATTTGTTCTCGAATATGAGTCAGAGCTTATACACCGGATTCACAACTCGGGGGGCCGGATTATCTGGCACAATTGCGGGAAATCGTCCACACTCTGGGGCTTGTATCCAAAAACCGGAATGGATTGTTTTGAATCCCTGGCACAAGCGCCTGAAGGCGATACGGATCTGGGTGAGATAAAATTGAATCTGGGAGCACACGTAGCTCTTTCCGGGGGTGTCGATCAGAAAGATTTCCTGCTTAAGGCCACGGTAGCGGAAGTGGAACACAGAGTGGCAGAGGTTCTTGAAGTCATGAAACCGGGCGGTGCTTATATTCTGTCGACCGTTGACTACCTATCAGAAGATACACCGATTGGGAACATAAAGGCGTTCGTTGAAGCCGGCAAGAAATACGGGGCCTATTGAGCCCTTGAATAGCGATTATTGATGAAAACTCAAGAAATAAAGTAGGTTCCACATGGTAGATCTCATCATCACACACAAAGAAGCATTTTCACTTCATTATTTGGACTGGTTAGCAATTGGTGCTTTTATACTATCGCTATTTGTAATTGGTATTATTACCGGCAAAAAAGAGAGAGAAACTGCCCAGGACTATTTTTTGGCCGGGAGGAAATTGCCCTGGTATGTGGTAGGAACCTCCTTTATTGCGGCAAATATTAGCTCAGAACATCTCATCGGCATGATTGGAAGTACTTTTATTTTCGGTATTTGTACTGCGTTCTTCAGTTGGGCTAATATTGGCGCGTACTCGTTTTTGATATGGCTATTTATCCCTTTCCTGATCGCATCGAGAGCATTTACTATCCCTGAATTTCTTGAAAAAAGGTTTAATCCTTTTGTCAGACAATTTTTTGCGATCGTAACAATTATTACAAATCTCTTCGCGTTTTTGGCAGCAGTTCTCTACGGAGGGACGATTGCTTTCCAGGAGATATTCGATACTCAATTTTGGCCAACGGTAATAATTATGGCTCTGTTTGCAGGCAGTCTTGCTATTTGGGGAGGATTGTCGTCAAGCTCCTGGTCATCTCTGCCAACTGTTTTAGTCTTAATTATTGGCGGATTTATTGTGACCATATTAGGACTGAACAGCCTGGCTGGAGAGGTGGGTGGCGGCGGTATCGTTGAAGGGTTTAAAGTGATGATTGAGAGAAACCAGGCCACATCAGGCCAGTGGAAATTGGCAGCAGAAGCAGCTGCAGAACACATGCCCCAGCAATACGACAGAATGTCTGTCAAATTACCCATCAATCATCCACTTGTGCCCTGGATAAATTGGTTTTTTATCATATTCACAGTTAGTATTTGGTATAATGCGCTGAATCAGTTTATGGTACAAAGAGTATTGGGGGCTAAAAACAGTTATCATGCCCGAATGGGAGTGATTCTTGCTGGTTTCCTTCAGGCCATTTTACCTGTTATCATTGTCCTGCCAGGCCTTATCCTCTTTGCCATGAAGCCAGATATTATGCTCCAGCCCTGGGCAGATGTGAAGCCTGAAGCAGACCAGGGATTTATTTATATGGTAAAGACACTTGTTCCTGTTGGACTGTGTGGCCTTGTGCTGGCCGCCTTATTTGGTGCGATTCAATCTACCGTAAATGCTGTAGTAAATTCTACTTCAACAGTTTTAACAATGGATATCTATAAGAGGATGTTCCGTAAGAACGCCACAGACAAACAAATGGTAAAATTCGGAATTATCTCCTCCATCGTCATTCTTGCGCTCGCAATTGTTACTGCTGGATTTATAGAATCACTGAATACGAGTCTATTTGTCTATATCCAACAATTTTTCGCCTTCTTTGCCCCACCTTTTGCCGCGATTTTTCTACTGGGTATTTCGTGGAAAAGGATCAATGGAAAAGGAGCCTCAGCAGCTGTCAGCCTTGGTTTTATCCTGGCAGTTATTTTAAAGACGTGGGAATTTAAAGCAGATCTTCCCGCATACCTGTCATTTTATTTGCCGGGAGATATGCCATTATGGATGGTGCCATTCTATAACCAGGCAGCGATAGTTTGGGTTTTCTCATTGCTTGTATGTATCGTAGTCAGCTATATCACAAATCCACCCTCTGCGGAACAGGTAACGGATAAACTGGTGATTAACTGGAAGAAGATAAATGTTTTTAATGACCTTGGAGACAGATGGTATAAATCTGTTGTTTTTTGGTGGGTCGTATTAACTCTGCTTGTCGTTTCATTGATTTTGGCTTTTTCATTCTAACTTAAAAAAGATTGCAGCATGGGATTTCCCCTTATAGGATTTTTACCTTTTTATTTAAAATTATATGATGATGTGCTTCCTGGTATGAGGGAGAAGGTAGTCGCGTTTTCAGCAGCAGTTCAGTCTGAGTTGGGTAGGCGCGGTTTGGATATTGTAGCGGCGCCTGTGTGCAGGGAGCGTAGAGAGTTTGAGGATGCAGTGTCTCTTTTTGATGATACCTGTGCGGTTATCACTCTTCATCTGGCCTATTCTCCATCTCTGGAAAGTATAGATCCACTTGCCAGGATAGGCAAACCGATCGTAGTGCTTGATACCACACCGGGATACTCTTTTGATCAGAGTGTGAGTGGCGATGAGATTCTCTATAATCACGGAATACATGGGGTTCAGGACATGTGCAGCATGTTGAAGCGCCGGGGCGTTCAATACTTTGTGGAAGCAGGGCATTGGGAGAATTCTGATGTGATCGAGAGAGTGGTGGGACTTTGTAAGTCAGCTTATGCTGCCAGTGTAATGAAGACTGGCAAGGTGGGGCTGATAGGATCGGCGTTTAAGGGAATGGGTGATTTTTATATTACTCCCGATGATCTGGCAAAAACCATAGGCCCCCGGGTTGTGCCTTTTGACCTGGATGAGCTTCCTGCTATCAAAAGTAGCATATCTGACGATGAAGTTGAGGTGGAGATGGCGGATGATCTTGCCCTGTTTGAAACTGCGAGCTACGATAAAGCAGCCCACAGGCGGACGGCCAGAATGGACCTGATGGTAAGGAGATGGGTGGAAAAGAATGGGCTTAGCGCCTATTCCATGAATTTTGCAAATATTGAGAGAAAGAGTGGCTATGAGACTGTGCCTTTTATAGAAGCCAGTAAGTCAATGGCCCGGGGAATAGGTTATGCGGGAGAGGGTGATGTTTTGACTGCGGCATTATGTGGTGCCCTGCTTCAAGTTTACCCTGAAACCAGTTTTACTGAAATGTTCTGCCCCGACTGGAAGGGCAACACTATCTTTCTAAGTCATATGGGTGAAATGAATCCATTGACTGTAAAGGGTAAGATGGACCTTACTGCTATGGAATACAGCTTTTCTGATGTGGATGCACCATTAACTGCATATGGATGTTTTAAGGCGGGAGACGCGGTTTTAGTGAATCTTGCTCAGACTTCTGAGGGAGGGTTCACTCTTATTCTCAGCAAGGTAGAGGTTCTTGACGCGGAAGGTGATGATCAGCTGAAGGAGAGTATAAGAGGATGGGTAAAACCGGACATGCCGCTCTCCACATTTTTGGAAAAATACAGCATGGCAGGCGGGACTCATCACCTGGTAATAGTCTATGGTGATGTGCTTAAATTCCTCTCTGCCTTTGGTCAAATGATGGGATTCTCTGTGGAATTTATATAAATCCGGATCAACATGAATTTAGAGATTAAGGATGTAGACAAGCGTTTCTATAAGGAGCATCTGGAGGATTTTCTTCCTGAAAACATAATCGATATACATACCCATGTATACATAAAGGAGATTACGGGAACCGCAGCTGTTCAGGACAAGCGTCTGGTCTCCTGGACATCACTGGTGGCAGAGGATAATCCCATTGAAGATCTTTTGGAGTGCTACAGACTCATGATTCCCGGGAAAAAAGTGGTCCCCTGTCTATTTCCATGGGTGGAACCTTTACAAAAAATTGACGAGCTAAATGAATACACCAGGGCTTCAGCATCGTCCCGGAATTTGCCGGTGCTCTTTCTTGATCATCCGGATTATCGCATGGAAGAGCTGGAGCAGAAGTTGGTTGATGGAGCATATAATGGAATCAAGGTCTACCTGAGTTTAGCACCATCATATATCCCCGGTAATGAAGTCCGGATCTTCGACTTTTTACCCCACGGGCACCTTGCTGTCTTAGACAAGCTAGGGCTGATGGTAATGCTTCACATCCCCAGATCGGGTCGGTTAAAGGATCCTGTAAACCTTGCACAGATTGTTGAAATTGAGCAGAAGTATCCGAATGTGAAAGTTGTACTTGCGCATGTCGGCAGGGCCTACTGCCCGGAGGATGTTGGCGACGCTTTTGAGATTCTTGGAAAGACCGAAAATCTTGCGTTTGACTGTTCGGCAAACACCAATCCTGAGGTGTTCAGACAGGCATTGGAATCGCTTGGTCCACGCCGTATGACCTTCGGAAGTGATCTTCCAATTACGCGCATGAGAATGAGACGTATCTGTGAAAACGGGACCTATATAAACCTGATACCAAAAGGATTGTATGGCAATGTTTCCGGAGACAAGAATATGCGGGAGCTTGAGGGAGAAGAGGCCGCCAGGCTTTCATTTTTCCTGTATGAAGAGATAAAAGCCATGAAGGAGGCTGTAAATGAGCTGGGGCTTAATAAGTCTGATGTGGAAGACATCTTTTATAATAATGCCAAAAGGATCTTTGAATCAACAGGATTTTCAATGGCAGACGCAGGAAGGATTATTGGATGAGTGAAAATAAAACCAGCGACTATCTTATAGGTTTTGACCTTGGCACCAGTGCTATGAAAGCTGTGCTTTCTGACACTGACAGTAATATCCTTTGCCAGGCGAGTCGGCAGGTAAATATTCTTCGTCCGGAGAAAACAAGGGTCGAGCTTGATGCTGAGCTCTATTTTCAGGATGTATGTGCAATTATAAAAGAGCTTATGGCAGAGGTCTCTGATCCCGGTCGGGTGAAAGCAGTATGCCTGAGTGGTGCGAGTGGTAACACCATGCTCCTGGATGAAAATTACAAACCTCTGAGAAAAGTAATCAGCTGGATGGACACAAGGACAGCTGGCAAAGAGTCTGAGTTGTGGCCTGAACTCGATCCGGAACGTATATACAACAGTGCGGGCTGGCCCTTTGGTGGCACCTTCCCCCTGGCCCATCTCGGGTGGATAAAAAAGTTTGAGCCGGATGTCTGGCAAAAAGCCAGCTACTTCACCATGCTCAACGATTATATTTATTACAGGCTCTGTGGACACCTGGTTGTCGACCATTCAAAAGCGACCACCTTCTATTTGCAGGACCAGGAGAGCGCCACATGGAATAGGGAGCTGCTTGAGTTTTTTGAAATAGAGATCGGCCAGTTGGCCGGGTTGCTTCCTCCTGCTACTGCCTGTGGGACAGTAACTCCTGAAGCGCTTTCGCTTACCGGACTTGCTGCGGGAACCCAGCTTGTTAGTGGCAGCTTTGATCACCCCTCGGCTGCAAGAAGCACGGGAGTGATGGAGGAAGGGGACTTGCTTATATCTGCCGGAACATCGTGGGTGGTCTTTGCGCCTGTTAGGAAGCGAGAAACAGGCTTAAAGGGCAAAATGCTTATCGATCCCTTCTTATCTCCAACTGGCTGCTGGGGCGCTATGTTTGCTTTGACTGCTGTGGCCGAAAAGATGAAAGAGTATCTCGATAACTGCATAACTACCGATGATGGTGAATCACTGTATGAGGGCTTCAACCGTTTGGCAGCAGAATCGGAAACGGGATCCGACGGACTTTTTATTGAACTCTTCAGCCAGCCGTACGAAAAGAGTAAGGCACGGGTAGAGAATGTTGCGTCCAAAAACGTCGCCCGGGCACTTATGGAGGGTATCGTATTTCTTACACGGAGTCGGGTAGATGCACTTATGAGTCTTACCGGTAGTTCTGCCCACAGGATAGTACTGACAGGCGGCCCAACTAAAAGTCCGGTTTGGCTCTCTATTCTGGCCGATATACTGGGGCGTCCCGTGGTTATACCTGAATCAGGCCAGTATGCCGGGGCTATGGGAGCGGTTATTCTGGCGGGAATAGGGGCAGGTGTTTTTCGCGATGAGAAGGATGCTTACCAAAAAACTAAATCCCGGGAACGAATCATAGAGCCCGATCCTGATCGCAGCAAACGGTACCAGAAAATTTACAGGGATTACGTGGCTAAATTCAGATTAGACAAATAATTTAAAATCTTTATGAAAGGAGATTATATAAGCTTATGATCAATAACACAACAGTAATGAAAAACAACTTCATAATAGCTGTTGCGGCAGTAATTGTACTGAGCATATGCATGTGTACAAATGTATCAAACAAAAATACGGAAGCTGAAACTCCCAAAAATTCATTTGAAGGAAATTATGACTGGGAGCAGCATATGGTAATTGCCGACCGGAAACGCGATGCCGCAGGTTTGCTGCTACCGCTGCAGTCCTATGAGGAGACCATCCTTCGCGGCATCTCCTTCCTGCTGGAGGATCACCTGAATTGGTTCAAAGGGCCGGGCGAAAGCCTGTTGGATGAAAAGGGAGAAACCCAGATGCCCTGGGTCTACTATTCGAATATTCAGCACAACGGTGCGCCCTTTCCAAATTCCATAGACCGTTTTGTCTCCTATCCGGCATTTCACCACTCGCTGATGATTGTAACATTCATTAAATACTGGGAGTACTCGGGAGATAAGCAGGCTCTTGCGGAAGCAATTAAGCTGGCGGACTGGAACATCGCACACAGCACACCGGACAACTGGGCCTACGGGAACATGCCCTACTCTACCTTTGAGGAGAAAAAGCCGGGGGGATTCAGGGATAAGGGCGGAATCATGCCCGACAAGGGAGGAATTATGGCCCTGGCTTATATTGAGCTCTACAAAGCCAGTGAGGAGCCAAGGTTTTTACAGGCCGCCGAAGCGATTGCCCAAACACTGGTCAGAAATCAGCGGGCCGACGGTACCTGGCCTTTCCGGGTGGATCCGGAAACAGAGGGGGTGGTCGAAGAGTATACCAGCAGCGTCATCTATGCCATCAGGCTCTTCGAGGCCCTGGATGAAATTAACCAGAACCAAAAGTACGGTGCCAACCGCGACCGGACCTGGGAGTGGTTGATCAATGGTCCCATCAGAACCAAAGAGTTCCGGGGCTTCTATGAAGACATCCCGGAAAGCACTGAGGGACGTACCAATTACGATTGCCTGGATGTGATCCGCTACCTGTTGGATAACCAGACAGAGAGCAATGGCTACCTGGAGATGGCCCTGGAACTTAATGTTTGGGTAGAAGAGGTATTCAAGGACCCCATCGAAGGATTTGAACCGGCCGAGGGGATCCGCGAGCAACTGCAATGTAACGTGGTCATGGGCATCCACAGCCTGAACTGGGCTTCCATGCTAAAGGTCCTTGCAGAGGCTTCCGGTGATGAGAAGATGAAAAAAAGGGCCATGCAGACGGCCAATTATGTCACTTACTACCTTCAGCCCGACAGGCGGATCGTAGTGGGATTTGAATACAACCAATGGTGGTACAGCTGCCACATAGGTGTAATCTACTATTTGTTTGATTTCGTCCAGGCTTCAATGTAAGACAAACCTGTTCAGCCATTACAGCAGGTGTACTTCAGGCAGGTGCTTTTGCATCCCTGACTGAGTGGTTGCCCTGACAGAGTGTAGAAATGGCTACATGTGTCCATGTGGCTGAAGGATACGGAATAAAAGTTTTGTTTTATTTCCATATTGCACTGTATTTGATGCATAATTGAAATATGTGCAGGGAATCAATAATCTTGACGAACTTAAAACTGCAACAGCAGATATCATTGAAAATATTGATATTAATAAGAAAAAGAGGGACTTCGAACACCTTTTGTTCAATAAAGCAAAGAGCGAACGCATCCTCCTGATTGAAGCCTTTTTTCAGGAATTATAGAAGACTTAATTCCCAAATATGAAAGTGAAGCTTTCAATCCGTCATGACCAATAGGGCAAAACAACTCCTGTTACCCCGGGAATCCAATTCAATCTTACTCCTGCCTTCAACTGTGCTCTTATCCCGCCATTGTGCAGGGTCCGTATCGATCCATCTGAGGGTATAGGAATCCTGGGGATCACTGATCTCAAGATCTACCTTCCCTCCCATTGGCAGGTAGAGAAGGAAGGCTTTCCCTTCCCCGCTTCTCAGATAGGCTTCCAAGCCAGCT
>JAAEOI010000353.1 GCA_024244665.1 Bacteroidota bacterium | reverse complement strand
TTATATTTCTCTACAAGTGCATAACCGTCCACAATGTGTCGCTGGTCATTCACAGTAAGGGTACTGTGTCCGTGGTTGTTTTTGGTTAACAATTCCCATCTTTCACACTCCTGGCACTGGCGCCAGAGATCAAATCCCTGCCCACCAATCCTGTAGGATTGACTACCGGGATCAATACTCCAGCGAACACCATTAAGCTCAAAAACAAATGAACCGGCATCCATGTTGCCATGACTTACAGCTCCACAACCTCCTTTTGCTGCAAAATAGTAATCACTGTTGTCTCCAGCACCTCTAAAAATTGCTACCGGACTTCTCCCCCTACCAAGCCAAACAGTAGGTGGAACCTCTGTTGAGACTTCATTATATTGTGACATCCAAGCCAGTGCGGCACCTGTAAAGTACCCAACCCTGATATCTTCTGCAGAACCTGTCAAATGACCAATCCTGATGTCTTCAGCAGGAATCAGGAACTTATCTTTTTCATAAAACATGCTCTCCCCGGTCTGTGTGGCAAACCAGGCCAAAATAACGTCTCCGTCAACATTTGGTTTGTCTTTGCTGTCAGCATAATTGTAATACCATCCTGAAGGAGTATTCGTAGCCATAACCTTATAAACGGCACTTTCAATAAACCCCGGATAATCTTTATGTCCAAAATCCGAGCCAAATGCAGTTTCAAGTATGGAAGCTGTCAGCACTGAATAACTCGTGCCATATTCCCAGTACATTGGGCCTTCAGGATAGACACCTTCCGGATAATAATTTTCATAAAGGACGTAAGGTAAGCCATCTAATGCCCTTTTGATTGTTTTGGCAGCCAATTCTGGCTCATCGGCGGCAATGGCAATAGAGGCCGCGATCATGCCTCCGTTACAAACCTGGTTCCAGTTGTTATAGTGATCTACCCACCAGGCATGTCGTTTATTTCCTCCATGTTCCTCCCAGCTTGGGTAA
>JAAEOI010000352.1 GCA_024244665.1 Bacteroidota bacterium | reverse complement strand
GCATCTTCGGTCTCACCTGAACGGTGTGAAGTTACAGTGGTATAACCGGCCCTGTGCGCCATCTCAATGCAATTCAGTGTCTCGGTCAGGGTACCAATCTGGTTTACTTTGATCAGGATGGAATTTGCACAATCCAGTTCAATTCCCTTTTTAAGATAATCCACATTGGTAACAAACACATCATCACCAACCAGCTGGCAACGGTCGCCAATCAGTTTGTTCTGAACAACCCATCCGTCCCAGTCTGCCTCATCCATACCATCTTCAATGGAATCGATGGGATATTTTCCAATCAACTCGGCCAGATATTCGGCCTGCTCCTGTGAGCTGCGCTTCGCTCCGCCTTCACCTTCGAATTTGGCATAGTTGTAAACACCATTCTCAAAGAATTCGGAAGCCGCGCAGTCCAGTGCAATGGTAATGTCTTTGCCGGGCTTGTATCCTGCAGCTTCAACAGCTTTAAGGATGCTATCCAGTGCATCTTCGGTTCCTTCCAGCTTGGGTGCAAATCCACCTTCATCACCAACTGCAGTACTTAAACCTCTGTCTTTCAGAACTTTCTTCAGGGCATGGAAAACCTCAGCACCCATTCTCAGTCCTTCTTTAAAGCT
>JAAEOI010000351.1 GCA_024244665.1 Bacteroidota bacterium | reverse complement strand
CACTTTCACGGGATTACCCAGTATTGATTTTATGGTAGCCTGAACCAGTTTCCCCTTCTCCCAGCTGATACTCACTTCGTGTCCGCCACGTGCTACCAATCCGGAGACTTTTCCGTGGGGCAGTTCAGCGGGCAGACAGGGCAATAGATTCACTTCACCGGCATGTGATTGCAACAGCATCTCTGCTATGGCAGCAGTGGCTCCAAAATTCCCGTCGATCTGGAAAGGTGGGTGATTGTCAAACATATTGGGTAGTGTGGATTTTGACCAGAGTGCCACAAGGTTATGCCATACATTCTCCCTGTCCATCAAACGGGCATAAAAATTGAGCATCCAGGCCCGGCTCCACCCCGTATGGCCACCACCGTGAAGAAGGCGTTCTTCCAATACTTTCGAAGCAGCCTTCATGTACTCAGGCTTTGAATTCCAGTTATATTCGTTTGAAGGATGAAGCCCGTACAGATGTGACATATGACGGTGCCCCGGTTCTGCTTCACGCAACTCCTCAGCCGACCATTCCAGTATTCTGCCGTCTGCCCCGATTTTCACAGGAGTCAGGTTGTTCAGCTGAATTTGTAAGGTCCTGGTGAATTTGTCATTTATTCCCAGCTCCCCTGCAGCATCAATACAACTATTGAACAGATGCCATATGATTTGCAGATCCATAGCCGGTCCAATGCTTACAGAAGCTTTCTCACCGTCCGGAGTCAAAAATGAATTTTCAGGTGATATAGATGGTCCGCTTACCCATCTTCCCGTCTTTGGATGTTTTATCATCATTTCCGACAGGAAGCGGGCTGCCTCCCTCATCACCGGATACCCGTACTCTTCAAGGAATTCTGTGTCTTCAGTAAAAAGATAGTGCTCCCATAAATGGGTAGATGCCCATGCTGCTCCCATGGGCCACATAGACCATTCTGGTTTTCCATAGGGTGCCGTGAAATGCCATACATCGGTTTTGTGGTGGCAGGCAAACCCACCAACACCATACAATTCTTCTGCTGTTTTTCTACCATTTTCACGCAACTCACCAATAAATTCCAGGAATGGAACATGACACTCAGAAAGGTTGCATATTTCTGCAGGCCAGTAATTCATCTGGAGATTAATATTGACGTGGTAATCCGCATTCCATATGGCGATGAGTCCGTCCGACCAAATACCCTGAAGATTTGAAGGAAGGCAGCCCGGACGCGATGAACTGATCAGAAGGTAGCGGCCAAATTGAAAATAGAGGGCGGCCAGGGAGGGGTCATAAATACCGCGTTTCTGAGCATCAATGCGGTCATCGGT
>JAAEOI010000350.1 GCA_024244665.1 Bacteroidota bacterium | reverse complement strand
GGATGGATGCTGTCCGGGGTCGAACTGATGCCTGCTACCGGAGAGGTCGATCCCTCCCTCTGGCATGAAGGCTGGAAATCGGGATTTTCCCATAACAGTGAGATTGTTCAGCCGGGTTATCACCGCGTTTTCCTGGAAAAATACAGTACCTGGGTAGAGCAAACCGCAACGGACAGGGTCAGTATGTACCGATTAAGGTACACCGAAGATGCAGAAGCAAAAATCCTGCTGAACCTGGGCGGATATGTTTCCACCAGTACGATGACCGGGGCCAGGGTGACAAAAGTGAGTGCCACTGAGCTTGAGGGCTCCATAAATACAGTGGGCCGGATATGGGGAGGGCCGGAGAATGTAAAGATCTTCTTCGCCCTCCAGCTTGACCGGCCTATGGAGAGGCTTGACAGCTGGAGTGGGGATGTGAAAAATATCGATGTTGTCTCTCTTGAGGCTGAAGATAAAAGTACGCCACGCAGGGAAAAGGGAGGGACTTACCATGATGCTCCCACGGCAGGGGTGTCAGCATATTATGAGGTTAAAAGGGGTGAGGAGCTGAAGGTTAAAATTGCCATTTCTTATACCAGTATTGAGAATGCATGGGAGAATATGGAATCTGACTGCAATCACTGGGATTTTGATGAAGTGCGGGAAGGGGCGCGTGATGAATGGAACCAGTCCCTGCAAAAGATCGAAGTAAAAGGCGGAAGCCGGAACCAGCGGGTGAAGTTCTATACTGATCTGTGGCATACCCTCTTAGGGAGGCACAAGCTGAACGATTATAGTGGTGACTACCCGGACTATACAGGGGAGACAGGCAAAGATAAATCTACCGGAGCAGCTCTCCAGGTCAGGAAAATACCTTCAGATGCAGATGGAAATCCGAAATTCAATATGTATAATTCAGATGCCTTCTGGCTAACCCAGTGGAACCTGAATATCCTATGGGGAGTTGCATGGCCCCATCTGATGGATGATTTTTCGGCATCCCTGGTACAGTATGCCGACAATGGTGGATTATTGCCTCGCGGACCCTGCGCAGGTGGCTACTCATATATTATGACCGGCTGTCCGGCCACGAACCTGATCGTTAGTGCCCATATGCAGGGTTTGCTGCGAAAGGTTGATCCTGAACATGCTTTGAAGGTGATGAAGCAAAACCATCAGCCGGGTGGAATGATGGGCGATGATGAAATCAACTTTTATGTGAAAAACGGATGGCGACCCCGAAATGCCGGGATCACTCTGGAATGGGCCTTCCAGGATTGGTCATTATCACAGATGGCCCAAAAAATGGGAAAGAAAAGGGATGCCGCCTATTATCTGAAAAGATCTGCAGGCTGGAAGAGCCTGTTCAACGAAGAGCACGGACTGGTATTCCCCAAAGATGAAGAGGGAAATTGGATACATACCGATCCACTGAGGGGAAGGGGATGGGTTGAGGCCAATGCCTGGCAGGGAACATGGTCTGTTTCTCACGATATTGCAGGATTGGCTGAACTGATGGGAGGCACCGATAAACTGTGTGAAAAACTGAATTATGCCTTCGAAAAGGCTGAGCCAACTCATTTCGTCTACTCCTATAGCGGGGGTTATGTGAGCTATGCCAATCAGCCGGGTTGCTCAAATGCTCATGTTTTTAATTATGCCGGCAAGCCATGGCTGTCGCAGTACTGGGTACGGAAAGTCAATGAGCAGGCCTATGGCGGAACATCTCCTGATAAAGGATATGGAGGCCATGATGAGGACCAGGGACAGATGGGCGGGGTAAGTGCTCTCATGTCAATGGGTTTATTCAGCCTTAAAGGCAATAATTCCATAGATCCGGTTTACGAAATTACAAGCCCGGTATTTGATGAGGTGAAAATCACACTGGATCAGGATTACTATCCCGGAAAGACCTTCATCATCAGGGCCCATAATAATTCAGACGAGAACTGTTACATTCAGAAAGCAATGCTGAACGGGGAGGTGCTGGAGCAGTGCTGGTTCAGACATGAGGAATTCTCTAAGGGAGGTATACTGGAATTATGGCTGGGAGCTGAGCCCAATAAAAATTGGGGACTTATTAATAGTCCAGCAGGGAGAAACCAATAATTAGTCTGATTTTAGATCAACGATTTTATACAATTGAGACTTTGACCGCAGAAATAAAGAGTCACCAACGATAGCCGGTGAAGCCATAAAACCATCCTGCATTTGGTTTTCACCTATTTTTTGAAATACTCTTCCAGGCTTAAAAATTGTAATGAGTCCCTCTTCGTCGAAAGTATAAATATTGCCACCCACGTAAATTGGAGAAGATGAAGTTTGTAGTCCCACTCGTTCCATCCAAAGTTCTTCACCCGTTTCCGGAACTAAACATTTTGCCTGCCCTCCGGTGTTTACCATATAAAGCAAACTGTCTATATAAAGTGCGGATGAACGAGCTTGCGTACTTTTTTTATTGATCCAGGCAATGCTATCTGTTACATTTCCCTCACCTCCAAGCTTCAGTGCAATTACTGCTGATGGTCCAAACCCGGTGTTAAAAAACAGTTTGTTTTCGATAACCAGAGGGCGGGATGAACCTGAAAAACCCTTAAAGTTGGCATGCCAGACTCTTTCTCCATTTTGTGGATTGTAGCCTGCAACAATATGTGGTCCGACACTTATTAATTGGTCTTCACCATCTATTTTGGTGATTATTGGAGTGGTAAATGCTTTTCTATGTTCCAGGTTCAGCTCTTTTAGATCAACATCCCGGTTTCTCTTCCAGATTAATTTACCGGTCTCTTTATCCAGACCAACTAAGAACTGGACATCTATTCCATCGAAAGTGAGGATTAAAAGGTTTTTATAAAGGAAAGGAGATGAACCCGGACCAACATCATGATCACAATGAAAATCGCTTCTTTTCCAAATTATTTCCCCCGATTCGGTATCCACGCAAGCCGTTCCATAGGCACCAAAATTTGCATAAACCTTACCGTCTTCAACCACTGGAGAAGGTGACGCATAACTGTTTAAAGGATGGTTTTCCTGAAGACTATCCAGTTTAAATAAGTTCAAATTGAATTCAATTTCCCCTGAAGTGGAATTGATAGCTAACAGATTCAGTTTTTTTCCATCGTTGAGCGCAGTCGTTAGCCAGATTTTATTATTCAAAACAACCGGGGAAGACCAGCCACGTCCCGGTATTGGAGTTTTCCATGCCACATTGGTTGATTCGTTCCACGATAAAGGAATATTCTGAGCTGCACTATGGCCATTGAAATTTGGGCCACGATAATCTGTCCAACCCTGATCTGCTGTTTGTGCATTCGAATTTTTCAAAGAAAAGGTTGTTACAAAAAGGCTGAATAATAAGCAGGCAAATATTTTGTGATTTCGCATTCAGTTCAGTTTTTTAATTATCATGCAATATAAGAATGAAAGACATCTCTTCAATTATCGAACTTCTCCTTTAAGCCATCGGCCGATCGCAGGTATTCCCGGTGAGCCCCGGATTCCCGGATTTCGATACCTGCTTTTTCATTCAGAACCAGGTCAGATAGCGTTTCCTTGCATACATTCGGCCTTAAAGCTATAAATACCAGGTCGGAGCGGTCGATTACTTCCTGGTTATCCGGTAGCCTGCTAACATTTGCAAATTCCTCTGCAAATGCCAGGGAAATTGCCTTGTTTTTTGGGGAAAGCCATATCCTGTTCTCTGTCAGTCCGGTAGCGCATATGGCTCCGACCAATGCGCTGGAAATCTTTCCCGTACCTGTAAATCCAATGTTCATAAATGAAAGAATATTGTACATTTGTTTTATCGCGAAAATAAATCGATAAACGCCGTAAAAATACGGAAATAAGTCAAATACGGTCATATGAAAATTATACCAAATACAGGCTTGTTGTTTCTGCTTTTAATCCTTCTTCCTGTTGAGGGGCTTTCGGGAGGATCGCAGGCAGAGGAAATACCAAAACTTCAGAATCCCTTTTCGGAGTCTTATGTCAGAGAAAACCTCCGAAAAACGAAGCCCAGGTTGATTTTCAGTGCTGAGATTGTTGAGAATGTCAGGGGGAAAGTCGAATCCGATCCGGTGCTTGCAAATTTTTATAAAGCGATTCGCCTCAATGCCTTTGAAATCCTGGATCAGCCACTTTTAGAGAGGGTCCAGACAGGCCGGAGGATCCTGGGTATATCCAGAACTATGCTTCAAAGAATAAATTTGCTGGGTGTGGTGTACCTGCTTGAAGAGGATCCCGTTATTCTGGAGCGTATCAACAGGGAAGTGCTGGCTGTCTGTAAATTTTCGGACTGGAATCCTTCACATTACCTCGATGTGGCCGAGATGTCCATGGCCCTTGCACTGGCGCTGGACTGGACCGGTGACCGGCTTCCTGAATCCACAATAGATCTTGTGAAGCGATCATTAATCGAAAAAGGCATCCATCCTTCCTGGCCCGAATATGAAGGTGAAGAGCAGTGGTGGGTTTCACATCCCAACAACTGGAACCAGGTTTGTCACGGGGGAATGATCGCTGCATCGATAGCCATCGCTGAGGATGAGCCTGAACTGGCAGCAAAGACCATAAAAAGAGCCCTGGACGGACTCCCATCTGCGCTTTCCCAGTATCTTCCCGATGGTGTCTACCCCGAAGGACCCGGCTACTGGTCCTACGGGACCAGTTTTTCTGTGCTGTCTGCTGCCATGCTTGAGAGTGCATTTGGTACTGATTTTGGTCATGATACCTACCCGGGTTTTATGGAGAGTGCGATGTTTAAGGTGATGTGTACTTCACCTTCCGGATTATACTTCAACTATGCCGATTGCGGTGACCGAAGCAGTCCACAGGGAGATGTGGTACTGGCGTGGTTCGCTGCCAAAACCGGGAATCCTCTTTTTTACGAAAGCGATGGCTTCCTGGGTTCACCGGCTGAAATGGAACTTGATAAGTTGAGTGGGGCTGCACTGGCCTGGATGTCTCAGTATGAGGGCGGTGTATATGAGCAGGCTCCCCTGCAATGGTTTGGAATGGGTGTAAATCCCATTGCCATTTTCAGGGATGCAGAGGGTCGCTCTCCATACTATTTTGCTACAAAGGGAGGGTGTGGTGCTCAAAGTCACGGCAATATGGATGCGGGCTCCTTTGTTTTTGAACTGGACCGGGTTCGATGGGTCATCGACCCGGGTGTCCAGTCGTACTACGAACTGGAGAAGACAGGCTTTGATCTCTGGGGGCAGTGCCAGGAGTGTGAAAGGTGGAAATTACTCACAAAAAATAATTTTGGGCACAGTACCCTTACAGTGAATGATCGCCTCCATACAGTCGATGGAGCAGCGGTGATCACAGATTTTAAGAGGGGAGACCGGCCGGAAGTCAGCATTGATTTAACACCTGCTTTTATGGGAGAGCTGAGCCATGCGCAGCGACACTTTGTTAGGGACGGAGACCGTTCCCTGCTGATTGAGGACGTCATTGAACTCAACCATGAAACAAAATCTCTTACCTGGCAATTGATCACTGTTGCAGATGTGGAGATTGTTGAAAACGGAGCCATACTCCGGCAGGACGGGAAAGAATTGCAATTGAATAACCTTTCACACGGAAAATTCAAATTGAATGTTGTTTCACTTGATCCTCCGCCAATGGAACTTGATAAGAAGATCAAAGGCCTGAAAAGGATCGAACTCAGAATCCCTGTCTCAATGAAAGATAAAGACAGGGGTAGCATGAAAATAAGGCTAAGGCTGGAAAGTCAGATGCTTAAGTAGCTGATTGAAATATGAGAATATGTATATGAAATCTGCAGTAAAAATTCTGATTATCGCCTCATGGGCGTTTTCTTCAGCATGTGATCATTCAGCGGAGCTTGAAAAACCCAATGTATTATTTATATGTGTGGATGACCTGAGGGACGAGCCCGGATGTTATGGCAATGAGATTATAAAGACTCCCAACCTGGATAATCTGGCAGATGAGGGCATTCTATTCAGAAGGCATTATGTCAATGTACCCACCTGCGGAGCATCCAGAAACGCCTTATTGACAGGGATGTGGCCTTCAAACAGGTCTGATGCAGGTAATGGTGCTTCCATGAACAGGTTGTCCGGAAAAGAGGAAGAAGAGGCTCCGGAAACCTTTATACATCATATGAGGAGAAATGGCTACTATACCGTCGGAATAGGCAAGATCAGCCACCACCCGGATGGCTATCTGTACGGGTATAATGAGCCCGTGGGGGAGGATCTGGAATTACCATATTCCTGGGATGAAATGTTATTTGATGCAGGTAAATGGGGAACCGCGTGGAATGCGTTTTTTGGGTATGCAGATGGTTCAAACAGACAGGGCAGGAAGCGAATGGTAAAGCCCTACGAGGCGGCTGATGTAAGTGATGAAGGATACCCTGATGGTCTTACGACCAGGCTCGCCGTGAAAAAACTAAACATGCTTGCCACAAAGGAAGAACCTTTTTTTCTGGCAGTTGGTTTTTTTAAACCTCATTTACCATTTAATGCCCCTCAAAAATACTGGGATTTATACGACGAGGATGATATCCCTCTTGCCTCAAATCCTTATTTGCCTGCGAATGTGAATAAAGCCAGCCTGCATTCAAGTGGCGAATTCAACGGCTACAGGCTGGGAGATGAGAAGGCTTCATTGGAAGAACCTCTGTCTGATGAATATGCCCGTAAGATAAAACACGCCTATTATGCATGTGTAAGTTATATAGATGTTCAGATCGGCAAATTGATTAATGAACTTGACAGACTGGGACTTTCAGATAATACCATTATTGTGGTCTGGGGGGATCATGGCTGGCATCTTGGTGAACATCTCGTTTGGGGGAAACATACTGTTTTTGAGAAAGCTCTTAAAAGCACACTGATCATGAATGTTCCCGGACACAAGGGTCTTGTCTCCGACAGAATAGTCAGTTCGGCTGATATATATCCGACTATACTTGAACTTTGCAATATCGGGATGCCCCATCAAACAGATGGAAGGTCCCTTGTGAAACTGATAAAAGACCCGGATAATACCGATTGGGAAGATGTCGCTTTTGGTTATTTCAGAAATGGAATCTCGGTAAGGACTGACAGATACCGGTTTACGAAGTATCTCAGAGAACAGGAACCCCTGATAGAACTGTTCGATCATGAAAATGATGCAGATGAAGCAGTCAATATTGCCGGTGAGAACCAGGATATTGTGGACGAATTAACAACGTTGTGGAATAGGGGTAATACCGGCCTCTTTGAATAGCAATTGTATGAGAATTAATAAATACAGATTATCATGTGCAGATTGAAAATAGTACTTCTTATTAGTTTTTTCAGTGTAGGTAGTAGTGATTTATATGGACAGTATTCAGACATCGGCCAGGATCCGCTTGAATGGTTCAGTGAACCTCACTCTGTATTTAGTTCAGAGGTGAAAATGAGCGTAAAAGTGCCTGAAATTCAGGGGCAGCTTGAGTACCGATTTGAATGTGTCGGTGGTGATGGATACAGCAGCGAATGGCAGAGCTCAAATGAATTTAGTAACTCAGGGCTGACACCCGAAACGAAATACAGCTATTGTGCAAGGGTCAGAAGAGCGGGTACCAGTGATGAGGTGACCCCTTCAACCGGAATCTATGAAGTCACCACCCGAAGATCAACCAACACAGAAAATTCAAGATATATCCCGGAGATTGACAGGGCTTTCGCCAATGGTGAAATCGAACTTATCCCCATCAGGGTGACCGGCGATAAGGATAACCGGATCAATTTCTGTGCGATCAACAGGTGGGTAGAGGGAAAGCCCGACAGTTATAATACACCCCTGCTGCGGGAAGAGTTTATCACTGATGCAAAACACTCATTCAGAACTTTTATCCCGGGTGATACCTTTGCAATTGAACCCTACCCGGAATACCGCGATTTCTTCAATCTGTATGCCATATGGTGGCCCGGAATGCCTGCCTATAATTGGAAGACGGGTCTTACCACTGTCGACCTGGATGAGATAAGGGATCGATTGTTTCTCCCCTGGAATAAGGAAGGAAAAGGGTGGGTATCATGCCTTGCAATGGTGAATACAGACTATGGAGGCGGAGGAGCCGCCCGGAATATTGAGACCAGAACCGGTAATGCAATGATCGCCGGCAGGGAAACAGAGGCGTTTATTCATGAATTTGCCCATACAGCACCGGGACTGCCTGACGAATATACTTCAAACGGTGTTTGGGGCAGGGGAGGCGAAGGCTCAAATACTACCCTGGATTATCTAGCTGAGGATGTGAAATGGAGAGCCTGGATAGAGCCTGGGACTGAGATTCCAACTCCATATTCCCCTGAAAATATGGATAAAGTTGGTGTATTTGAGGGAGCTACCCACAGGCTTCACCATATCTACAGGCCCACCGCAAGGGGATGTATTATGGGAGCAGGATCTTTTGCCGGTGATCCGGACGGACTGTGCCCCGTATGTGTTCAGCGAACCGTGTGCAGACTCTATATGTGGGTTGATCCCTTTGATGCCACATACCCTGCGAGAAAGGATCTGGATGTTGAGATACCTGGCAAAGTTCATTTTTCTGTGGATCAAATAGTTAACCTATCCGGTTCGCAAAAACTCTCCTGGCTTCTTAACGGAGACCTAATTGCAGGAGATGTATCAGAAATTGATATCACCTTTGAAGATAAAAAAGAGTACAGGGTAGAGTGCAGGCTGGTGGATGAGTCGGAATTTGTCCGGCCCGATCCACCCTACATTGACTACCCGGTTGCCTCGGTGAAATGGGTGGTGAATGAGAATGATCAGACAGTGAAACCCGATCATCAGACCGGTCACAAATCATTGGGCGATGAAAAGGAGAGTGAGACAGATACGAAAGTCAATATAGGACCGGGTACTATCAGTTTATCGGTGTCAGAGATCGTTCCCTCCACAGGAAGTTATAACAACGGAGCTGTACGGATCAAAGTTGAAGGTGGAAAGAGCCCCTGTTCATTCGCCTGGTCTGATGGAAAAATAACCGATATACCCACAAGGCACTTCCTTGTGCCTGGCGGCTATGCAGTTAAAGTCACAGATTCAGTGGGCTTTATAAAGGAGTTGGATTTTGAGATAGAAAAAGTGCCGGGGTTTTATGTCACCGAACTGGAGTTTAAAAATTCAGGAAAAGGAAAGGTCTCTATATCAAATCCCGGAGACAACTATTCTTATTTCTGGTATGAGAATGATATTCCCGACTATGTCCCTAAGTTTCCAAATGGTAAATTTTACGGATCAGGTAAAAAAGCCAATGGTGATGAGTTTAAAGCGGTAGCTACCGTGGTTGAAAACCGGGGAGGAGTCTTTATAAAGGATACCTCGAAAAATGATTTTGGCAGCTGGATTTATCTTAAAGTCTACCGTGATGGAGATAATGAATTACCGGTTGAGTTTGAAATTAAAACAGCTCAGGATGGCCGGTTTGCTTCGGAGCTTACAATTAAGGATCAAAAAACTGAGCAGATAATTTATAATGATAATTATCAATTCAATACCGAAGATGCTGATATCACCTGGAATGGGATAATCAGGGATGGATATATGGAGATCTGGGAGCAGGGTTATATGGAGAGCAAGATGAAGCTGAATTATTCATCAGCTTATACCGGCAGGGAGGAAGCCCTGGGTGAAGGCAGGGAGTTTGAACCTGATAAATCCGGGAACTACTACGTGGAAGCCTGTGACCTGAAAACAGGTGCCAGAAGTCTGAACAGGCTTGGTGTGGCGATCACTGAAAAAGTAAAAAGGAACAATAAAACCATATCTCCTGACGAAATTAAGAGTTCAGAGCTGCAGATGTGGCTGGACGCAAACGACCTTGATGCAGACGGGGACCCGGACGGAAATCTTTTCAGAAGAGGGTCCGCAAACGGGGGGAAGAGCAAGGCAGGTGAAATGCATTTTCATTTTTTCAATTATTTCCCGAATAAGCAGAATGGCAAACCTGTTCTGAGCTGGCAAACCATATGGATCCAGGGACTGAGTAAACCAATTAATCATTATCAGACCATTATCATGGTAAGAAAGGAGAGTGATTTTTCCTCTGAAGGAACCGCTCCCTGGAGAGAACTTGACAGCCTGATAGGAATTGGATCTTATGGTGAGAAACTTTTTGCCGATGATATCTCTTCATCTACTACAAATGGAAATGTATGGATTAACTCAGAGAGAGTGGATCCACAGTCAGCATCCATGCCGAAGGGCTTCTATATTGCCACCTATGAGTTCTCAGAGCAAATCGATAATCCCTTTAAGATTACTGATGGCCACTGGGAGGGTGAGTTAACCGAAGTGCTGGTTTTTAATTCCAGGCTATCCGAAAAGGAGAGAAAGGGAGTTGAGGAATACCTTTACAGGAAGTGGATTTCGGGAGTTAGTTATTAGTTGAATACCATAAAGACCAATTGATATAAGAATGTACAATACGCTCTTGTTTTTATTCACAGGTATAGTTCTTTTTAGTGTTTTAAGCTCCTGTAATCCTAAAGCAGCGGTGAACAACGAACAAAGAGATGAGAAAACGAAACCTGAATACGATGTGGCTGCCTATGTATGGCCTTCCTGTCATCATGACAAAAGGCTTGGTGATGTGATCTGGCCTGATGGTACGGGTGAGTGGGAGAACTTTGAAATAATTGTTGAAAGGGTTATCAGCCAATATTTTAGTAGGCCGAATTACTATAAGATTGATGGGAAACCGGTATTCTCCCTATTCATGATCAATGAATTTATTGAAGGCCTGGGAGGATTCACCGCGCTTCCCAGACAAGGCAAAAGAAAACATCGTACATTTAAATAAATCACCCGTGGCGTTTTCATCTTTCTTACAAAAAACCAAAGATTATTGTGATGAACACCCGGAACAGCAAAAACTGATCACAATTTTTGCATGGAATGAATGGATTGAGGGGAGTTATCTTCTCCCTGACATGAAATACGGCTTCAGTTATCTAGAAGCTGTTCAGAAGGTGATGAACAACGGGTATGATAAGTATTAAACAGAAAAGAGAATAAAAAGCAGACTTAATGAGAATCAACAGGTTAAGAATAGTACTGGCTCTGGCCTTGGTGGCGATATCAGGATTCGCCTCTGGTGTTTCGGCAAGTGACAGACACTCCCGGATTGTACCGTGTAGTGCTGACCGGGAAAATTTCCATGCCAATGAAACAACCACACCGGTTTCCTACACGGATGGTCTGTTGAGCAACGGGATCATCTCAGTCACGTTTGATAATGAGGGTGCTTTCTCCATTCGTGATGCAGAGTTGGGCGATCAATTATTATCGGATGCAAGGTTTGGTTTACCACGAGGAAAACGCGGAACCGTTGTTAAGATGTACGCCGAGGATATAAAGGATGTCCTGGGGGTTGGCAAACGTGTCACACTGGAAGTTGCAGACTTCAACGAGCTGGGTTACGGGGGGCGGCCCAATCGCGCATACGCCTATATGATCTATACCTATTCACTCTATGAGAATAATCCTGCTCTGGTGTGTGGTTTCGGGGTTAAAATGCCTAACTATCTTAGCTTTCGTCTGAGAGAAAGCACGCCGCTGGGAGGCGGGCAACTGTTTGACGGCAGGGATATGAAACAGGCCCTGACGCTTAACGGTGCAGCAGGCAGAACCCCGACAGTGGTCGAGAAGGGGCTCACACGCCGGTCTGCCAATAGTCTGATGTTGACCGGCCTGGTTGAAGGACAACGCCGTACTGCTGTTTGGGGTGGATTGACTTACAGGGAGTTCGGAGCCTATGCGACCTTGGAGGAGGGAGTGCCTTCTCTCTACGCCGATGACCCCATTGGTCGCCTGGTTGATGAAGATCAGAGCTACCTGGCAGAGGATAATTTCTATATCGATGTCTATACACGTGACCCTTTCAATGCCCTGGAACGCTACGGTTTGGCGTTGCGAACGGCCAATAATGCACACCCAAATGTCTATCAATTTCCTGTGCTCTGCGGCTGGAGCGTAAGCCACATCAGTAATTTACCTTCTGTCAACAACTCGGCGAAGCTGATCGGAGAGCTTGAGCACGCCAACAGATGCGGATTGACCAGGTATACTAAAGTCTCGCTCCGGCTGGAACCTGACAAATACCATCTCGATACCGAGCAGGGCTGGTGGGACGATGATCACATGCGAAAGTTCAACCACCTTGTGGAGCCCTACGAATCGATTACCAAGTGGAGCAAAGCGATGAATGCCGGAAATGGAATTCCTTATATTTATATGCAACTTGGCATGCCGTCCGATGATTTTGCACGTCAATATCCCGGTTACATGTTGTTCAACGATATATCTGATGTTGACAAGCGTATCCCGAACAAGCCAGACTATAAACATAAACATCCGCACCATCAGCCATACGTGACCTATGACTATACCGACCAGGATTTTTCCGAGCACTTTTTGAAGGCCTGGAGCAAGTTGAGAGCGGATGGGATTCGTGGAGTGAAGGTTGATTATCCTGCCACTGCCTGGCGTCCCGAGGGTGGCTTTGAGGACCGATATGCCACCACCAATGCCGCTTATCGCCGCGCTTTTGAGTTGTTGCGTGAAGCAATGGGCGAGGATGCATACATTGATGAGCGCAACATGGGTGAATCCAGTCGACCCTGCCTGGATGTGACAGCCGGATTAGTTGATACCCAGCGGACATGGTGGGATTCAAACGGATTTGAACCGGCCATGACCTCCATAAGTGGCCTGCGCTGGTATAAAAACAGGACTGTGTTCAACTACTATTCAGACACCAAGGCCCTGCACAATCTTTCGGATGAGATCCGCCAATCCCTGCTCACGACGGTCTTTCTCAGCAGTGGCCGTCTCGATCTTTCCACCTCGTTCTCTCTCTTCACGCCAGAGATCACATACGACGTTTCGCGCACCTACCCACACTATGTTGAGCCCTGGACCGCACGTCCGCTGGATGCTTTTACCGGCATACGCGACCCACAGGTCTACGACCTCGAACTTACACCCGACTGGCACCAGATTACCCTTTACAATACAGGAATGGAGAAGGCTGTCGTATCCACAGCCATCAGTGGCGAGCGGGTGGACAACTCGATTGGTCTGGATCCGGCTTCGCAGTATCACGCCTACGAGTTTTGGTCCGATACATACATAGGAAAGCTTACCGGCACTTCAGACCTTTCACGAGATCTGAGTCCGAACTGTTGTGCCATGATCTCTCTTCGCAAGGCACAAGCGTATCCCCAGGTGCTCAGCACCAACCGTCATCTCCTTCAGGGTTGGGTTGAACTTGAAAATGTGCACTGGGATCCCGAAGCGAGGACATTGAGCGGTACGGCCCATGTCATTGAAGGTGATCCTTTCAAGATCGTTGTCGCTGACAACGGAGCAAAGGTGATCAAATCAGATGTCCAGGGCGGAGAGTCTGAACTAAAACCTCACCCGGTAGCCGGCCTCAGCTGCCTGACACTTTCCGCCACTACCAATACGGATGTTAATTGGATACTGATATACGAATGAATAAAATCAACAATCTCAAAGCCGTATTGGCTCTGTCTTTAATGGTGATATCTGGATTAGTCTTTAGTGTTAAGGCAAGCCAGGGTCTGCCCAATGTAATTGTCATTCTTGCTGATGATCTGGGATGTGGTGATATGAGTCTTTATGATGGATGGATCAATACTCCCAATATCGACCAGATGGCCCGGGAGGGTGTCAGGTTTACAGACTTCCACTCCAATAGCTCGGTGTGCAGTCCCACACGTGCAGCATTCCTTATTGGCCGCTACCAGCAGCGCGTGGGGATCGTTGATGTGATTGCAGGCCACCTGGACACACCGGGGCTGAAGGCCTCAGAACTGACGATTTCCCGTCTTATGAGGGAAAGCGGGTACAGGACTGCACTGTTCGGCAAATGGCACCTGGGCTCGGAAGCGAAATACAATCCGATCCACCATGGTTTTGACGAGTTTGTCGGGTTTCTTCCAGGGGGATGCGACTACCAGAGTCATGGCGATTGGATGGAGGGCACGGAAATCAAAAAACAGGAAGGGTATTCCACCCATATCATTACGGACAAATCCGTTGATTTCATTAAACGCAACAAGGAGAACCCGTTCTTTCTTTACGTCTCTCACCAGGCCGTGCATAACTACTACCAGATCCCTTCGGACCCACCAGGGACCAAGGGAAGGGATATCCCGCTGGAGGGTGAACAGGCACAGGCCAGATACAAAATCATGTTAGAGGAACTGGACAAGGGGGTGGGCAAGATCCTTGATGCACTCAGAATACTTGACCTCGAAGAGAATACATTTGTCTTCTTCTTCTCTGACAACGGAGCGGTTTACATGAATCCGAATGTCAGGCCTTACCGCGGCAGCAAGTTCAGCAATTATGAGGGAGGGCATCGCGTTCCCGCCGTTGCCTGGTGGCCAGGCCACATCAGGGCGGGCTGGACATCTGAGGAGCTGATCGTCGGAATGGATTTTTTGCCTACAGTCATGGATATTGCAGGAATCGACATTTCCAAACAACATAATTTTGACGGGGTAAGCATTAAAGACCACCTGCTAAATCAAGTCGATGTGCCTGAT
>JAAEOI010000349.1 GCA_024244665.1 Bacteroidota bacterium | reverse complement strand
TATTTTAATAGTCACTTCTCGCCGGGCCAGGGATAATCAAAGGATCCCGTATTGACGGGCATGGATTCAACATCCGGCAGATCATTGTGCCACATCAGAAGTTTTTGGCTCATTCGTTCGACGATTTCCGGATATTCATTGGCCAGGTTATCCACCTCGCAGGGGTTTCTGGTGAGGTTGTAAAGTTCGGTCCTGCTACCATCAGGATTCATCATCAGCTTCCAGTCCCCATCCCGCATGGCCAGGGCGGGACTTTTCTGGAGGTGTCTGCCCCAGGGGCCGAAGCGGTATTGCCACATCAGCGGCTTTGACCGTTGGCCTGGTGTGCCCAGCAGGGCGCGGGACATGTCCTCCCCGTCGGCTTGCACTTCCTCGGGAACCTCTATCCCGGCAAGGCTGCAAAATGTGGGCAGGAGGTCTACACCCGAAATGACACTTGTATCGTCCACTTTACCAGCAGGAACATGCCCTGGCCAGCGAGCAATAAAGGGTACACGTATGCCTCCTTCATAAAGACTGGCCTTACAGCCGCGCAGTGGACCTACATCACCCGCTCCGCTGTGGGCACTCCCAATTCCCCAGATTGGTGAAGGGCCGTTATCGCTTGAAAAGACCACGAGGGTATTCTCAGAGAGGCCCAGCTCTTCCAGTTTATCCCGCAATCGGCCCATGTGGTTGTCAATGTTCGTAATAACGGCATAATAAACCTGTGTCGTACCTGTAAATCCTTCTGCACGAGCCTTGAATTTCGGATACTCGGCAAGCTGTTCCTCACTGGGAGCCAGAACGACATGGGGATCAGAAAGCCAGCAATTGATATAGAATGGCTTATCCTGATTCCTTTCGATAAAATCGATGGTCACATCCATAAGCATCCCAGTCTTATCCGCTGGCCCGACCCCATCGTAAATTTGATTGAGGTCTGTACTGCTGAAGGTACTGCTTTCATCGATTCCATATTCCATTGGAACAGGTGCATCAGGTGTGGAACCAAGATGCCATTTCCCAAAATGACCTGTAACATAGCCCGATTTTTGGAAGAGTTTTGTGAGTGTTAGAACTTCAGGATCAAGATAGTCCGGCATCCTGAATCGCTCATTGTCTTCTTGTTTGCCCAATGCGTAATGCATCTGGTGACGGGCAGGAAAATGACTGGTCATAATCCCGGTCCGTGAAGGTGTGCATACGGGTGAGGATGTGGTAAAATTCGTAAACAACAGTCCATCAGACGCCATACGGTCCAGAGCAGGGGTTTTAATTTTCCGGTTGCCGTAACAACCCAGATCACCAAAGCCCATATCGTCGGCGAAAACAAAAATAATATTAGGGCCCGGAACAGTAGCATGGCTATAAGAAAACCATGGCATCATTATAACGGCCAGCAAACTGACAATAGTGAGTCTGTGTTTCATTCCCTGTTTTTTAATGATTAGCTAAGCTTTTACTCAAGAGGTCCAGCTGACGCATGTAGGGATCGGTAATCAGACCGGAATCGGTCAGAGGCACATCCCAGGAGATGGTTCCCCCGTGATTGGCAATGTGTTTGTTCCAGCCGATGGCCAGCTCATCCGGGAACCGGGGTTCCTTCCCCATCCCCCAGAATCCACCCATAAAGGTCAGAAAATGAAGCTGGTCGCCTGAAATGTTCGGTCCCTGGTAATACTCCTTTTTATCCCAGGGACGGAATCCGCTTACGGGGAGGTGCCAGTTGGTTTCGCCGGCGGTGTAATCCTCGTATTCAGTGGCTGGCTTTTTCAGGTCCCGTGTCATACCGATTGGACCGGTATTGTATGAGACCAGGGCATCAGGGTTTCCTGATCGATATGCAGCGGTATACTCCTTATGCCGGTCAGGTCCGTCAAAAACACCGCCGTCGATCCACCAGGCTGAAATGGACTTCCCCCATCTATCGGACCACTCCCTGATCACCTGCTGATGCATCAGCTGCTGTTCAGGAGTGGCATGCCTGCCAAAATTGGGAAGGTACACGCACATACGGATTCCCCTGGGAACAAGCTCTTCGGCCAGTTCCTGCACCAGGTCTCTTTCGGTCAGCCGGCCCACATTCTTTGCAAACAGCTCCTCAAAAGCTCTATTCGGGGAACAATACCAGCCCCGTCTTTGTCCGATTGTGATGAAGAAGTAGGGTGCGTTCAGCTCACTCAATTGCTGACCAAAGCGTTTCACATTAAATGAGTTGACTTTTTTGGTCCAAAGCTCCCCCGTCATATGTTCGG
>JAAEOI010000348.1 GCA_024244665.1 Bacteroidota bacterium | reverse complement strand
ATCTCCACCGGCTTGCCGAACATTGAATCACGACGATAAAATTGAGTTGAACGGCTATGAATTCAGGGTTTTGCACCTTCCCGGCCATACACGCGGTGGAATAGGAATATATACCGATCCTACAGACAATGGAGAAGCTCCAATACTGTTCTCAGGAGATACTCTTTTTGCGGGAGGATATGGCAGGACAGATTTACCGGGAGGCAGCCATAACCATCTTCTCCAATCGATTAAAGAATGTATTTTCAAGCTGGATGAGAACACAGTTATTTATCCCGGACACGGATCCTCTACAACAGTAAAAGCTGAAAAGGAAAGGTTTAAATGATAGAAGAAAAAGGGAACGTAAAGGATATCCTCATAGAAGAGGAGATGAAAGAGTCGTACCTCACCTTTGCAATGAGTGTAATCATGAGTCGTGCATTGCCTGATGTGCGGGACGGGCTTAAGCCATCACAGAGAAGAATACTCGTTGCAATGAACGACCTCAACCTTAGCCCTGGAGCCAAGTTCAGGAAATGTGCGAAGATATGTGGTGACACAACAGGAAATTATCATCCACACGGTGAGCAGGTTGTATACCCCACACTTGTGCGTCTGGCCCAGGACTGGAGTCTAAGATACACACTGGTAAAAGGCCAGGGCAACTT
>JAAEOI010000347.1 GCA_024244665.1 Bacteroidota bacterium | reverse complement strand
GGATTTACGCCTGAAAGAAAACCGGATGTTAAGGAACTCCCTTCCAAGACATTCCAGATCCCCGGGTGGTTCAGACAGGTCCTTATTTTTATTCACCGGGACCTCTTATCGAAGATCAGCAACCTGCAATACATGGCCATCAACCTGTTGGAATCCCCACTGCTGGCGCTGATCCTGGTGGTCATTATCAGGTACAACTCAGGAGAGGGTAACAGCTATATCTTCCGTGAGAATGAGAACATACCCCCCTTCCTTTTCATGAGCATACTGGTCTCCCTCTTCGTCGGATTGTCGGTGAGTGCCGAGGAGATCTTCCGCGACAGGCACATCCTGAAGCGGGAAGCTTTTCTAAACCTGAGCCGATCGAGCTACCTCCTATCCAAGATCATTATCCTGTTCTTCATTTCTGCCATCCAGACCCTCACATTTGTACTCATTGGCAACTCCTTCCTCGGGATTGAAGGATTGTACCTGGAATACTGGCTGATTCTGCTCGGGGTCTCATTCTTTTCAAACATCCTGGGACTCAACATTTCATCCGCTTTCAATTCGGCAGTCACCATCTACATCCTTATCCCTTTGCTGGTTATACCACAGATGATACTGGGAGGGGCCATGTTCAGTTTTGATAAGTTGAATTCGGGTATCGGGGGAGGAAAAATCCATTCCCCCGTCATTGCTGATGTGATGGTCTCAAGATGGGCCTATGAAGGGCTGGCTGTAAAACAGTTCAAGAAAAACGAGTACGGATCGTGCTTTTATGAGGTGGACAGAATCGAAAGTATGGCCAACTACAAGCAGGCCTTCTATCTTCCCGAACTCCAAAGGATTATCCGCGAGACCCGTGAACTAACGACCCATGATTCGGATTCTACCAGGCAAATACTGGCAGGAAATCTTGCCCTGCTCAGGGAGGAGATCAGCAGCGAACTTCATCTGATACCCACCATTCATTTCGAGCATGTCGACAAACTGGTTCCGGGGAGTGTGGGACCCGGATTACTGGACCAAACGGAAGCCTATCTGAATCGACTCGATGAAACCTACATCGGGCTGTTTAACAGGGTGAACCAGATGAGAGAGGAAATTATTCTCGGGCTTAATACCCCCGGTAATCAGGGCGAAAACTACCAGGAAAAATATAACAGTCATTATAACGAATTCCTTGCCGATATCGTGAAAAAGAGCAGGGTGTCAGATAAGATTTTCCGGGAACATAACAGGCTTGTCCAGGTTATCGACCCGGTATACCTCTACCCGGCACCGGGATCATTCACCTTCAGGGCCCACTTTTTTGCCCCGGTAAAATACCTGGCAGGAAAACAGGTGGATACATACTGGTTCAACCTGATTGTAATCCTGGTATTCTCGCTGATCCTTTACATCACATTGTACTTCGACCTCCTGAGGCGTATTCTGAATATACGCCTGTTCTCTTGAAATTTATGACGAAACCGGAAGTGGAAGCTGTTTTCGGAAATACAGAAAGCGTGCTCTACAGAAGAGACCGCAGACTCATGCTATATGAAAACGCCTGAGCAGATGCGTGGTACGGAAAAATCCGAAAGAAACTTTCGCCTCCCCCGGATCTTTCCTAACTAAACAATAACCCAACTATACAAAAACCTACCACTGAATCAATCTAACTATTTATATTTTCGTACGACGTTCTGAGTGAACAAAACTCATAATACAAAGATCTATAATCAGCCCATACAATTTGAGAGAGAAACCTCTTGTTTTTTAAAAAAAAAACACCTGTTTGAAACAAGTATTTCTCATAGTTTAAGCAGGTGAAATTACGCGTTCAATAAACGTTTGTTCTCCAGGCCGATCCTGAAAAAGGAGATTGCCTGGCCAGATCTTCAGCCATCACGCTGCCGGTAAAGGAGTGTACAGTCTCTAAACCAAGAAAAGGCAAGCAGATCAGAAAGGAAAATATTGACTCAAAACAAAACCAATGACAAAAATATCCTGCCTCGAATTCATCGGCAATGTTTGAATCTCATGGAAATACAATTCTTTCAGTGCATTACTGCCCTAATTCTGAATTCATTACCTGGTAGAAGATACCCCGTTCCTGGCGCTTAGTCTCAATACGGCCCTCCTCTTCAAGGCTATGCAGGTATTTATTAACCTCCCCGATATGAATCCCAAGGATCTTTTGTGCGTCCTCAATGGTACAGGGTCTCCGGGAAATGGTTTCAAGGATGGCAGATTTGATATCGGCGCGGAAAACTGTGGACTCTTCTCTTTCAGCAGCAGGCACCACGATCTCTACATGGCCTGCATCCAATTGTTTCGCGATTGTCTCCAGCTCCTTCCTGGTGGCCGGACGAATTCTGTCGATTACCCCGGGCCTGTCGAGTGTATTCAATTGAATTCTGTCGGGCTTGATGGTACGAAGGATTCTCCCGAGGCTTAGGATGTTCTCCGGATCGTCATTATAACCGGGCAGGATCAGCGTTTCCAGCCAGTACTCCCCCCTGAACTCCTTTTCAAAATCGATCAAACCCTTCACATACTGCACCAATGAGAAGGAGCTTACCGGCCTGTTGATCCTTCTGAATGAAGTGTCGGTGGCTGCATCCAGCGAGGGTAGGACCACATCCATATCAAGCAGCTCTTTCCTGAGACCGGGATCGGAAAAGAGGGTTCCATTGGTGATTAAGGCCACCTTGACTGCCGGTCTCAAGCCCCTGATCAATGAGAGGACCTTTCCAATCCCTGAGTGAAGGGTGGGCTCTCCGGCCCCGGAAAAGGTGATGTAGTCGGGATCAGGATTGTTTTGAAAGTAATCTTTTAACTCCTCCAGAACTTCATCCACAGGAACATACTCATCCCTCTCAAGGGTAAGCAGGGTGGTGGATCCACATTCACAATAGATACAGTTAAACGAACAGACTTTATGTGGAACCAAGTCAACCCCCAGGGAAATCCCGAGTCTGCGCGAAGGTACCGGTCCGAATAGATGCTTATACATAATTTTAAAGAATAGTGCAAGGTAGTAGAGATCGCGTATTCTTCAAAAATGGAGCAATAAAAAGTGTAACTTTTACACCAAATACCAAATTCTAACTACTAACAAAACCAAATTATGCGAAAAATGTTCATTCTACTGTTACTGATGCTTTCCGTTATCACTACCTCCAGGGCACAGGTAACGCTGGGTGAAAAGGTATCCAATTTCACTGCCATCGACCGGGATGGGTCCAGGTGGGTCCTAAAAAAGCAGATGAAAACCTCAGAATATATGGTCATCTATTTCTACTCAGTTGCTTTTACCGGAGGATGTACAAAACAGGCCTGTGCCTACCGCGATCAAAAAGCCGGCCTGGCCAGCGTGAAAGCCCAGGTGGTCGGGGTCTTGGGAGACAAGCCTGCGACGCTTGGCCTTTTTGCACTTGAGCACCAGTTGAACTTTACGCTTCTGTCTGATCAAAACGGCGAGATTGCCACCCTGTTTGGAGTCCCTCATAAGGAGGGAGGCACCCTCACGCGGGAGATTAAGGGAGAAACCCTGGAACTGGTACGGGCCACCACCATCCAGAGGTGGACCTTCATCCCTGACAGCAAAGGGACACTGATTTACAAAGACACAGAAGTTAATGCCGCGGAAGACAGCAGCAAGGTTGTGGAGTTTCTCTCTTCATTATAAGAAACTCCTTGTTCGCTGTATCTCAAACTGTTAACCATATGAGTATCTTGAAATTCTTCTTTAGACTAATTCTAATTAGTCGGGATACAGACTGTAATAAACGGGAATCAATTCATTTTTTTATATTTTTCAGTGCCGCCCCATTGACATGAAGGTGTGTTCTGAAAATCATGATTCGGGAACGAATCATGGTTTCAAGACACGAAAGCCTGAAAGCTAAAGAACTAGAATATGCAGCCAAAGTTTCAATTTGGATTTGACATCGGAAGTATCTCTATCAACACAGTAGTTATGGGTGAGGGTGATGCCATTATTGCCGACCGGTACGACTACTGTCACGGGAAACCTTTCGAAAAATTAAAAGAGATCCTGGATACCCTTGGTGAAACATACTCCCCGGACCAGTTCGGGCAGATTAGTTTCACAGGTACCGGGGGCAAACTGGCCGCTGAGCTCATTGGGGGTACATATGTTAATGAAATAGTGGCTCAATCTTCTTCCGTTTCCAAACTTTATCCCGAGGTCAGGACCATCTTTGAGATGGGTGGAGAGGACTCCAAGCTTATCTTCATGGACGAACTTGACAAAGAATCATCCAGGTTGTCAGATTTTCAACTCAATACCCTTTGTGCAGCCGGAACCGGTTCGTTCCTGGATCAGCAGGCCAAACGGATCGGCATATCCATCGAGGATGAATTTGGAGAACTCTCTCTCAAATCAACCGACCCACCCAGGATTGCCGGACGTTGCAGCGTATTTGCCAAAAGTGACATGATCCACCTGCAACAGATCGCTACTCCGGTCTACGATATTGTAGCTGGACTCTGTTTTGCCGTTGCACGCAATTTTATCAGCTCCCTTGGTCGCGGAAAGACCCTTTCATTCCCCATTATGTTCCAGGGAGGCGTTTCCTCAAACATCGGCATGATCAGGGCATTTAAGGACCTTCTTGAAGCAAAAGAGGGAGACCTGATTATTCCCGAACACAATGCATCAATGGGAGCCATTGGCGCTGTTCTTAATAACCTGGAAACCGGTACCGGCAAAGATGTCGTTTATAAAGGAACAAAGGACCTTGACGAGCATATTCACGGGGAGAAGTCCAGGGGGAAATCGTTCGAACCCCTGACGGCTCCTGATAACAAGCTTAATAAGGATGTTTATAAAATCCCGGAATCAACTTCACCGTACGAAGTATACCTGGGTATGGATATTGGGTCTTTGAGTACCAATGTGGTCCTCATAGACAAAGAGAACCGTGTTATTGCACGAAGGTACCTCCCCACAGCCAGCAAGCCCCTCGACGCCATCCGAAAGGGCATGTCCGAAATTGCGGAAGAGGTGGGAGACAGAGTGGTCATAAAAGGTGTGGGTACGACTGGTTCGGGGCGCTATTTAACGGGCGATTTTGTTGGTGCTGACCTCATTAGAAATGAAATTACGGCGCAGGCCACTGCGGCCATCAAATTTGATCCAAAGGTAGATACCATCTTTGAGATCGGTGGCCAGGATTCCAAGTATATCAGCATTGACAACGGAGTCGTGGTGGACTTTGAGATGAATAAAGTATGTGCTGCCGGTACAGGTTCATTCCTTGAGGAGCAATCCGAAAAACTGGACATCAATATTATCGGGGAATTTGGAGACATGGCCCTTGATGCTTGTCAGCCAGCCGGACTGGGTGACCGGTGTACTGTATTTATGGAGTCGGATCTGAATGCCTTTCAACAGAAGGGTGTTGAGAAGGAGAACCTGGTGGGCGGACTGGCCTATTCCATCGTTCATAACTACATCCAGAAAGTAGTCCGGAAGAAAAAGATAGGTGACCATATCCTGTTCCAGGGTGGGGTTACCAATAACAGGGCCGTTGTTGCTGCTTTTGAGAAGGTAACCGGGAAGAAGATTCACATTCCTCCTCATTTTGATGTTACAGGGGCCATTGGTGCAGCCATGCTTGCACGCGATCACGTAATAGAGAACAACCTGGAGACCAAGTTCAAGGGATTTGATATTAGCAAGATCCCTTATACAGTGGATAAGTTTACATGTAAAGCCTGCTCCAACCATTGTGAGATCAGGCGTGTTCGCATTGAAGGCGAGAAGAAGCCGCTCTATTTTGGCGGAAGATGCGAGCTGTATGAGAAAGATGACAGAAAAGGGAAAGGTGAAGGCATTCCCAATTACTTTGAAGAGCGCATCGGGATGCTCATGGACGGCTACGTCCCTGATATCGATTCAGAAAAGAAGACCATAGGCATTCCACGCGGACTCATGGTATTTTACCAACAATTCCCATATTGGAGTACCTTCTTTAATGAGCTCGGGTTTAACGTTGTTATTTCTGAAGAGACCAATAGTCAGACCATTAAGAAATCGCTCAGCATGATCGTTGCTGAAACCTGTTTCCCGGTGGAGGTTATGCATGGCCACGTCTATGAGATGCTGGAGGCTGAGGCAGATTTTGTCTTCACTCCTTTTATTATCAATTCGAAAGCCTCTCCCGACAATCCAACCAGCAATTGCAACTGTCCCTGGGTACAGACCATACCCTTTATGGTCGGGGCATCACTCTCCGACAGCCATAAGGAGAAACTTCTTTCCCCCACGCTGAATTTCCGATATTATGGGAAGGTGGTTGAGAAAGAACTGCACGATTCCATTGGAAAACAGTTCGGGATCAGCAGGAAAAAAATCGCTGCTGCCATGGAGCTGGCCGATAATAAGCAAACCCTCTTCGAGGACCGGGTGAAACAGCGGGGAAGGGAAGTTATGGCCAGTCTGCCCGAAGACCGTGAGGTACTGGCCATTATTGGCCGACCCTATAATACGGGCGATCCGGCACTGAACATGAGTATGGTGGAGAAACTCATAAATCTGGATGTACTCCCCATACCAATGGATTACCTCCCTCTTGAAGAGGAACATATCACCGATGACTACAACAAGATGTACTGGCCCAATGGCCAGAGGATCATTGCAGCATCCAGGATTATTTCACGGGACAGCCGTCTGCATGGCATCTACATGGGGAACTTCAGATGCGGACCCGACTCCTTTCTGGCACATTTCGTTCATGAGGAGATGGCCGGAAAACCTTACATGGAAATTGAAATCGATGAGCATGGTGCCGATGCGGGCATGATCACCCGGTATGAAGCCTTTTTGGACAGCCTGAAAGGATCCCGCATGTCGAACGAACGAGACAAAAAAGTATATGTCCCCGGGAAATTGACGGCTTCTCCAATGAAAAACCGCAAGCTCTATTTTCCTTACTTGAGCGACGCCTCCTATGTAATGGCAAGTGTGTGCAGAAGTTTTGGGATTGATGCTGAATCACTACCGATGCAGACCCAGGAGGACCTTGATCTGGCCAGGAAATATACCTCGGCAAGGGAGTGTTTTCCTATGATTGGTACCACGGGCAGCTTTTTGAAGAAACTGATGGAACCTGGTGTAGACCCCGCAAAAGTAAGTTTTTTCATGCCTGACCACAACGGACCCTGCCGGTTCGGACAGTACAACCGTTTTCAGCGGGTACTCTTCGACAGGCTTGGTTACAATAAGACAGAGATTATCGCTCCCAGTAACGACGGCTCATACGAGGATATTTCCGGCGGACACGGTTCCAAGTTCCGCCTTAATGCCTGGAAGGGATTTGTAGCCATGGACATGCTCCGTAAAATGAAGCAGGAGCGAAAACCATACGAATTGATACCCGGAAATACAGAAAAGGTATACAAGCAGGCGCTGGCCAACCTGGTACATTGTATGGAAAACGGGGGAGATGATCTGACCGACACGCTGGCCAGGATTGCTTTAAGCTTCACCGAAATTCCTGTATCCAATGGTATGCGCAAACCGGTCATTGCTGTAGTAGGAGAAATCTTCATGCGGGATAACGATTTCTGCAGTGCTCACCTGGTGACAAGGCTGGAGAAGTTCGGTGCTGAAACCTGGATTGCCCCGTTTGCCGAGTGGCTCTCCTACTCCACCATACGCTATACCCGCGATAGCAAATGGAAGGGGGACTTCAAAGGCGTAATCAAATCAAAACTTCAGGAGTATTTCCAGCAGCGGACCGCGGGCAAAATTGCAAAACCTTTCCATGGTCTGTTCGACATAGACAAGGAGGTTGATGTTAAGGATATGCTGAACGCCTGCGGACCCTATGTACACAAACACTACGACGGAGATCCGGCTCTCAATCTGGGCACATCGGCCCTGCTTGTGGACAAGGGAATTTCGGGAATCGCCAACATCATGCCTTTCACCTGCATGCCAGGGACACTTGTGGCTTCCGTATCCGACCAGTTGCGAAAGGATAAGGGGAACATCCCCTATGTAAACATCGCCTACGACGGACAGGAGGATGCATCCATTGACCTCCGCCTGCAGGCTTTCATGCACCAGGCAAAGCAATATGCAGAGGATAAAGGATTGGACAAGCCTGATGCAAACCAATGGGTCCTGGACAAAAACCATAAGCACTGAGAATTGAGATGTTGACGCTGAATACTAGGCGCTTACGTAGGGCAACATCCAGGGCAGTACCATATTCAGGATCGATTTCCCTGGCCGGGGTGAAAGTCCCTCCAATCCGGGGATCACTCCTTCATGGAGCCTGAATTGGTACAGTGGGCAATCACCTCAGACCCGTCGTCAAGCTGCACTTCGGACAGAAAGCGTTTGTAACGCCTGATGAGAGTACCATGCTCCAATTTGATTTTAAACTCCATCTATTCAGAAATATTTACTAAAATAGTGATCCAATCCAAAATTCCATTGTTGACATAGGGTAATTTTTTCTTAAATTGTATAGCTGCATTTAAAAACCTAACTGAAAAAACCATGAAAAAAATTCTTTTTGCATTATCCATTATGGCTATGATTCTGTCGGTTCAAAATGTACAATCCCAGGACCTTGAGGCTATCCTGAGCCAGGTAGCAACCGCCTCCAAAGCAGTGTATGATCAGGAGTACAATTTCGATTCATACATGCAGATGGAAATCTCGGACCAGGGCGATCACACCATTGTCTATGATGCCTACCTTTCCAAAGACGGAAGCAATTATGCGATTATGTTTACCGATAAGGGAACCAAGTCAGTCATCCTGGTTGACACCAAGAACAATTGCATGCTGATGCTTTCCGAAGATGATGGTGAAAAGGTCGGTGTAGCTATGGGTATTGATCCCGCACTACTAGCTGAAATGGCTGACGAAGTCGGTGAGGCCGATAAGGCTTATGCTGATTTAAAGTCCGGGAATACCAAGACCATCCTGGGTTACTCTTGTGATGAATACAGGGTCAAGGAAGACGGAGCAGAAATCAGTCTCTGGATTTCAGAAAAACTGGGTAAGGAAGTGGCTAAGGAGATCCTGGCCAACCAGCAGATATTTGGCGGGGCATTTGTTCACTCTGCAGGGATGAATGGAATGGTCATGGAATACATCTACAAGGATGATTCAAGTGGCGAAAACAATACAATGAAAGTCACCAAAATCGACCTGGGTGCCAAAAATTCCATTAAAGTTAGTGACTACGCTGTGATGTCCATAGGGCAATAAGCCAATGGACTTCAAATCGCTGTTGGCCAACATCCCGTCAGGGGCTGAGAAAGAACGTTTTATCCGGGAGGTATTGAACTCAAGACATGAGTTCAACACTCTTCTTGATCTTGCTCTTTATGACAAAGACCCTCTTGCATGGAGGGCCGGATGGATCCTTGATGGAAGTGATGAACTATCGCCCGGACTGGCCTCGGATTTTATCTCAACCATCATTCAAAGGCTTCCCAAGATTGAATCAACAGGGACCATTCGCTGCCTGTTGCGCCTGTTGTGCCGCTACGATATCCTGGAGGAAGACCAGGGAATCCTGATCGATCTCTGTTTCAGGTACCTTGTTTCGGAGCTCTACCCGGTTGCCGTGAAGGTTCACGCCATGCAGATTATTTACAACCATGTTCTAATCTATCCCGAACTGAAGGATGAACTGGTCACTGTGATAAGTGACCAGGTTGACAATAACTCTGTCGGATTTAAATCAAGGGGAATGCGGCTCATTAAAAAGATGGAAGACAAAAGCTGATAAACAATGGAAATCTGTTTCATACTGTACAAACCGGCCGTTCCGGGAAACGTGGGTGCAGCCGCCCGGGCCATGAACACCATGGGATTTTCCTGCTTACGCCTCATTAATCCATGCAACCACCTGGGTGATGATGCCAGGATGCTGGCTCACGGATCGCATCATATCCTGGAAAATGCCACTGTTCACCTTAGCTTTGAAGAGGCTACGGCTGACCTCGACCTGGTAATCTGCACTACGGCCAAGGGGCGCACCACCAAACACGACTACCACTCCAGCAGGGATATCCTCAAACTTATCGAAGATAAGGCGGCACACCTGGGAAAGGTGGGGTTCCTGTTCGGAACCGAAGAAAGCGGCCTTCCCAACCAGCTTATCCTGCAATCGGATCTGGCCATGAGCATCCCCATGAACATCACATACCCTTCACTGAACCTGGGACAATCGGTTATGGTAACTGCCTATGAACTCTCCCCTTTGAATGAGCTTACAAAACCGGGTCTGGAACAGGCCAAATCGGGTGAAGGCTGGGGTGAACTGAAAATCCAGGCAAGGAAACTGCTGGAGGAAGCAGGAATCGAGGGTGGGACACCACTTTACCACCGGATCATGGAAAGACTCCCCACCATCGGTGCCAATGACATCCCCCTCTTTCTTTCAGTAAGCAAGCGGATCAATTCGAACTCCAAATCCTGATCCTGCTAATCCATCTTGAAATAGTCGGCTTTGTTATTACTGCAAGCAGAAAGGAAACAAAAAAGAGAGAACAACTTGTATTTTTGGGAAACATGGAGACGCAGGGAGAAAAACAGATCAGATCGCTCATTGCCCAGGGTGAACACCAGCAGCTGGATTTCAAGTTTGAGATCAGCGATGCACGGAAAATTGCCCGTACCCTTTCTGCCTTCTCAAATACCGACGGGGGAAGGTTGCTGGTGGGTGTCAAGGACAACGGACGCATCAGAGGTATCCGCTCCGAAGAGGAGTATTACATGGTTGAATCGGCAGCTTCGCTCTACTGCAAGCCGGAAGTGCGTTTCGAAAGTCGGATTCACACGGTTGAAGGAAAAAATATCCTGGAAGTCTACATCCCTCCCGTCGACCAGAAACCGGTCTACGCAAAGGATGAAAACAACCGATGGATGGCCTACATAAGGGTGGCAGATGAGAGCTTGCTGGCAGGCATTATTCAGCTCAGGATCTGGACCAGGGAGCAGGAGAGCGATGACAAAGACAGGGGAGATCAGTTGCTGGAGTTCACCAGGAAAGAGCAGATTCTGCTCTCCACCCTGGAGAGGGCTCCGGGAGCCAGCCTTTTAAAGCTCAGGCGTGATACAGGATTCAACAGGAACGAACTGGTTACCCTGATGACAAAACTGGTCCGTTTCGATGTGGTGGAGATGGAGGTGAAGGAGGGTGTGACCGGATTCAGGCTCAGGGAGAGGCCGGGTGAGTAGCTTCATTACAGGGATTCCAGGATCGAATCAAAAACGGGCCTCCCGTCGATGTTTCGGCCATATGAGAAGACTGCCCTTTCAGGTTGGGGGATCATCCCGAATACATTCTTCCTCCTGTTGCAAACCCCCGCGATGTTATCCACCGAACCGGTTACATTGTTCTCCTCTGAAATCACAGCAAACTCATCACAGTAGCGGAACAGGATCTGATTGTTCAGGCGCATCTCTACAAGGACATCCTCTTTAGCTGTGAAGCGCCCGTGTCCCGTGGCAACAGGTATGTGGTAGGCAAGGTCGCTGGAGAGCTTCCTGGTTAAAGCTGTATTGATATTATCTGCCTTGATAAAAGTGTTTTTGCAGACGAAGCGCTGTGATTTATTCATCCTGAGCGAACCCTGGATTAATCCGGTTTCACATAATACACGAAACCCGTTCCCGATTCCGATCAGGATCTTTCCGCGGTCGGTGAATTCGAGCATGGAATCGATCACCGGAGAGTCTTTAATGCATTTGGAAGAACTGGAAGAGCCTTTGCATGGAAATCCTCCTGGGATGATCAGGACATCGATACCTGTAAGGTTGGTCTCCGTATTTCCCACAGGGACAACTTTCTTATTGTAGTGATCCACAAGGACCCTGGTCAGGTCACGGTCGCCATGAGCGCCTGGAAATATAAGGATGCCGAAAGTCATTATTATGCAGCTTCTCTCTCTCAAAGATAACGACAATAGCATTTTCTGCAAATTTGAACCTAATTAATAAATCGTTAGTTTTACAGTAGCATCAGGCAGCAACCGGATACCCGCCAATGGAGGTCGTTGAAAAGGACATACTCAGTTTTCAGAAAGTCATTCGGGATCACTCCGGATACGACTTCGCCGGGTACTCCCCGACCTCACTCCAGCGCCGCCTGACAAGGATCCTGCTGGAATTCGACATGGATATGGAGAGCCTGAAAGGACGAATGAAATCGGATCCCGCCTTTCTGGAGAAAACAGTAAAGAAAATCACAGTACATACTACCGAACTCTTCCGTGATCCTGATGTCTGGAAAAAATTACGGACAGAGCTGCTCCCCTCGTGGAGGGATAAACCCGAACTTCATATCTGGCATTCGGGCTGCTCAACCGGACAGGAGGTTTTTTCAATGATGATGGTCCTGGATGACCTGGGAATGCTTGAAAAGACTCACATCTATGCGAGCGATCTCAGTGAAGATGTGATGGAAACCGCCAGGAAGGGTAAGTACAAATACTCCTTTAACCAGAGTTACCTTGAGAACTTTGACAGGGTGCTGCTGGAGGGTGCTGGCGAAATATCCCGAAAGCATAAAAAACAATGGGACAGGTACCTGACCGTTGATGAAGCTCGTGATGAGATCCGCATGAACAAGAAGCTCTGCTCAAAACCGGTGTATAAGAAACTGGACCTTGTGAATGATCCAAACCTCTTTTTGGCTAAATTCGATCTGATTGTTTGCAGAAATGTGATCATCTATTTTAAATACGAACTCCAGAACAGGGTGTTTGATCTTTATTACAATAGCCTGGCTGACAAGGGGGTGCTTCTATTGGGGGTACATGAGTCCATCCTGGGCCCATTCACCAGGAAGTTCAGAAAAGCGAACCCCTTCTATTATAAACTACCGGTATGATCATCAAGGGCATATCCATCCGCTCAAAACTACTGATCACCACAGTGGTCATCATCACCATACTGACTGCCCTGTCGCTGGTGATCATGGATGCATCCAACCGGCTCTCCATCAACAGGGAATTGTTAAACCAACGATCGGATGTGATCTCCCGGATGCGTACACTGGAGCACACCTTTTACAGCCTGGCCCGTAACGGGGGTCCACGGTTGAATGCCTCCAGTATACAGGAGGCACATCACCTGGAGGCTGGTATTTCCGGAATAACAGCCCACCCCTCTATTGCCGGTGAAGAGCCGCTCTTGCTCAATGCCCGTCAGATCGTATCATCCCTGCAGCTCTTCCAGGATGAACTGTCGGATCATGAAATACCAGATAGTTCAGGATGGGACAGGGCCGAAACAGAACTGCTGGTACTGGGCAAACTGGTCGACGAATTTAACGGTGCAATCTCCGCCAGGGAAGAGAGCTTCAGCAGGAACCAGAGGAGTCAGCTGGCCATCACAATGGCCCTTGGCTTATTCTTCATCAGCCTCTTCCTGATTCTCTTCTCATTCAATCTCTCCAGGGTCTTCTCAACGCTAATCTCCTTTACAGGCAAGATCCGCTTAGGAATCCTCCCTCCGCCCATGAATCTCCCCCTTGGGGATGAAATGAGCCATGTGGCTGCCGACCTGAACTGTCATGCCGCCGATATCCGGGATAAAATCAACTATCTAAATTCCCTTTCCGGGGATGGCTCTGTAGCCATATACAAACCCAGTGAGGTGGATGAGGTGGGGAATGCCTTGCTGGTGCTGTCGGAGTACATGACCCGGAAAGAGCTGGATGAAGTTACCAGGAACCGGGAGGATAAGAGGCAGAACTGGATCTCGGAAGGAATGGCCCAGATAGGTGATGTACTACGCTCGGAACAGGAAAGCGTTGTGGAACTCGCATACTCCATTATTCAAAAGTTGGTGACCTACATGAACGTGGAGATGGGATCGCTCTTCATTTCCAACCATACTGACCCGGGAAAACCTACCCTGGAACTGACCGCTTCCTATGCATACGACCGACGAAAATACCGAACCGGGATCCTGGAGTGGGGTAGCGGACTTCCGGGCACCTGTGCACAGGAGAAGAAACTTATCTTTCTCTCAGAGGTCCCGGATGACTACTTTGAAATCTCCTCGGGAACAGGTTCCGCGAAGCCCACCTGCCTGCTTCTGGTTCCTTTGATTATCGATGAAACAGTATATGGGATTATCGAACTGGCAACTGTAAGGCTTCTTCGGCCTTTCGAGATTGAGTTCGTGGAATCCCTTGCCGAGGGCATCCTCTCCTCTATCCTGGCCGCAAAGACCAATGAACGCACCACTGAGTTGCTGAAACAGTCCAGGGCACAGGCCGATGCCCTGAAGACCCAGGAGAGCACTATGATGGAGAATATGAGACAGCTGAAGGAGGCACAGGCCGAATCGGGCAAGAAGGAGTCGGAGATCACCGGGATCCTGAATGCCATTAACCAATCCACTCTTGTGGCTGAGCTCGCTCTCAACGGCCGCTACACCAGTATCAACGACCGCTTCCTGATGCTGCTTGAATCGGAAAGTGATCAGGTACTTGGGAAGCGCTACACGGAATTTTCACAGGCTGATCCCTCCTCTGATGAATATAAGGAGTTCTGGACCTCGTTGAAGGAGGGGAAAAGCACTTCCAATACCGAACTATATAAACTTTTTGCAGGAAAGGAGATCTGGCTCCGTCAGACCTTTACTCCCATTATCAATAACCAGGGGAATGTCTATAAAATCCTGAATATCGCGGAGGATATCACTGAAACCAGGAGCCTCCTGGAGAGGCTTGAATCGCATGAACATGAAATCACCCGTACCAGCCTGGATATGCAAACTCTCAATGAGGCTGTGAATACTGCATTGATTAAGTGTGAACTGGACCCCGACGGGATCATCATTCAAGTGAACGAGAAGTACACCGAAATAACAGGATTCGGGCAAAAGGAGCTTCTGGGAAGGAACTACAGGTTGTTCCTGAAGGATTCGGAGAAGGAGCAGTTTGAAAAGATATGGAAAGAGATAAACAAACAGAAAGTCTATGAAGGTGTAATCCGCAGATCGAGACCCACGGGTGAAGAGGCGTGGCTGGTCTCCACCTTCTCGCCGGTGGTTGATGAGACCGGTGTGATATATAAGGTCTACCTTATGGGATTCGACATCACCGAGAAGAAGCTGAAGTACCACCTCCTGGAGGATGCAAACCAGGAGATTGAAAGGCTTAAACAGCAACTTAAAGATACGCAAACAGGGTAAGGATGCTCAAAAGCAAGGTGCAATATATCATGACATGGGTATCACTAGGATCATTCCTTTCCTGCGGGCTTGGACTGATGGTTCTCTCCTGGAACGGTGCTGTAAGCGGATCCCCCTCCCCCTCCATCATGATCCTGTTATGGATAGCAATGACGGCATCGGGCTTCTACCTCTTCATGCTGGCTGTGAAGAAGGCACACCGGCTATGGATTCAAGATGAACGCCAAAAAAAACAGGCAGAGAACCTGGAAGGCGAATTACCCACTTCCGTAAAGGGTTCATCCAGGAAGAATAAAAAACTTGACATTCCTTCAACTACCCGGAAACTGGTGAGGCGGATCCCTGAGGACCAATCCCTGAAACAATCGGCACAGGAGTTGCTGAAAAGCCTGGCCCGGGAACTGGAGATCATGTCAGGTGTGGTCTATACCAGGGAGAAGCGGTCATTCAGGTCGGTGGCCACGTACGCCCAGATATCATCCACCGAACCATACTCCTTCACTGAGGGAGAAGGGCTCACCGGACAAGTGGCTGCCAACCAGCAGATCATGGTCCTGACACGACTTCCGAAGGAGTACCTGGAGGTTTACTCGGGTTTGGGCAAATCGGAGCCTGCTTACCTGGCAATCGTTCCACTGGTTCACCAGAACAGGACCATCGCGGTGCTGGAGTGTTCGGGCTACAGGTACGATCCCTCTGACATTGAAGCACTGTTCCGGATCTTCGCCCGGGACCTGATGGTCAAACTCTCCCCGAATATTAAATAACTGCATGTCCAGGAGAGATACATATATCATCAGCCGAATTAACTTGAGAAGGATTATTGTGGTAACAACTATCAGCCTGTTTCTGGTGATCCTTATCCTCTTTGCTTTCTTGATGGAGATAGGACTCTCCATCTCTTTCCGGAACCTGGCCATTATACACAGGCAACATCCTTCCATTTTCCTGATCGACCTGCTGCCCATTTTTGTTTCAGTCTTTCTCTACCCCATGTATAGGATCATGAATCGGGCCATCCGGGATTATGAGGAGCGTGTCAAGGAGTCCAACCTGCTGGTTAAACGAAACACCGGATTTGCACAGGAGCTTTCTGATGGAGATAATCCGGAGCCATATGAGGAGATGATGGGTACCGACCTGGGGAAAGCCCTCAGGATGATCCAGCTGAACATAAAATCGAACCGGCGAAAGGAGCGGGAGCAGACTTGGATCGCTGAAGGAAAGGACATCGTCTCATCGATCCTTCGGGTGCAGGAGGAGATGGATGAACTTTCCTACAATGTGCTGCGGGAGCTTAACGGGTACATCCAGGCTACCCAGGGTGCACTCTATCTTTACGATGAAGAGGAAGGGACCCTCACCAACAGGGCCACCTATGCATACAACCGCAACAAATACGTAAGCCAGGTTTTCAGGATGGGGGAAGGATTAGTAGGACAGTGCGCCTATGAGATGGATTTCATCTTCCGAACCGAAATACCGGAGGATTATGTGACCATTACCTCAGGGGTCCTGGGTGACCAGAAGCCGGGCAGCATCCTGCTGGTTCCCCTGATCGCCAACGAGGAGCTGCACGGCATTATAGAATTTGCCTTCCTGAGTGAACGGATTCCCAAGCTCACCATCCAGTTCCTCCTTGAGCTGGGTGAGATCATCGCCCTTACCCTGAAGAACCTGAAAATGAATCTTCGCACACAGTTCCTCCTGGGGGAGTCGAGGAAGATGACCGACGAACTGAAGAGCAACGAGATCCAGTTGCAGGAGAACGCAGATGAGATGACGTCTGCGAAGGAGAATCTGGAAACTGCCAATATTCAGCTTGAAGGCAAGATCCAGGAGGCACAAAATGCCACCGACCGGATCCACCTGCTGCTTGAACACGCCTCCGAAATCATTTCCATCTATGATGATTCCATCAACCTCACCTATATCAGTCCGTCCGTTATCAACATATTCGGTTATTCGGTAGAGGAGATGATGGAGGGTAAGGATATGGAACGCATAGGCCGGGACGGAGCTGTCAAAATCAGGAAAACCCTTGAAAAGCTGAGAGAGAATCCGGCCCTGACCGACACCCTCAAAACCACCTTTATCCGGAAGAGTGGCGAAAGGATCTACCTGAGGACCCACTGCCGTAACATGCTCGACGACTCGGCCATTGGTGGATTTGTGCTCAATACCAGTGACATTACAGAATCGGTGCAGGTGGAGAGGGAGCAACGGCTGAAGACCAGGATGCAGTCACTCTCAGAGAATTCGCTGGACCTGATCCTCCGCATTAGCAACTCAGGAGTGATCCATTATGCAAACCCGATTGTGGAGGACTACACTGATATCACTCCCCACACCATGATCAATAAAAACCGGGACGAAATCCCATTCACCAAGGTTTTCAGTAAACTGCTGGATGATATCCTCACCGCAATGGGTGAATTGCCGCTGAAAAAAAATTTCCAGGTTACGCTTCCGCTCCTGATGGGGGAATACAGGTCTGAACGGATCCTGAGCGTGGATGCCATCCCCGAATTCCAGGAGAATGAGTTGGAGACCATCCTCATCGTGGGCCATGATGTAACCGAGGCGAAAAGAATCGAGAAAGAGATCAAGGTACAAAACAGGAAAGTTCAGGACAGCATCAATTACGCAGAGCGTATCCAGTCCTCGATCCTCCCCGAGATAGGCAGGATTCGCAAAGCATTCCCAAAAAGTTTTGTATACTATAAACCCAAGGATGTAATCTCGGGCGACTTCCCCTGGCTGTATGAAACCGAGGATGCCATTTACATCGCAGCGGTGGACTGCACCGGTCATGGAGTTCCGGGAGCCCTGCTCTCGTTTGTGGGGCTTTTCCTGATGAACAATATCACGGGCCTGAACCCACAAATATCGGCTGGCGATCTTTGTGAGGAGCTTCATCAGGAGGTACGAAGGACTCTAAAGCAGGACCAGGACAAACCCGATACAAGAGACGGCATGGATATAGCCCTGTGCAGGTTCATGAAGAAGAAGCGGGTGATGGAGTATTCCGGGGCACACCGTCCCCTGCTGGTCCTGAGCGAAGGCGAGATTTCCGTATACAAGGGGGACCGGAAGGCCATTGGCGGGATCAAACACCCCAAGAAACCGGAACAGCCCTTCACCACCGTGGAGATCCCCTGCAATATGGGGGACAAATTTTTCTTCTTTACTGACGGTCTGACCGACCAGCTGGGTGGGCCCGTGGGACTGAAATATGGTTCGGCCAGGGTAAGGCAGGTGCTTCTGGAGAATGCCGGGTGCACCATGCACCAGTACAATGATTTTTTTACATCCGATTTCACTGGCTGGATGGGAAAGGAACGTCAACTGGATGACCTGCTGATTATAGGGATTGAGGTAGATTAAGCTTTATTCCATATATTTATATCATTATGAGCTTTTCCGGAGAGAGTATAGGTTTTATAAACTACATTTACGAGCGCTATTCCGATCTGCGTATCAAAGATATCTCGCTGGTATTTGAAGGGCAGATCACCCACCAGGTAATGAAGGCCCTCACTGGACTTGTGGAGGAACAACTTGATGATGTGGAGGATGACCAGGTAATGCGCAGGGTATACCATGTTATGGTTGAGTCGCTCCAAAACATCAACAGACACGCCGAATCGTACGAATACAGGGGCCACCCTTACCCGGGGATGGGGCTCGTGCTTGTAGCGAAAAACAAGCAGCGGTTCCAGGTGACCACCGGGAACATCGTTGAAACCGCACATGTGGATGAGATCTCCATGTTCCTGGGAAAACTGAACAATATGGATTCCGATGCCCTCGACGACCTCTATAAAACCCAGTTGAGGGAGGGCATCATGTCTCCCAGCGGAGGAGCCGGACTGGGTTTTATTGACATCCTCAGAAAAACAGGGAACCCGCTTGATTACAGTTTTGTAAAGATTGATGAAGAGACTTCTTTTTTTATATTCACGTCAACCATTAAGAGATAGCCTTTATGGATATATTACAACTTGGAAAGACCGATGATAGTCCGGAAGTAATCCTGGACAAGGAGGGCAATCGCTTTGAGATCTCAGGAAAATCTCTCCCCGAAGACGTGGTGGATTTTTACCAGCCGGTTCTGGATTGGCTGGGTGAATACAGGAAAAACCCCAATCCAAGAACCCAGTTTGACTTTAAACTGATCTACTTCAATACCGCTTCCTCCAAATTGTTCCTCGATATCCTGATGGTTCTCGAAGAAATGGTTGAGGAGGGGCACGATATCCTGATCAGGTGGCTTTCACTGGCCTCGGACGAGGATATGCAGGAGGCGGGTCAGGAATATGAAGAGATGATTGATGTACCATTCGAGCATACACATTATGATCAGCAATGAGTGAAGAGATTCTGAGAGCCCTAATGCAGTTATTTGCCCTCATCACAAAACAGGATGGGGGAATTGGAGAAAAAGAGATTGATTATGTAAACCGGTTTCTGATCCAGCAGATCGGTGTTGAATCGTCCCGTGAATACCTTGAGCTTTACAAGGATACTGCAGGAGGACCCGAAGAGAAAAAACTTACCTCGGTCCTCGATTCGGTAAAAGTACTCAAGCTGTGTAAACAGATTAGTAAAACCATCAATCAACGCCAGAAGGTGGTGGTGCTGGTTCGCATCCTCGAACTGGTCAATGCCGAATACAATCTCACCGAACAACGTCTGGAGATCGTGAATACCGTTTCTGATATATTCCGGATCAGCAAAGAGGAATTTAAAAGCATCTTTGCTTTCGTCACTGAGGATTCATCTGAATCGGTTAATCATGAAAACCACATGGTGGTTTCCGGCTTAAGGCCCGATCCGGATGACGAGCCTGCTGACCCGGAGAAACAGCGCCACTCGGCCCACCATTACCACTTCCCTGGCATTGAGGAGCCCGTCTTTTTCACCAGGGTACCTTCAGTGGAGCTCTATTTTATGAAATATACCGGAAGCCAGGATTGTTTTCTGAACGGACTGGGGGTCCACCGTGGGGTGATCTACCTGTTTGCTACCGGGAGCACACTCCGCCTGCCGGTGGGCCAACCCATCCTGTACAGTGATATTGCCTCCAAGTTCCTGACAGATCTCGCTGAAGATCAGATTTCGCTTGAGGCCGACAAGCTCTCCTACATTTTTCCGGGAAATGTGACCGGCCTGAACGGGGTTTCATTTTCGGCTCAACAGGGAAACCTGGTGGGTATCATGGGATCCAGCGGATCCGGGAAGACCACCTTGATGAATGTATTATCGGGGATGTACAAACCTTCGAGCGGACAGGTTCGGATCAACAACCTGGACCTTCATTCGGATACCTCTAAACTTACGGGTGTCTCCGGATTTGTGCCCCAGGATGACCTGCTTATCGAGGAGCTTTCAGTATTTGACAATCTCTACTTCAATGCCAAATTCTGCTTCAAACACCTTTCCGACAAAGAGGTACGCGAAAAAGTAACCGAAACACTCACCAACCTGGGGCTTTATGACAAACGTGACCTGCGTGTTGGATCGGTGATGAATAAAACCATCAGTGGCGGACAGCGCAAAAGACTGAACATTGCCCTGGAACTGATCCGTGAGCCTTCGATCCTCTTCCTGGATGAACCCACTTCGGGGCTCTCGTCCAGAGATTCGGAAAATGTGATGGACCTTCTCAGAGAGTTAACCCTGAAGGGAAAACTGGTTTTCGTGGTCATTCACCAACCTTCGTCCGAGCTCTATAAAATGTTTGACCGTGTAGTGATCCTCGATGAGGGTGGGCGACTGGTATTCTTCGGCAACCCGGTAGAGGCGGTGATTCATTTTAAGGGAGCCGACAACCAGGTCAATGCCGGGGTGGGCGAATGCCCTATTTGCGGAAATGTCAATCCCGAACTGATCTTCAACACCATAGAGGCCCACAAGGTTGATGAGTATGGTAATTATACCGGTCAGCGCAAGGTAAGCCCGCAAACATGGGAGGAGATCTACATCAAGAAACGAACGGCCATTGACGCCGCTCAAAAGGCAGGAGCCATTGCAAATACTGAATATGCCGATAAGTTCTCACCACCCCCCATCAACCTGAATGTACCGGGCTGGCTGAAACAGTTTTTTAACTACCTGAAACGGGATGTGAAATCGAAGATCAACAACCCTCAGTACCTCCGGATGACCTTGTTGGTGAGTCCTGTCCTGGCTTTCATCCTGGCCTATATCATCCGTTACATTGCCGATCCCACCAGCCAGACCTATGTGTTCAGGGAGAATGAAAACATACCCATCTTCATCTTCATGGCGTTGATCGTTGCCCTCTTCCTGGGTTTGATCGTCAGCGCAGAAGAGATCTTCAAAGACAGGAAGATCCTGAAACGGGAACAGTTCCTGAACCTGAGCCGCTCTTCCTATCTCCTGGCTAAAATAGGGACCCTGGTGGCTATTTCGGCCGTTCAGGCCATCACCTTTGTCCTGGTTGCCAACGGAATCCTTGAGATCCGGCAGATGACCCTGGCATACTGGCTGGCCCTCTTTTCAACTGCTGTCTGCGCCAATATGATAGGGCTGGTAATCTCTTCGGCCTTCTCTTCGGCAGTAACCATATACATCGTCATCCCCCTGGTGATGATCCCCATGATGGTACTCAGCGGTGCCATGTTCTCCTTTGAGAAGCTGAACCGCCGTATTACCACAGTGGACAAGGTACCTATCATTGCTGAATTGATGGTCACCAAATGGTCGTATGAAGCGCTGATGGTTCACCAGTTCAAGGCCAACAAGTTTGAGAAAAATTTCTACGGGGACGAGAAAAGAATCAGCGCCAACAACTTCAAAGCGGCCTACCTGGTACCAGAACTGGAGCAGCGGCTCAATGCCTGCGCATATGAATTCAGGGAGACCGGCAAAATCACGACCACAAAGGTAGCCCTGGAAGTGCTTTGGAATGAGATCCGCCGGGCAGATCCACTGGTTAAAGACATCTCATTCAAAGAGGGCGAACTGATGCCCGAGACCTTCAGTGAAGCTGTCATCTCAAAAACCACCCGGTTCCTGAACGCGCTTAAGCAGCACTATATCAACCAATTTTCAATCGCCAGCAAGCTAAAAGAGCGGCGCCTTGCAAAATTGATGAAAGACCGGCGTGATCTCTATTTCTCCATGCTCGATCAATACCACAATGAGAGTGTCTCCGATCATGTGAAGAAAATATATGAAAAGAACCAGGTCATTGAATCCGGTAAGAGGCTGTACCAGCAGATCGACCCGATATTCCTTGATCCTGTCCCCGAAGGGCTTGGAATCAGATCCCACTTTTATTCGCCAAGGAAGTATTTTATTGGCACGTATTTTGAAACTTATAAATTTAATCTGGGATTCATCTGGTTCCTCACCATTGTGTTGTACCTCATCCTCTATTTTGACCTTTCAGGTAAGATTGTAAACAGCAGAATCTTTAAACGAAAAGCTAATTGAAAACCCTGCTTTTTGGTTTTCGATAGAAACACTACTTTTGTAACAAGATATTTCCTAAGAACAAAGCCATGATAAATAAACTTTCCCTTTATGTAATTGCAGCTCTCTTCCTGGCAGCCTGCGGGCAACGGGCTTCCGAAAACCTGGAAGTGGATTTGGAAGATATTGAGGTCGGAGAACTCCAGATCTCTTCTGAAACCATGGGCGATATCATTCAGAATATTGCTTCGCCAATCGAGGTTGCCGCCCTGATCAGCTCCTTGAACATTCCGTTTTCGACCGCCTACCTGGCCGATCCCGGAAGCCTCTCCACCAATACAACCAGTTTCGAAATGGCCTATAGCCTTGGTGCACTCAGTGCCGACCTGGGCTACCTGAACATGTATAGCAAAACCGGGACCGCTGTGAACTACCTGTCCAGCATCAACCGACTGGCCGATGCCCTGCAGATTGGACAATTTTTCGACTTTGCCACCATCAAAAGACTGGCCACCACCAGTTCGGACCTGGATTCACTTATGTTCATCTCCATCAACAGTTTCAACAAAATGGATGATTACCTGAGGGAGACCGACAGAAGCAACCTGAGCGCCCTGATGATCGCCGGTGTCTGGATGGAAAGTCAATTCATGGCCACACAGGTGGCTATTCAGAACGACAACGAAGAGCTGAAATCGATGATCGGCGAACAGAAGCTTATTCTCAATGACCTGATGCTCATCCTCAACAACTTCAAAAACGAACCAGTGATCGAAGCTTACCTGAAGGATCTGGAAATTATCAAACAGGTCTATACCGATGTGAAGATCACCTACGAAGTTGGCGAACCCGAAACCATCGAACAGGATGGCATGCTGATGGTGGTCCAGAGCGAAACCTCACATGTAATCATGAGCGATGAAACCCTGCAGCAGATCATCAAGACCACAATGGAGATCCGCAACAAGCAGATGAATATTTAGAATCGGAAAGCCTGTAATATCCATATAGTGAGAACATCATATATCTGAAACGCATGAAACGAACAAATATAAAGATTCTGAACCCCGTTGTCGCCGTGATATTTCTTCTCACTACCCTTTCCATGGTTTCGGCCGACAACGATGACCGCATCCAGGATTGCGTCTCCCGTTCAGGCGAAGGCGCCATCTACCTGAAAGAATTCAT
>JAAEOI010000346.1 GCA_024244665.1 Bacteroidota bacterium | reverse complement strand
CCAATTTTTATTATTTCATTTATGTGGAATCTTCTATCCATAGTGTATGAAGCCGGCAAGATAGAACTCAAATTTATTCTTACCAAATTACCATGAATTCTGAAGCATCCACAATTAAGAGAGAGTGATTTACCTCATTTTAGCTATTTCACAACCTGCCAGCAGAAAAGCACCAAGCCCGTAATCTTCAAAGTCAGGCATGGAGTCATAGGTGACCGGCTGACCGTCTTTGGGCTCTTTTCCCGTACCCTGAACATGGCCTAAAAATCCAGTGGGATGAAGACACTCCTCCACCATTGTATTCCACCCCTGATTTATGGCAGTCGTATAGGTCCCGGCATCAAGCAATTCATTGTTTACTCCCCATGCCATCCCGTAAAGGAAAAAGGCTGATCCTGTCAGCTCCCTGCCTCCAAAATGATCCGGATCATGCAGGCTCACATTCCACATGCCGTCTTTTCTTTGAACCTTCAGCAGGGCCTCGCACATAAGTTTGAGCATGTGCTGGTATTCGTTGCGGTATTCTGAGTTTGCAGGCAGAACCTGGAGGGTCCGGACAAGGGCACCGATCACCCAGCCATTTCCACGGGACCAGTAACAATCCTCTCCATTGGGTTCCTGGT
>JAAEOI010000345.1 GCA_024244665.1 Bacteroidota bacterium | reverse complement strand
TGGAGAGCGTGCAGATTAGCCTCACCCATCATTGCTGTCCCGGCATAGCCTGTCCATGTAGAGCCCAGTGTGGCAGCATACGAATAGACATCAGGGTCATGACACTTAAAACAGAGATCTCCATCGATACCATTTGTGGCGTTTTGTGTTCCGGTGTTAAAGTCCCACTTACCGAGGAGAATAAATTCGTTTTCAGAGCCATGAGGTCCACCAGGGGATGGGGAATTCTCTCCTGTTCCAAGTGTATCTTTTCCATGACAGTCTGAACAATACATAGTCTGGTTTCCTACTGCTCCAAATGGCGTCAGCCATGGGTTCCCCCCTGTTATACTTCTAATGGCAAGAGTATCGTCAGTAGCTTCAATGACAGGGTGAAAACCTGTGTTGTCAGGATTGAATTCCTTTGCCTGATCGGTATACGTTTCAAGATCGTTCTCACCAAATGCAGTGTTCCCTCCTGTAGAACCAGGGACAGGCGGGGAATCCCCATAGGCATAGGAAGAATGACATTTGAGACACAACTGATATTCATACTGGAGAGGAGAGAGTGCATCTGGAGTTCCTGCCTTCTCGTAGATTAGCGGTGGCCATGTATCCCAGGTTGTCCCCAAATAAAGGGGTTCCACCCCCCACATCCCCCTCAGTACTCCTGACGCCCTGTTATCATGAGGTTCAGAGTGGTCGTGGGTTGCCTGTGTCGTTAATCCTGTCTCATCGTAAAGACTATTCTTTACTACTCTGTGGGGGTTATGGCAGTCAGTACACTCTACATGCCGTTTATCTACATCTAAGTTTGGAACGCCAAAGGATGACATATAGCTTTCGGTGGTTATTTCCTCCATTGCAGCATTTTTTATGTC
>JAAEOI010000344.1 GCA_024244665.1 Bacteroidota bacterium | reverse complement strand
TAAGCGTGATGCTGGAAGTGAACCATGAATATACGTAGGAGGAGAATTTGTGAGATTTCCCCAAACCTCAAGTCTACTGGAGCGCTGTGTGTCATGGAAACATGCAGGCACGGTTCGGAGGGGGCTTGTTGGAAAAGTGCTTTATCAAAAGTAACTCGCTGGCTTGCTACCCTACTATGGTGAAAGCTATACTGCCTGAAGTCCAGTAACCAGGGATGGAATGCATCATCTATGGGAAACCCTAAGTACTCAGATAGATTCAAAGCCTTCCGTAAGGGAGAGGGAGATGGCAGGCTGAGGAAGTCTGAAACCCATATCTTAGTAGTACGGGTATTTTTGCTCGCAATACCCCGAATGATAACTGCTGAGACCATTTGGTACAAGGAGTACTGTCAAGGTTACGAACGGGACACCTAAGTCGGTCTATTATGTTCATTGCATACGGAATACGGGATTGCCTACGGGACGAGAGTCCTATGGTAACGGAGTTGTGCGCCGTCTAACGGCATAAGAAATTTCTCTCAAAGAGAGACGGGGTAAGCTACCGGACATGCCCCTGAGTTCATCCTTCTCACTCGAAATGAGGTAAAAACCCAAGAGGAAAGATAGCAGGAAGGAAAAGCAGAGAACGTGTGAAATGGATAGCATAGGG
>JAAEOI010000343.1 GCA_024244665.1 Bacteroidota bacterium | reverse complement strand
TTAAATAACTGCTGCTTCCAGCAGCTCAAAACTGTTTTTGTCAGCATTCATGACCGCCCGGATACCGGTTGGAATGGTGAGCATTCTGTTGATATGACCAAAAGAAAGCCCGTATGAAACGGGAATCCCCAGTGGTTTGAGCAGGTCGTCCAGGGCCACCTTTAAAGATAGAGTGGGTTCTTCAGATATGTTGCATTCATCAAAAGCTCCCAAAATAATGCCCTTGGCCTTTTTCAGATTTGTGGCGGAAAGAAGGTGGAAAATCATTTTATCCACCCGGTAGGTTTTTTCCCCTACCTCTTCCAGGTATACAAGTTTATTCTCGAAATCAGGCTCAAAACGGGTACCGATGATGGAATCAAGCACACTGATGTTTCCCCCGATCAATACTCCTTCAGCCTCCCCTCCGCTAATGGTATAACGATCATATTCCGGATTTTCCCTGGTCTCTTTCTCCCGCCTGTATGGAAGTTTATAAGACTCCCGGGGATCCATGAGTACCTTCCGCATGGATTTCAAACTGAATCTATTGAATTCTGAAATGCCCATGGGAGCATGAAAGGTCACCAGGCCGGTCTCCTGAAAAACAGATGTGAGCAGAGCTGTAATATCACTATAGCCAATAAAGACCTTGGGATTGTTCCGGATCAGATCAAAATCCAGCAAGTCAAGAATCCGGATAGAACCATAGCCCCCCCGTACACACATAATGGCATCCACATCCTCCCGAACAAACATTTCCACTAATTCATCGGCTCTTTCACGGTCAGGCCCTGCAAAATAGCCGTACTCGGAAAGCACAGTATCATTGTGAGTAGTCCTGAAGCCCAGGGCTTCCAGCTTGGAAATACTGGTAGCCAGTTGCTCTTCAGTAACCGAACTCCCGGGAGTGACCAATCCAATAAGATCCCCCTCCTTCAGCCTTTTGGGCAAGATCCTCAGTGGATCTGCTCCATAAGAAAAATTACCCGCTCTCAAACCAAGTGATGATCCCGCTGCCAGGGCCGCAAAGGCACCCGACTTCTTAATAAATGATCTTCTGTCTGACATGCAGCTATGTGTTAAGAGTCTGATTTTTTGATTCCGATGCCGGGTAACTGATTCAATATTATCTTGCCATCCACTACTTTAACACCCTCATACAGATCATTGCTGATTAATAAATTTCCATCAAGGTCGGCCCAGTCCACCAGAGGAGAGAGCTGTGCTGCTGCCGATACAGCACAGGAGGTTTCAGTCATACAGCCTATCATCACCTTCATATCCATAGCCCTGGCTACAGTGATCATTTTATGTGATTCCCGCAATCCGGTACTCTTCATCAGTTTGATGTTGATTCCCGAGTAGATCCCTTTGAAGTCAGCCACATGGCCCAGTCGCTGGAAAGCCTCATCCGCTATGATTGGCAGGGGACTTCTCTCGGAAAGCCAGGCAATGTCATCCACCATGGTTTTTGGAAGGGGCTGCTCTAAAAATTCAACTCCCTGATCATTAAGCCAGTGTGCCATATCCAATGCCATGTGTTTGTCTTTCCATCCCTGGTTCACATCCACGTAAATCGGGACATCGGTCACAGACCTGACCGTAGTAATCATTTCCCGGTCATTGTCACCACCCAGCTTCACCTTCAGGACCCTGAAACGCGCTGCCTCTTCGGTCTTCAGCTTCACCACTTCCGGCGTATCAATGCCAATGGTAAAGGAGGTCATAGGCGTGTTGTCCGGGTTGATCCCCCAGAGCTTATACAAGGGCAGATCCACCAGCTTCCCGATCAAATCGTGCAGCGCGATGTCCAGGCAGGCCTTGGCTGCACGATTCCCTTCATCAAGCGAATCCACATAGGCCAGGATATCATCCAGCATGAAGGGATCACTGAACTGATCCAGATCAACTCTGTTCAGAAATTTAATCACCGACTCCTGCGATTCTCCGAGGTAGGGTGGCATGGAGGCCTCACCATACCCTGTTACACCCTCATACTCAATTTCAGTGAGAACTACCGGGGTGGTATTTCTTGAGTTGCCTGCCACGGTAAAAGTGTGCCTCAGCAGAAGCTCATAGGGTCTGAAGCTCAGTTTCATTCTCCCGTTTCCGATTATCGCGGGTACCTGTTTACCGGCAGGGGTACAGCCTGCCAGGGGCAAAGTCGTAGCCAGCGATGCAGCTCCAACATTCCTTAAAAATGTCCTTCTTCCCGAATTCATTTGATTTCTTTTATAATCTCTTTATAATAGGCATTTTCTGCCACTGGCTGGAAGCCCATATTCTCCTCTCCAATAATACGGGAGGCCCTTACAAAAATTTCCGGATAAGTATCTATGAAATGACCCTGAGTGCTATCCATGCTATTAATACTAACCCGGTCGCGATATCCTGCTGCATGAATAAACTCACCCTGGCCAATATAGATGGCCACATGGTTCACTCGCTCCTCTTGCCCTGCAGTGGCCTTCATTCCGAAAAAGAGGAGGTCACCCACCACCAGCTCCGACGAATCATATTCTGTTGAAATTTCCCTGCCACAGAGCGATTGCTGATCAGCATCCCTTGGCATTTGAATACCGTTCATGAAGTATACATTGGATACCAGTCCACTGCAATCAAGGTTCTTTGCTGATACACCTCCCCACAGGTAGGGAACACCGTTGAAAGCCAGGGCAGTAACAACAATTCGCTCCAGTAATTGATTATTAAAGAAAACATCTTCTGAGGGAATCGCTTCATCCCTTTTCACCCAGGCCAGGCGTCCGTCAGGATACTCCACCTGATAGAATGCCTCCTTTTCAGAGACCACCGGCAACATACAACCAATCACCAGGTCTGCCACCGGAAGCGAGCTCTTTGCAGGTTCGCAATAGGAAAAACCGTACTGGGAATGATAAATGATTTTCTGCAAGTTGCTGTACCTGCTTAATTCATCTGGTTCCAGAAAATGCACCTCATTCACATTGACCCATCCCAGGTAACCATCGGGGATCTGGATAAAAAGCATCCCCTCCTCCTCCTTCAGAATCCTCACCGGGGTTCCCAGCAAGGCCTGACTTACCAGCTCTGCCTTACTGCTGGGACTCCTTCGCAAATGAGTTACCGAATTGTTGACCAGGGCGTTGACCAGCCGTTCAGCTCCAGTCTCGGGAAGCAGTTTAAGATGATTTTCCACAGAGGGAAAAGAAGCACTTATTGAAGAACTTACCCCCTGGAATGCTGCCTTACTGGCCACCTCCCCTTCCAGGCTAAGCTTTCCATCCATATTGAGTACTGAAATATTCCAGAGTTCGATCCTTGTATCGGGAGCAAATTGAGCCTCCATGGAATCGAGAAGCGTTTCGACTTCTGCCCGGGTACGCTCAGCTTTTGAGGTACAGGCTGAAAAAAGGACAAGTGCCGACAGAAGGAAAATACCTGGTTTAAATAAACTCTTCATATCAACCAAAAATAGCCAAATTCGCCTGAAACTGGCCCAATTATTCAGGGAGATATCCACCTTTCATTCACCAAAAAAAAACTGAGCACTGAGCACTGTCCACGCTCGGCCGAAATAGTATTTACGGCCTGCAGGCTCGCCGCTCTTAATTTCTCTATTCTTTCAGTCATTTCACTCTATTTTTTGTTATCCTCCAACAGAAATCATTAGTCCGGTAGCCCCGAACCGCTCCGAAAGGGCCTCCATAAAGTCCTGCCCGGGTTCTTTTACATGCTCAAGCTTCTGGTCCAGCTTCAGCCTCGAATACTTATTCCCCGCAATCCGGTGGTAGGGCAGCAGGTGCACCTCCTCCAGGTGGTCCTTCCGCTCTTCCACATAGGAGAGGAAACGCTTTAACTCATCCTCACCGGTATTGATCCCCGGGATCACCGGAATCCGGAAAATCACCCTGGCCCCCTTCTCAAGCAGATAATCGGCATTTGAGAGGATCAGGCTGTTATCCACTCCTGCGTACTCCCGGTGAATCTTGGCATCCATATTCTTCAGGTCATAAAGAAAGAGCCCGGTGTAATCAACAATCCCCTCAAAATGTTCCCGTGGAGCAAATCCACAGGTATCCACCGTTGTGTGCAGTCCGCCACTTTCACAGGCCCTCAGCAGGGCTTCAAGTGCCTCCGGTTGCATCAGGGGCTCCCCTCCGGAGAAGGTAACTCCGCCACCCGACTCTTCATAAAAGAGCCGGTCCCTTTCCAGCCTGCCATATAACTCTTCAATCTCAACAAGCTCACCATAGGTCTTTTTCCCCATAACACTCTTCCCTCTCAGCTTCCTCTCCACATCCACAGTAATCGGCTTTACCGACTGGCTTTCAGGATTGTGGCACCACCAGCACCTTAAGGGGCAACCCTTCAGGAAAACCGTGGTACGGATCCCGGGACCGTCATGTACAGCGAATCGCTTGATATCGAATATGTTTGCCGCTGGCATTGAAAATGGGTAAAAAGGTAAATGGGCACTGAGTACTGAGTACTGAGCACTGAGTACTGTCTACTGAGTACTGAGTACTGTCTACTGAGTACTGTATTGCTAACAATAGAACATCCAACACTCGTAGAGTCCGATGCCGAAGGAGTGGCACAGGCTGGTATGTGGATTGTATGATCCCATTACGGCCGGAATTTACGAATTTTTACCCAAAACACCTCACTTCCTGACCAGTAAAGCTTTTCTTTTATCGGCCGAACTGACCTGCCTGAAAAATTTGTACAGGTCCCTGAACTGCCCGGATGGCCAGGTACCGTCGTTAAGAATCAGGTACCTGTAATAGGTAAGTTCCTTTCCATTTGCCTGCACCGAAGTCTCATATTTGCCGTATGGGGTTTCAATGAGAACCGGATCGGGAAGTGCATGTATATCCAGGTTATCAGGCAGTTCAAAGGTGATGCTGTCCAACTCAAGGTAACCCCTTCGGATGAGAACCGGGTATTTGCGGTTCCTGGACCTCCCCGGCATATCAAGTTCAGGGGATAACACACTTAGGTCCAGAGGTAGAAACTCACCCTCGGGCGAAATCATCTGTTTCACTGTGATGCTGGCGGATTCGGTAATTACCAGGTCAGAATTTGTTTTTTCATCATAACTGAATCCATCGATTGAAAATCCGCTGAGTCTCATCCTGTTCTGGATCGATCGTTTCTGCTCTTCCTGATCTCTGTTCAGGATGGCCGACTGCTTTGAACCGAAATAGATTCCACGGTATTCTTTAGAACTGGAAATTTCTGCCCCCAGGGTTTCATCCAGCGTGCAGCGAGCTTTAAATACCCAGCTATTGTCGGCCGGAGTAAACCTTGGAGTACGGGCCAACTCACCACCCTCCTCAGAAACAAGCAATACCGGCCTGTCATCGGTAAATGAACCCAGGTATCCAGCCGGCAACCTTTGACTGGTACACTCCAGCCACATGGTGTCCTTTTGCATAGGGACAGCCAGGATGGCATGGTTGAATTGCTGGGAGGGGAAATCCGGGATGAACTCCCGGGGTGAACGGCCCGCCATTACAAGGGTGTACCGGGAATCAATGCCCGCAGTATGGAGTATGGACCGCATATAATTTGACAACGCTTTACAGTCGCCGTAACCCACCTCACTCACCACACTGGCTTCAATGGGTTCAAATCCTCCAATACCCAGAGTGATATTCACATAACGAACTTTATCCTGCATATATTTATAGAGTACCGACACCTTTTCCCTGTTTTCATCCAGGTCACTGACCAGCCCCTGTATATGTGCTTCCTCAACTTCGGACAGGTCCCTTTTGTCCTCACCCAGCTCGTAAATCCACGCCCCGAACTCCTTCCATGAACTCATATTTCCAGCCTTACCTCCATAATCAAAGTCATTTGGACCAATGTATAGTACAGGCGACACATCCTGAAGGGATCCTGAAAGACTCTCACTGACCAGGGCAGGCATGTTTTCAACGGCCCATGTGAATTTTTTCTCATTATTCACCAGTTTTATAAGGGGCTTAATTTCCATGTTCTGCATGAAGTACCTGAAGTCATCCTCCCCGGAAGCGGTCACACTGAAAGAGGCCTTTTCAACAGACACATTATAAGCAGGGTATATTCGCCAATCGGGAATATCCAGGAAACTCTTGAGCATGTAATTGATTGTATACTCCACTGTATAGGGATATTCATGGAATTCAGGATCGATGATCTTTATACGGTTATCTTCATAAAGGCTGTAGGAAGCAATCATACTCATATCCAGGATATCCTCACCCCTGAGGGTCTCCTCGAGTTCACCCTCAGAATTATAAATCCGTCCGGTAACCCCTCTAAGCTTGGAATACTTGTCATACGGGCCATAAAATGTGGCCAGGCCCTCCCCATTCTCCTCCAACACAGTAATGGCATACACTGTCTTATGTTCTATGGCTCCGTTTGTTTTAATGACCAGGCTCTCCTCCTGGTTCCTGACCACTGCCCGGGAGGCCGTCTTCATCTCTTCTGAGATGGTATTACAGGGATATTTTATGTCTGATGCTGAAACTGTTGTCCCAATGAAAACTGAGATCAGCATGGATAGCAGCTTTTTCATGGATTCGCTCTCTTTAAAATGATAGGTTCCGACTCCTTGTTCACAATAATGCTGAAAAATGCCCTGAGCTCCTCATACTCTGACTGCAGGTATTGCGGTTTATTGGTGGTCATCTTGATCATGATCTGAATTGTACTGCCGGATTGAGTAATATTGTATAGATAACTACCTGATTTGTCAACGGTAACCAGCTTCATAGGTGCGGGAAGCTGATGAACCACCATTCCTTCGGGAATATTCATTGACATGATGTACATTTTATTCCTGGCATACCCAAAATCAACCGGATATTCCCTCTCCTCAAGTTTAAAAGGACTCTCCTCCATGTGATCGATCATCACAGGATTCAGGTAAATCATCCCCCCCGTGACATTGGCATTTCCATCAATTTCAACCTGGAAGGTCTCTGTAATAATCCCCTGTTCCTCGTCAAGGTTTTTCACCGAATACTCCATCACAAAAAAACCGGAATTATCCTGTTCGAAATCCTCAAGGTATTCATCCTGGGTCGTATAATTTTCCTGTAATTTCCTGAAGGAAGCTGCGGCATAATTGCTATGCTGGACATTCATATTCCCCTCAATAAAACCATCTTCACTGATATCCAACATAACATTGGTTATCTTAGTTCTTTTCTTATCGGGCTTAATTTCAACCCATTCAGGATTCGTCTTCCTGACAACAAATCCGGAATTATTCAGGCAGTTTAGCCTCAACAGGTCATGCTCGTAATACTTATCGGCTGCGTCAATGATATGGTATTGGTCACCAACCTTCACATACGAGAGTGTATAATTAAACCTGGAGCGGGATGGAAAACGGGTATTGACAATTCCTTCATCCCTGGTACGGATCAGCATCGGGTAACATTCGATATCCAGTTTCCTCAGCAATTTCATAAAAAGGAAATTCATATCGGTAGAGCTTCCGGTTTTATCATTCAGATAAAGATCCCGCAACATACCTGAGGGAAAAAGTCGCTCTCTCTTATTCCATTTGATATCCTTGCGAATTTGTGCAAGGGCATTCACCATTAGGTCCAGATCCGACTCTGACTGAGCCCTCACAGAATCAGCAAGCTTACTCAGATAACCATCTCCCCCCCTTAGTATCACACCATAATGATCATGGTCGTAAAAGTATTCTGACACGTCACTCCAGGTTGAAGACAAATTCTCATAATAACCTGTTCCGCTTCCCTGTCCAGAAATATGGATTTCAGATATCTCCAGGAACATGGTCGTCATGTAGTTGTTGCTGGAATTAACATAGGGCTCAGGGAGGAATGCAGGCATATCCTTGGCTACCCATCTGTTGGCAGAACCAATTGACAAAGGCTCATAACCTATAAAATTCTTATTGAAAGAAAAATACTCGCTGTAGGGAATCACAAGTTCACTCCAGAGAACCGGGATGGTTTTCTGGAAGTTCCACTCAGAAGGCAAGCCTTGCATTGTATATCTGATATCGATAACCGATCCCTCCTTGGCATCGGGCGGGGCAATCCGTAATCTTGAATAGCTCCCGATCACTCGTTCCTGATAAATTGATTCCTTGGTCAGCTTCGACTTCTCCACTTTTCCACCAACCATATTATAGACCATTCCCTTTACTTCTGATTTGGAGCTTACGGGAATTGACATAATCAGGCTGTTCAAACCCTCTTTACTGTAGATTTTATAACGAACCGTGTGGCTGAAACTAAGTCCTTCAGGGTCAAACACTCCATACTCACATAGCACCACAGCATCCACTGTGGAATCGGGTTCATAATATTTCGATGCGACTTCCTCGTTGGAAACTTTACCAAATTTCATTGGAGCCTTCTGGGAGATCAGAGGTGAGGATACAAGCATCACCAGAAGACTTGCAGAGACAAGCTTTTTCATGTTGGGGATTTGGATTAAATATAAGTGCTTAAATTCTTCTCTTAACAATACGAAACCTGCATTAAATAGTTGCAGCTCCCACAAAAAAAGTTTCAAGAACTCCCCATCTACCTCACACACAGCACTGAGCACTGAGTACTGAGCACTGAGCACTGTCTACTGAGTACTGAGTACTGTCTACTGAGTACTGAATTAAACTTGTTTCAGCTTCCATTTGCCCCGCCTGAAAATGGCAATGGCAATAAAGGTAAGTGCAGCCTCTCCAATCAGGATTGCATAACAGACCCCATTGATCTGCAGTCCAAACACCTTCACAAATAGGTAAGCCAGCGGAATCTCCATAAGCCAGAAAGCGATAAAGTTAATCCATACCGGGGTAGCCGTATCACCGGCTCCGTTGATGGAGTTAACCATCACCTGCCCCATGGCATAAATAAGGAAACCAAAACTGACAATACGCAGGCAGGTCACTCCATTTTGAAATACCACTGGCTCGTCTGCAACTCCTACAAAAAAGCCGATGAAGCTTTCGGTAAACGCTATGAAAAAAACCGAAGCGAGTCCGAGAAAAACCATGTTCGCGATACCAACCACCCATGCCGCACGTTCAGCACGGTCAGGCCTGTCAGCTCCCAGGTTTTGTCCAACCAGTGTGGCTGCTGCATTGGCCATCCCCCAGGAAGGCAACAATACAAACAACAGGATCCGTATGGCAATGGTATAGCCGGCCACCACTTCTTCGCCCAGGCTGGTAACCACCCAGACCAGGAAGATCCACGAGGAGGTGGCGATAATATACTGTCCGATGGCCCCCAGTGAGAGCCGGACCAGCCGGACAACCTCACTTAACCTGATAACAACCTGCCGTGCCCTTACTTTTACCCTGTGATTGCCCTTACCCAGAAGGTAGAGTTGGTATACAACTGCCATACCCCTGCCTATGTTCGTGGCCACGGCTGCTCCCTTAACACCAAGTTCCGGGAATGGACCGATACCAAAAATTAACAGGGGATCAAGGATAATGTTTAGAATGTTGGCAAACCACAGCACCCTCATGGAGATCGCCGCATCACCACTGCTCCTGAAAACCGCATTGATGATGAAGAGCAGCATGATTACACTGTTTCCTCCCAGCATAATGGCCGGATACATGTAACCCATTTCAATGGTAGGCTCAGATGCGCCCATGAGTCGCAGAAGATCCTTTGAGAAGAAAATCCCGACCGCCGAAAACAGGAGTGAAACTACAATCCCGGTAAAGATGGCCTGAACTGCAGCTACCGAAGCCTCCTCTGGTCGCTTCTGCCCAATACGCCGGGCGACCAGCGCAGTGGTTCCCACGCTCAGGCCTATCCCGATAGCATAGATAATGGTCATCAGAGACTCAGTGATCCCCACGACTGCCACCGCTTCTGCCCCCAGGCGGGAGACAAAGAAGATATCCACCAGGGCAAATACCGATTCCATGATCATTTCAAGGACCATGGGGATACTGAGAAGTACGATGGCCTTGCTCAGGGGGATCCGCGTAAAATCCTGCTCCGACCCGCCAATGGCTTCACGCAGGTCGCTGTAAAATTCGCGTAAAGAAAGCTTTGATAATTTTGATTTGATGCTGATATGTGACATTGATTCTGAAAATTACTGGTTGGAAAAGAGATAACTTACCGTGCCCCGCTTAAGAAAAAAGCGGGCAGGTATTCACGGTCATATTTCCAGTAATCCTCATGTTTTCCGAATTAGGTGACCCAAAAGTAAGGGCTTCCTGTTTAAAAACAAAATATCTGCGCACAATTAACGGGCCACTAACCACATTCAAGCTCCAAAAGACGCAGGTTTTCCTTTGCCGCTTCCTGATTCTTGGTCTGCAATATGGATTTACCAAATACCCTGTAGATCTTGTATACCTTCCCACCCATATACTCCATTTCGGCCCTCACCTTGGTATTGGTCTCCATCTCCAGGTGACTGTCAATATATTCCAATCCACCCTTTCTGGCCGATACCAGCATGGCCGATCCCATGATGGTATCCAATCCCCTGTTCTGGTAATTGGGGTGGATCGCACCAAGCATCAGATTGAGTTGCCTGGTTCGCCGTGAGGAGATAAGGATCCGGATGATCCCGTAAGGGAGAATGTATCCACGGGATCCTTTTATCCCCTTGCTGATGTCGGGCATCCCGATAACAAAAGCAACAGCCTCATCCCGCTCATCCAGGACTGCCTTGATGTAACGCGGATCCATGAGCAGCAGGTAGCGATTAGCAAAGATGTCCATCTCCTCCAGGGTAAATGGCATAAAACCATAAATATTCGTGAAGGTCTCATTGATGAGAGTGAAGATGGGCCTGATCCATGGTTTCAGATCCCTGCGTCTGGTGAATTCAAGAAGTTTAATTCCCGGGTTGTTCCGTTTCGCCCTTTCAGCAACTTTCAGATAGAGATCCGGGGTCCTTTCAGGAATCTGGATCTTGTATACCACAAGATCGATGTCCTTGGCATAACCCAGCGACTCCAGGTGACCGATCAGGTATTCAAAATTACAGTGGGCGGCAAGGGAGATGGATTCATTGAATCCGCTGATCAGGTAACCCTGGGGATCTTTGTCAGAGAAGGCAAGCGGGCCAACCACCTTTTCCATCCCTTTGATACTGGCCCAATCCTCCACATGACTGAGCAGTACCCCGATCACCTCCCTGTCATCCCAGGCTTCCAGGTAATTGAACCTGGCATGCTTTTCCTTGTGCTCTTCGTTGTATTTCCGGTTGATAATCCCCATAATCCGTCCCACAACCTCTCTCCCCCGGTATGCAATTAGCATAATCACATCACTGTACTCAAAGGATTTGTTCTTTTTGGAATTAAAAAACTCCCAGTCATCTGAGTACAGGGGAGGGATCCAGTTGGAATGGTCCTTATGAATCTTAGCCGGTAAATGAATGAATTTTCGCAGGTCCTGCCGACTACATACAGGCTTCACAATGATCTCCATACGGATTATTCAGAATTAGTTCGGGCAGCAAATTAGCCAATTTATTAGATATTAACTAAAACTGACCGGCCAGGGCAGTCAGGGTATCGCCGCTTACACGGTTGCCAATCCAGTCATCCAACATCTTAGCTCCCAGCGATTTATAAAATTCGATAGAAGGTTCATTCCAGTCAAGAACCGCCCATTCGAACCGTCCGTACCCTTTCTCCACGGCCTCCCTGGCCAGGTAGGTCAGCAGTACCTTCCCGAATCCTTTTCCCCGCTGCTCCTCCAGCACAAACAGGTCTTCCAGGTAGATCCCCGGTTTAGCAAGGAAGGTGGAGAAGCTATGGAAATAGAGTGCAAATCCCACCGGAATATCCCTGTAATAACCAATCACCACCTCGGCTGCTTTTTCCCTACCGAACAGGTAGCGTTCAAGATCCTCCTCAGTGGCCACAACCTCGTGGGAGAGCTTCTCATATTCGGCAAGTCTCCTGATAAAATCCAGCACCACCGGCACATCTTTTTTTTCTGCTTTCCTGATCAGGAAGCCCTCAATCTTTGTCTCTATGCTCATCTCGTTATGAATTATCGTAGGTTGGAATATAGGTAGGCTGAGAGAGGAACTTCTGCCTTACCTTATCGGGTATATTGATAAAACGCACCCTTACATCGGCCATGAAGGTACCCAGCACCAGGTTCACCGGGCCAAAATGGCCCTGATTCTGAAACATTCTGTACAGGTCTGATTTCCTGTCCATCATGAGCATTGCCAGGTACCTGCCGGTACGCGCCAGTACGCCCTCCATCAGTTCATAGAGAACATTTTCATACCCCGGCTCACAGTAGATCCCATCGAAGGCAAGCATCTTCACCTCATCAGAGTTGATCCGTCGCTTCACCCAGGAAATCTTTGTCAGCAGGCGCATAAGCCGGTTCACTGCAGCAGAACCAAAGTCAACTATGCGCCATGTAACCGGGTACTCCTGTATACCGGCTACCACCCTCCCCGAATCACGGATCACATAATAGCCCTGGTCCTTAAACAGCTTATCGGAAAAAAAAAGGTTGTAGCCCCTGTAATAATCATGTAGAAGGTTCGCCATATGCTCTTTCTCTGAATCTGGAAGCTGCTCTACCCTCTCCGATGCCCTGGGCCTCAAACGGCTGAAGCTGAAATTGGCCACCTCCCCGATCGTATCCATCCCCATCTGGGCACTGAAATTCATGCTCCGCAAGTTCTTCTGGTCGATCAGTCCATAAACGATGGAAGGCTTCTCCGCATCCTCCTCCCCCCGAAGCTGGGAGGGATGCGCAACAATGGGCTGGAACAAACGGCCCAGAACCGTGGTCCGTTTGTTCTCATCCTTCAGGTCGGCTTTCTCCTTTCTCTTCCTGGGGACCGTACGCAGGGGAGCCTTGATGGAGAAGTAACGGATCATCCAACTGTCGTGTTCCACCCCACCTGATTGGGTATGCCTGCCAACGAAACCCACAGATCCCATCATCTTCCCGCTTTTCCGGAGAAGCATAAAATAGTTCTCCCCGGGAGCAGTAAGCCGGTCCACCAGGTCCACATGCTGGTACCTGAAACTGCCTGGCTGTCCCAGTGTGGTACTGTGAACATGATCAATTAGTTCCTGTGGGGGAGTTGTTTCAACCTCAACAGTCAGATCGTGGTAGGTCAGAAGGGTCCTTGTTTTACTCATATGTGCAATTTAACCCCGCAAAGAAAAAAAAAATCCGATAGAAACCCGAATGGCTACCAGAGGTATTGGACCTGATCCTTTATCATCCTGTATTTCATTGTCTGTTTTAAGATATGTTCACTTCTAGAAGAAAAACATCTCCAGTTTGGTGCTGGCAAGATTACCAGCCCGGTTGCCGTAGCCCGCTGTAATAAACACAGCACCCACACACATAAAAGCCTGGGTACCTGATCTGCCATGTTCAAGACTGTCCCACTGCTCCCACACTCCCCGCTCCGTATCAAAGGCTTCTACCAGCCTGTGAGACCCCTCCTGCCGGCTGCTCTCACCCCCAATTACCAGGATGTGGTCCATGACGGTCACCGTCGCACAGGAAGCCCTTGGTGTGGGCAGATTCAGCTCTTCAGGAAGAGTCGACCATCTGCCCGACCCAATGTCGTATACATCAACTTCGGGGATTATTTCTCCAGTTGTACCCCTGCTGCTCTCGGAGGGATTACTTCCCCCGGCTGCATAGATTTTTCCATTGCATATCCCGGCATGAAAATGGCCACGATTCCGGGGTGCATCCGCCAGCTTTTTCCATTTACCGGTTTTCGGGTCATACCTGTCAACCCAGTCGGTAAAATCGGGATCATGTAAATCAGTGGTACCCCCGATCAGGTATATATTCTCCCGGTAAACTGCCACACCGGAAGAGCCCCTGATCCTGTCGGATGGAATCGGATCCCCCATCCTCCATTTATCAGCTTCAGTATCATAAATATAGATATGGTCCAATGGCTTTTCATTGGGATACTCACCGGTGAAAGCCCCCATGATCCAGATCTCCTCTTTAATCCTAATGGCCTGAAAATGGTGCATATCCACGGGGGGAACTGCACCCTGTCTCCAGGTTCCCAAGGAGGGATCGAAAATACCTACAGGCAGTAAGCCCTGGCCACCCAGGAGGTAAAACTTCCCCTTGCAGGCCATAAAGCCATTATCTCTCCTGGCTCCTACCTCGCCGGAAGCCTCAACGATGCTCCATTGCTGACCGGAAAGAGGAATCCCGGACAGGACCATGATAACTATAATGATGATTTTCATATCAAAAAAGAACAATGCTTTACACAAGATATGAATTGCACTTCAACATTTCGAGAATTTGGCTGAAATTAACAATCAGGGAGCCTGATGCCGGCCACGCCGGGTCTCAATGACAATTACTCCATTGGCCCCCCGACTTCCGTAAATAGCGGTCATTCCATCTTTTAACACATCTACAGAATATACATCACAGGGATGGATCCATTCGATGTTATTGGTAATTCCCCCATCAACCACGTAAAGGGCCTCAGTGCTCGAATTAATGGATGAGGCCCCCCTGATTTGAATTGATTTATTGCTGACAATTACCCCGGGAAACTTACCTGTGACGAGCTCAAAAATATCCTGGTAGTTACAAAAATCGTTATTCTCCTGCTGCATATGGCTCACTGCATAAGCAAGATCCTTCTGATTAATGTAGCCATAGCCTGTGGCTAGTTCTCGATTCGATTTATTGTCGATAAATACAAGGTTGATCAGCAGCGTATCCGAATGGGACCCAACTTTCCTGGTGGCAGACATGAAGGCTTTTGGCTTGACTTTTATAACGTCCTTCTCCATGCAGACAATTGAGAACATGCCTAGTGAATCGGTCTTTACCGCTGCCTTGCTCTTTTTGGCAATCACCTGGATATTTTGAAGTGGATACTGGTTGTAGGCAGTAACTTTCCCATAAACCACACGGGTCTGGGCCCCGACCATCAGCGCTGAACAAAGGAGCAACGACAGAATTGTTCTGGATTTCAAATTCATAATTACTATTTTATGAGAGCTTTTGTTTCTATTACCACAACTCCGTTGGCACCTCTGGAGCCATATATGGCTGCACCGCCATCTTTTAGGATATCTATACTCGCTATATCGCTGGCAACCACGTACAAGGCTCCAGTTACCCCCGTTAAAGATTTTTGGCCCCGGACATAAACCCCCTGCCCACCTGATGGGGAACTTTTCACCTCCACCCCGGAGAACTTACCCTTGATCATGTCGAGGACATCAGTGTAGTTGGAAAAACCATTGTTTTCGGACTCCAGGTTAGCCTTTACAGAATTTTTTTTTACCAACCCTCAGGTTCAGAGGCGTGAAAACCTCGCTCTTTATAACGAGCATGTCCTTCTCCATGCAGACAATCTGAAACTTTCCAATGGAATCTGTGGTCACAGTGGCCTTTGCTTTTTTTGAATAGACCTTTACATTTGCAACCGGGTAGCTGTTAAAAGCAGTCAGCTCTCCACTGACCACCTTGGTCTGTGAGAAAACCTGCGTGGCAAAGAGCAGAAGACCTGACATTAAAAGAATTGATTTCATTGAACTTGAATATTAGGTAACAAAACAAGCCCTTCACTATTCAGATGCAATAAAACACTTTTCCCCTATGTCCGTGGGAGTAAAATTTTCACAATATGGCTAATGTGTTCAGGAGTAGTTCCGCAACACCCTCCCACAATATTGGCACCGGCAGCCACCAGGTCCCTCATCTGGGAAGCCATCTCGTCGGGAGTTTCAGGAAAAACCGTCTTGCCATCCTTATACTCAGGCAGACCTGCATTGGCATGGACCAGAACAGGGATATCAGGGTCAATGGCCCTGATCTCCTTCACAATTTCAATCATACCGGCTGTTCCGTTCCCGCAATTGGCACCAACCACATCAACCCCGGCCCCGGATGTCATCTCCAGGTACTCTGCCACACCAGCACCCATCATGGTCCGGTATTCACCGGTCTGGGTCCTGGAGAAAGTGAATGTACAGGCCACATCCAGGTCCGTCACACTTTTAATGGCCTCGATGGTAATCCTTGCCTCCTCAAGATCCGACATAGTCTCCACCACAATCCCATCCACACCTCCTGCCACCAATCCACGGGCCTGCTTTTTCATCCCCTCCAACAACTCCTCCTCCGAGATCTCCCCCATCATCACCATCTTTCCCGTAGGCCCCATAGAACCCAGGACCAGGGCCCTCTCCCCCGCTGCCCTCTTTGAAATCTCAGCCGCTGCTTTATTCAGTTCAAATGTCTGCTCCTGCAGTCCGTATCCCTCCAGTTTTACAGGACTTCCCCCGAAACTGTTAGTCAGAACAATGTCTGCCCCTGCATCCACGTAACTCTTTGCTATCTCCTCCACATCCGAAGGCCGTTCAATATTCCACGATTCGGGACACTCCTGTACTTTCAATCCCTTCTTGTGCAAAAAAGTACCCCAGGCTCCGTCCGAAATAAGGACCCTTCCTCCTGCTACCATATCAGTAATTTTTCCCATAATTATTTTCTCTCTTTTATTTTTTTACGAAATATACTCTATAATTCAGCCAACCAACAAACCTCCTCCTTACTGTGGGTATCCACATTGCTAAAAAAAGAAAGGCATCCCAGTAACAGGAGTGCTGCAGATAATCTGTTTTTCATTCAAACCGGATTTTAGAGTGATCCAAAAATGAAATTGAATCCGCAATATAACATCTTAAAATATTGAAAAAAACTGAGGTGCAAATTTTACCTTATAGGGAGGATAAATCAAACGACCTGAATTTCGATCTGACCGATTTCGGCTGGGTGATGACCATGTTCATCCTGGATGGTTGAAGAAAGCGGAATACCAGGTGAGCGATTGGGGTTGATCTAATAGCCCTGCAGGTTTAGCCTCACCTTATCAAGGCTCATATTGGAACCAACCATGGTTACAATATCACCAAGTCTGAGCCGGGTATAGCCGTGAGAAATGATCGGATGATCGCCCCGTGTTACAGAGAGGATGATCACATCGGCAGGCAACCTGAGGTCGCGCAGGGTGAGTCCATGGAAATCGGAATTTCTCAATTCGATATCGATGGAATCCTGGGTTTCATCCATTCCAAGCAAGAGGGAGGTGGCTATTGGTGCCCTGATAAAGTGTTCAAGCAGGGAAACCATGGCTGAATTGGGATCCACCACCATCACGTCTATCTTCATAAATTTCTTATAATACTCCCGCTCATGCAGCCTGGTGATCAGGTGCTTGGTTCCAAAATGCTCATAAGCAGTTTCACAAATGGCATAATTCTCTTCATCGGATAGCAGGCAAACAAGAGTATCGGCTGTCTCGGCACTGAATTTCCTCAGGTCCAGGTGTCCGGGCCCCAAGTATTCATGTACTATATAATCCTTATTCCCAAGGACATCAGCTGCAGGATCGGGCACCACAAACTCCACGTTCCATTTCTGTTTTTGAAGCTGCCTGGCCAGAGCTATTGACTGGCTCTCCCAACCAAAGATCAGAATCTTGCGCTCCGTATCAACCGTACCATCCGATTTCACGTGGGCCTCACCGGCCAGGTGCAGCGCCCATTTGAACAGTGGCGGTCCCACAATCTGGTTGAGGACAATCACAGAAATCATCACTGTGGCAAATACACCTCCCCAACCGGGATACTCAGAGGCAATAATGGTTGCCAGCCCTACCCCCACCCCGGCCTGGGTAACATAGGGCATCCACGATATCCTGCGGAACAGGGGAGGATCACCGGCAAAGGAGCTTCCCAGGTAACCGGCCAGGATTAGGGAGATCACCCGTGCTCCAAAAAGGATCAGGGTCACGAACCAGAGAGCCGCAACCACACTTAGAGAAACCATTGCCCCGGTAAGGGTGAAGAACACCACATAAACATAGGGTCCCAGCTCCTTCACAATCTTTACAAAATCGTTACGGTATACCGAGAAGTTGGTCACCAGGAAACTTGCAATGATACATGTGAGCAACGGCTCGATATGCAGCTCCATTCCCAGGTACTGGTTGGAGTGATCGGCAGTCACATGGGTAAACATGTATACCATGAAGCCGGAAAGCAGGACCAGCAGCTTCTTGAGAGGCAGCATTCCCTTAATTTTCAGCACCAGCCTCAGGATCAACCAGACCAGGAAGCCCAGTCCGAAGGCGACAATCAGCTCAACAAGGACCTGGACAATGTAGATCATTCTGAATTCGGCCTCCTGGATCAGGGATTTGGAAAGGGTGAACATTATAGCAAAAAAGATCACCACTCCAAAATCCTTAACCACAGTAACCCCAATGGAAGTCTGGGTAAAAGGCCCACGGGCCCGCAACTCATTAATCACCGCAATGGCTGAAGCCGGGGAACGTGCAATGGCCACCACCCCTGCCAGCATGGATATGGAAATCCTGGGACCAAGTTTCATCCCGGAAAATAAGGGGATTACATCCATCAGGAGGTACATGGCCAGGCTCATCAGAAGAAAGGTAACCACGACCTGACTGATGGTCATGGCGATAATGCTTTTCATGCGGCTCCTGAGTTCGTTGAGATAGAGCTCAGATCCCACAGCGAAAGCAATGAATGCCAGGGCCACGTCATTTAGGAAGTTAAGTCCATTCAGCGTTTCCGGCTCAATCAACCCAAGCACCTCCGGACCCGATATGATCCCTATGACCAGGAATCCGGAAATCAAGGGCAGTTTAAACTTCTGAAAAACACCCGCCAGTTTCCGTGCAGCTACAGCAACAATCCCGAAGGCACTCAGGTATATGAGTAGCTCCAAAACCTTATGCATCTCCTGTATTCCGCTTTCCATTCACTCCTCCCTTATGGCCTTTTCTGTAATATAAGAAAAAACATCCATTCGGGTGATAAGAAACTCCTTTGTCATAGTCTTAAAAAGTTTTATATTTGCACCCCGAAAGTACAGCACATTTATGATGGCGAGGTAGCTCAGGTGGTTAGAGCGCATGATTCATAATCATGAGGTCGGGAGTTCAAGTCTCCCTCTCGCTACAAAAGGAAAGCCCACAGACAAAGTCTGGAGGGCTTTTTTCATTTTGGACGTTGAAAGCAAGCTTTCAAAAGGACAAAAGGGAAAAAGCCCTTATTGTGAGCAACGCGAACAATGGGCTTTTTTCATTTGTAAGGCTTCCCTCCTGACTTCTTGAACATTGCGAAGCAATGTGAAAAACCTCCCTCTCTCTACTTAATAATCAACCACTTATACATCCATTTGTATAGGTGGTTTTCTTTTGTGCTAGGTTTACGATAGGTTTTGTCTGATTTTGACAAAATCTCCATCAAGATAGTAGTGCTCTCAAGTAGATGGAAAAACCTCAGCATTAAACTGGGGCCTTTATATCATTCAGCTTTCCCTCACAACTTGATGATCTTCTTAATTGTTACAAAGTCCTTTGACCTGATGGTGATGAAATAGACTCCTTTCTGGAATGGTGAGAGGTCGAGTTGGTGAGAGGTTCCTTCCATCTCTCCAATAAGTATCTTTTGACCGTTCAGCGAGGTAATTTCGATACTTGTATTATTTGGATTCTCCGTATTGATGGTTAGTATACCATCAGTGGGGTTGGGGTAAATCCTAACATTTTCAGCTTTTTTATAGTCAACTCCCACTCCCATAATAGTAAATGCTTTAGGTTCGGAAATGTTACCGGTAGAATCTCTTGCGTAAAGCCAAAATTTACCATTGTCTAAGCTGGAAATGGAAATATTTATAGGAGAATTAGCCACAGCTTCAACAGAATCTATACTTACACCTCGAATTATACCAATATCTTTCTCAGTATTCTCGGGAACCAGATAAATCATTCCATCTTCTGAGCTTGTAGCCGCTATATATACAGGTTGATAAAGGTTGTCAGCTGCCAGAATATTGGGTGCAATATTATCAGAACACTCAGTAGTGAAATAAACATTTGGGCTTCCTGTTGTATCAAGATTCACACTAATTGGAGGGAAAGGCAATTCCCATACGCATACTTGATATAAGGTTGGCATATTGGATAAATACAGATATTCTATGGCAGCATTATTAGAAACATCCAGACTGGTTAATTGGTTATCAGAGCAATACAATTCAAGTAAATCAATACAATTAGAAACATCCAGACTGGTTAATTGGTTTTCACTGCAGAATAATGATACCAAAGAAGAATTATTTGAAATATCAATGCTGGAAAACTGGTTATTGCTGACCCACAATTCTAATAACCCAGTATTATTAGAAACATCAAGACTGGTTAACTGGTTATCACTGACTCCCAATTCCCATAAAGCACTATTATTAGAAACATCAAGGCTGGTTAATTGGTTCTCAAAGCAATCTAATTCTTCTAAAGCAGTACAATTAGAAACATCCAAACTGGTTAATTGGTTTCCAAAGCAAAATAATCTCTTTAAAGCAATATTATTCGAAACATTCAAGCTGGTTATTTGGTTTGCATAGCAATTCAATAATGTTAAAGCAACATTATTAGAAAAGTCCAAATTGGTTAATTGGTTTGCACGACAATGTAAAGATGTTAAAGCAGTATTGTTAGAAACATCAATGCTGGTTAATTGGTTTGCAACAAAAGATAAAGATGTTAAAGCCATATTTTTTGAAACATCCAAACTGGTTAATTGATTAATCCCGCAATCCAATTTTGATAATTTAATATTATTAGAAACATCCAGACTGGTCAATCTGTTTGTAAAACAAATCAAACTTTCTAAAGCAATATTATTAGAAACATCCAGACTGGTTAACTGGTTATTATGGCATACCAGAGTATCCAAATTAATAAATGATTCGATGCCTGTCATATCTGAGATATTCTTTGCGCTCACATCTAAATAGGTTGCTACTTCAGCTTCAGTAGTACTAATCAGTCCATCTTCATTAGTATCAATACCTTTTTCGATTAGCGCAGCTAGAAAGTTTGCATTAGGGATATTTACATTCTGGGAAAACATAGGTAAAGCGACTAAAATAATGGTCATCAGGATGAGTCCAATTCGTTTCATAGTACTTGGGTTTTAAGAATAAGGAGAGAAGTTACTTTAAAAACTCTTTCGGGTCAAGTATTTGGTTTACTATTAACGTCTTGATGTTCTGTCACATCTATAGAGTTATATCCTTAATTTCTGTAGTTTAATGCAGAACTAAACATAACATTTAGTGGATACAACAGGACATAGGATTCAAGGAATTTGAGTCAGCAAGAAGAACAATTACAGGGATTGAGATAGTCCATATGATTAAGAAGAATCAACTGAATACTCAATAAAAAGTATGTTCAACTCAGCTTCTTCTTTAGCTGCATAGAATGGGATTTAATTGAATATTTTAGTGAATTATTGAACAGATGCGACAGAACCTCCGGATGTGGTATTATCAGATTCCAGGGTCCAAACTATTTGATCGTGACAAAGAGAGATTGTGATCAAAATTCGATTTTGTAACTGATACTGGGAACAACCACTGTTACCACATCCTGTTCAATGGCATCGGTACGGTAATTGTACCTGTATCCATAGTTCTCCTCGCTACCAAGTACATTCATGACCTGAAGTGACCAGATGCTTGAATGTTTTCTTTTGTTTATGCGATAGTTGATGGAGGCATTGAGGTGGTAAACCATAGGGAACTGGTCCTCGAATGTACGAGAGTGGTCATAAACGATCTCACCATAGCGGTAAGACAACTCTTCATCTACAGGTGTCATTCTCTGTCCTCCCAGTACATTGAGACGGCCATTGACGCCCAGGATCCGGTTCTTTGTGGCGCCCAGCACCCACTCCTTGCCAAACAGTACATTGAAAACATAGTTGGAGTTAAACCTGGTATTCCTTTCAATTTTGTCCCCCCCCTTGTAGGTCGAATTAAACAGGGAAGCTGTAATCAGGTAATAGAATCCATCAAAAAGGAAGCGTTCGAGTGTCACATCAATCCCGAGATTTGTACCGGTTCCGGAATTATTGAGTTTCTCAGTAAAAAACCAGTCAGCCTCCATATTAATGGTTGAATAACTGCTGTCCTGAACCACCGGGATATCATAAAGCAATTGTAAGTAGGGTTCGATCTTCAACCGTAGGTTTTGATTCAGACTGACGTCATAGGCAAGTACCAAATGATGCGCCTTTGAAAGATTCAGGTTCCTGTTGGGATGATCGATACCACTTTCGGTTTCCACCTGTGCAAAATAGATGCTTAATGGTTCCAGTCTTGAGTGTTTCCCATATGCAAGGGTAATAGCTTGCCGGTTGGTAGCCTGGTAGGTGACCCCAACCCTGGGTTCAACGATCAGTTCATTGTTCAGTGCAAAATACTGGCCGTGTATACCTGCATTTAGCTTCAGCTTGTTGCCAAGGTTGAACCTGGATTGTGAATAGACCCTGTATTGCATGGTGCTGCTGTTTTCGTCCATAGAAGTAATCAGGTTTTCACCTGATGAGGGAGCATACTTCAAAATTGTATTTGTGTGAAGATTATTTATTACAAAGCCTGTCCGGTTAGCATGCCTGGCACTGAATTTATGATTGAGATTTGATGTGAAACTGTGTTTATGATTCACATAATCAATATGCTCAGTAGGGTAGCGGTTTAGATTTATATCCATCATACCGACATCATATTTGGTGAAATCTCCTGTAAGACCGTATGATGTGTTGAGGTAGGTTTTTTGCCCAATTATAAACCGGTGATTAAGTCCAATAGCTGCCATGCGCTGACTTGCTTCACCAAATATTTGGTTCCCCTCATAACTCCACATGGAAGTATCGGTTTCAGCTTCAAATGTGATATTATTGTCGGCACCCAATGCCCATAGAGAGAATACCCCGGCCTTTTTAGTGGGAACATTGATCTTCAGGCTGAGGTCCTGATAAATGGGAATGCTGGCTTCAGGAGGCAGTATGGGTTTGATCAGCCCAAATGTTGAGTATCTGTAATTAAACAGGTAGGAAGCCCGACTCTTTTTGGAGAAGGGA
>JAAEOI010000342.1 GCA_024244665.1 Bacteroidota bacterium | reverse complement strand
GCATTTGGACCGGAAGCCGTAATGGACCGTCTTCATGACAGCGAAGCAAAAGTACTCATAACTACCCCTGAATTGAGCCAGAGAATACATGAGATCAAAGAAGATTTACCTGCACTCAAGCACATCGTACTGGTCAATGCCGGACAAAATCTTAATGAAGATGAAGTCAGCTACGAATCAGAGACAAATAAGGCATCGGAGTCATTTAATATAAGATGGGTCGATCCTGAAGATGATCTATTTATCCTGTATACATCAGGAACCACCGGAAAGCCCAAGGGAGTGACCCACGTTCACAACGATATGATCTCGCAATATATTACCACCAAGTGGGCCCTGGATTTAAGGGAAGATGATGTATATTGGTGCACAGCAGACCCCGGGTGGGTGACCGGAACCGTTTACGGCATATGGGGACCATGGTTGAACAAAGTTTCACAAGTTGTATACAATGGAAGATATGATGCGGAAAAATGGTACTCAATTATAGAAAAATACAAAGTG
>JAAEOI010000341.1 GCA_024244665.1 Bacteroidota bacterium | reverse complement strand
TGTGGGATCCTGTTACCGGTAAAACCCGTGAGCTGCCGGATTATAAATTGACTGATGGTTTAACAACGATACCCCTGGAATTTTTTCCGCACGAAAGTTACTTCGTGATTTTCCCACGAAAGGATCCGGAGTCACCAGTGAGTGCAGAGAAAGATAATTTCCCCGATGCAAGCCCTGTAACAACTTTAGATGGCTCATGGCAGGTCAGTTTCGATCCGGAGTGGGGTGGTCCGGAAATGGTTATGTTCGACGGGCTTTATGACTGGAGCATGAGTAAAAACGATGAAATTAAATACTACTCCGGTATTGCCACCTATCGCAAAGCTTTTGATCGGCCTGAATCACTGAAAGATGATTCAGAAGTCTGGCTCGATCTGGGAACGGTCCATGAAATAGCCCGTGTCAGGCTAAACGGTAAAGAACTCGGCGTTGTGTGGTCTGCTCCGTGGCGGATCGATATCTCCGCTGCCCTGAAGCCTGGAAGCAATACTCTTGAGATAGAGCTTGCAAACCTCTGGCCCAACAGGCTGATCGGTGATGCCGGTAAGCCGGAAGACCAGCAGTTCACCTGGACCGTACGACACCATTATACATCCAAAAGCGAGCTGATGCCTTCAGGTCTGCTTGGGCCTGTTCGCCTGTTAGAGGCTGGTGAAAAAGAAGAACGCAATGATGCTGTTAATCACATATTAAGTCTTCGTGATAAGAGCCTGAAGAATGGAGCTTTTGATATTGAATATTTCTCATCAGATGACCATTTTCCCTATGCAACCGATTGGATGTACCAGGATATGAAAGAGAAAATCCACTTGTGGTTTGCTGAAGACGATAACTCTGAAATAAAGGATGAGGTAATAGATAAGTTCAAACCGGTTTTGGGAGATCATATTGAATCCGGCTATGAGAAACTTAAAAAAGGAGGCAAAATTTCGGATAAGGATTGGTTAGTTTATTATTTCGATTTATGCCAGGAGCGAAGAGCCATCAGACTGGCAACAATACCTGAGAAGTACAGGAAGCTGGTTTTTACCAAACATTTCGATTTGGGAGGAAGCCATTACGCTTACACGGAAAATCCTACAGATGCTCCTGGAAGTGAGAAATCATGCGATCACCCGGATTACAAAAAAGGATCATCGTTATGCATTTTTACACTGGATGGCACTTATGGTAAAACAGAAGTGATTGAAAGCACAGAAAGTGGTGTAATACGTGATCCGGATGTCTCCTACGATGGTAAAACTATTCTTTACTCCAAAAGAGAATCAAGAGATCAGGATGATTATCATATCTATGAGTATGATGTAGAAGCTAAAACAAGCCGGCAGCTAACTTTCGGTTTAGGTTTTGCCGATGTGGAACCAGCCTATTTACCCAATGGCAATATCATTTTTAATTCTACCAGATGTGTTCAAACGGTGGACTGCTTCTGGCCGGATGTTACAAATTTGTATCTGTCTGATGCTGATGGTAATCATATCAGGAGAGTTGGATATGACCAGGTACATACAAATTACCCTAAAGTGATGGATAACGGAAAAGTCATCTATACGCGCTGGGATTACAATGACCGGGCCCAGATTTTTCCCCAGCCACTTTTTGAGATGAATATGGATGGAACAAGGCAGACAGAATACTATGGTAATAATTCGTTTTTTCCAACAGCGATCCTGCATGCCAGGGGGCTTCCGGGTACCAATAAAGTTCTGGCCGTACTTGGAGGTCATCATGCACATCCGCGTGGGAAACTGGCGGTAATTGACCCTTCAAAGGGCAGGCAGGAAGCTGACGGTGTGCAGCTTGTTGCCCCCATCCGAAAAGCTGAAGCTGAAAGAGTTGATGCCTATGGGCAGGATGGCGACCAGTTTCAATTTCCATACCCTATTGATAATGAAAATTTCTTTATCACCTACTGTGCCTATCATGGTGGTAACAGGAATTATCCCAGACCTTATGGTATCTACTGGATGAATATGGATGGTGAACGTGAGCTATTGGTATGGGACGCAAAAGTTTCCTGTAATCAGCAGATGCCTTTAGCTTCCAGAATCAAACCGCCTGAAAGACCATCATTGGTTGATTATACCAAAAAGACGGGTATCTATCATGTTAAAAATGTATATGAAGGCCCCGGATTAGAGGGAATTGAAAAAGGTACAGTGAAAGAACTAAGGGTCGTTGAAATTTTGTACAGGCAGGCTGCTATTGGATTGGTCTTTAATGGCAGAGGCCCGGGAGGGGCTGGACATTCCATGATGCCGGTAGCTGCCAGGCATGGAACATGGGATGCCAAGAAAGTATGGGGGTCGGTACCTGTTTATGAAGATGGATCTTCCTTATTTGAAGTACCGGCAAGAACTCCCTTCTATTTTCAGCTGATTGATAGTCTGGGGGATGTTGTCCAGACAATGAGAAGTTGGTCAACCCTGCAACCTGGTGAATTTTTTTCGTGTGTTGGATGCCATGAAGATCCAAACAGTGCTCCCGTAATGGGAGGCCTTACTCTTGCTGATAAAATGGGTGTGCAAAAATTAAAGCCGTTTTATGATGTGGAAGGCGGTTTTAGTTTCAACCGGGTAATTCAGCCAATTCTGGATGATAAATGCATCAGCTGTCATGATGGAAAAAAACATGAAGACAAGTATTTATTCAGCCTTACATCAGAACAGTATGTTCCTGGACCGAACCTCCGTCAGTTTGGTACGGATTCCAGGAGAATATGGTCAGCCTCCTATATGAACCTTACCAGTGGAGGAATTGTGCATCCAAAGGAGACGGTGCTGGGATGGCTGGATGTAATGGAAACACCTGCAATGCTAAAACCCTATTATGCCGGATCTGCCAAAAGCCGGATGATGAAAATGCTTCGAAAGGGACATAGTGGTGTAACACTGTCCAGGGAAGAATTGGATAAGTTTGCTTGCTGGATTGATCTGCTGGTGCCTTACTGTGGCGATTATGATGAAAATACCAACTGGACAACAGAAGATTGG